>BAABWY010000003.1:0-300000 GCA_040367435.1 Hyphomicrobiales bacterium 4NK60-0047b | reverse complement strand
TGAAGAGCTAAGACGTGAACGTCTGGAAAAGCTATGGGAAAAGTACGGCACCATCATTATTGGAGCAATCGTTGTATTAATTCTTGGTATTGCAGGTTCAATTTGGTGGCAAAATCAACAGGTTAGCAAGCGTCAAGCCGCTGGTGATCAATACATCCAAGCGCTTAGAGATGTCGCAAAAAATGACACTGACAAAGCTGATGAGAAATTTAAAGTTTTGATTGAAAACAGCCCTAAAGGCTATGAGATTATGTCTCGCTTGCACTTGGCTGCAAATTTGGCGTCAAAAGGTCAAACTGGTGAAGCTGAAATACTTTATAAAAAAGTGACTTTAAATCCAAGTGCTGACAAAATCTTGCGTGATTATGCAAAATTGAATCTGGCTATATTAAAGCTGGAAAACGCAACTTATGAAGAAACGTCAAAATCTTTAGGAGAATTTACCAAACCAGGGGCCATCTGGCAGAACACAGCAAGTGAAGTTGTGGCGCTAGCTGCCTTTAAAGAAGGTAAGTATGATTTAGCCAAAACCGGCTTTACAGACATTTTAACGAATAAATCAACACCAAGTGCTCTAAAGAGACGTGCACAAATTATGATTGACGTCATAGCAACTCGCCAAGCACAAAAGTAAGTTAATGTGTTGAACTTAGCTAAGACAGTTGTTTTCATCAAGAAATCCAGCTGCTAACGTTTAAATGTATGAAAAACGAAGGTTTATTGGGGATTGTTAAGTGAGCTGAATGTCTAAAAATCAAAGACATTCAGAAATCATGATAAACTAAAAAACTGATTTGATATTTGTTTTGTTGCGTGAACTTCTTATGAGATGAACTTTCTTAGCTTGACCTCAAACTTGAGGAGGGCGGAAAAAACTGGGACTTCTTCTGAATGGCGATGATCATAAACTTAAGAAATTTAGCAGCAGGCAAAATGGGGTTTGTCAATAAAGGATTAGTAGCGCCTAAAGAGCTATTAATGAAACTTTGCGTTGCCACTTTGGGGGTATCACTTCTCAGCGGTTGCAGCACTATGGAAGATCTGACGGGTATGGATTCACCAGAGCTGCCAGATATTTCATTACCAAAATTTGAAAATCCATTTAAAAAGCCAGAACCAAAATTACCTGGTGAACGTATCCCAGTCATGAGCGCAAAGCGCGGCGGGGCGCCGGAACTTGATGTTGGCGCGGCCACAGCAATCACCGCGCTACCTGTTATCACAGCCAATAGTGAATGGACACAGCCTGGCGGCTTGGCAAGCAACGCACCGGGACATTTGGCTTTTTCTAATGCGGTTGCAAGAAGTTGGAATGCTGATGCAGGCCGTGGCTCAAACAAAAGAAGCCGAGTTGTTGCAAGCCCAATTGTTTATGGTGGCCGAGTTTTCACATTAGATGCTCGCGGCAAAGTAAGCGCTTTTTCTCAATCAAGTGGCTCTCTCATTTGGCGTGCAAAAATGACTCCTGGCCAAGAAAACGACTATGAAGGCTATGGCGGCGGTCTTGCTATTGATGGTGGTCGGCTGTATGTCGCAACAGGCTTTGGTAAAGTCCATGCTCTAAACCCAAGCACTGGTAAAGAAATTTGGGTTCAGTCAATTGGCGAACCGGTGAGAGCCTCTCCAACAGCAACAAACGGCAAAGTATTTACGACAACAGCATTAGGTAGCTTTATCTGTCTTAATGCTGAAGATGGTTCCGTACTGTGGCGCTATCAAGGTTTGCCAGAATCAGCCTCTCTATTAACGAATGCCTCACCAGCCGTTTCAGGAAGCATTGTTGTAGCTCCTTATCCATCAGGCGAAGTGGTTGCCTTTGATGTAGAATCTGGAACGCCAGTTTGGACAGAAACTTTATCACGTGCACAAAGAGGAAATTCTCTATCTGCATTGCGCAACGCCTCACGCCCGGTTATTTCCAACAACATTGTTTACGCCGTTGGCCATGGTGGCAGAATGACAGCATCAGCGCTACAAACAGGGGAACGTCTCTGGTCTCACAACATTCAAGGCGTGCAAGCACCATGGGTTGCTGGCAATACGGTTTATGTTGTTGATGTTGGTGGTGAGTTGATGGCTTTAACAGCGAAAAGCGGAAAGCTTCTATGGCGGGCTAAATTACCAGGTGGTGGTCGTTGGAGCGGCCCTGTTTTAGCAGGTGGACAATTATGGTTGGTCTCAACCAAAGGCATGCTCGTTGGTGTCAATGGTAAGTTAGGCTCAGTAACAGTTAAGAAAAATATAGGAAGTAAAATGACCATTGCACCAGTTGTAGCTGGTGGTCGTATGTTCCTTTTAACAGACAAAGCAAAATTATTAGCCCTAAGATAAAAGTTAAGTTTCTCCTATTGATTATTTAGGGTGATCTTTTTTTAAATTGGTTTAGGAATTAAGTTACAGGCTGTTCTTACAGCCTGTTTTGCTTTTTAAAAAACAAAAAAGCACACACTGTCTCTCAGTCAATTGCTCTTGATAAATCTAGAGTGAAAAGAAGAGCCATACGTAAACTGTGCATAAAATTAGGTTTTAAGAAAACTCATGTCTTTTACAGTAGCAATTATGGGACGCCCAAATGTGGGCAAATCGACCCTTTTCAATCGGTTGGCAGGCAAACGACTGGCACTTGTTGATCCGCGCCCCGGCATGACCAGAGACAGACGTGAAGCTGAGATCGAATTTGGCGATATCAAAGCAAAATTAGTCGACACAGCCGGCCTTGAAGAGGGCGAGGACACAAGCGTTGAAGGGCGTATGCGCCGCCAAACTCATGCAGCGATTGTTGATGCTGATATTATTCTATTCTTGATTGACGCGCGCGCTGGGCTGACACCGGCTGACGAAGTCTTTGCTGAGTTAGCTCGCCAAACAGGAAAGCCTGTGACGTTGATCGTGAATAAATGCGAAGGTCGTTCTGGTGATGAAGGCTATTATGATAGCTATGCGCTTGGGTTAGGGGACCCCATTGCCATTTCAGCCGAGCATGGCGAAGGCATCGGCGAGCTCTATAGTGTTTTGGCTGAAGGGTATGAAGCCTGGAAAATAAGTCAGGCTGAATTGCTTGAAGAAGAAGAAGGCGAGCGAGCTTTAAAAGTTGCCATCGTAGGTCGGCCAAATGCAGGTAAATCCACCATGGTCAATTTGTTGCTTGGTGAAGACCGAATGATCACAGGCCCTGAAGCTGGTCTGACAAGAGATTCAATCTCAGTCGATTTCAATTGGGGGGAGCGAAAGGTTCGCTTGTTTGACACAGCAGGCCTTCGTAAAAAAGCACGGATTAAAGAACGGCCAGAAAAAATTTCTGTCTCCGATGCCGTACGCGCCATTAAATTTGCCGAGGTTGTAATCTTACTTCTGGACGCAGACTGCCCATTAGAAAAACAAGACCTAACCATATGTGACCTTGTAGCAGAAGAAGGCCGGGCATTGATTATCGCAGTCAATAAAATTGACTTGCAAAAAGACAATTCAAAATTCTTAGCAGGTATTAGAGAACGTGTTGAACGTCTCCTACCTCAAATCAAAGGTGTGCCCGTTGTACCTGTGTCGGCTCTGCATAACCGCGGCGTTGAGAAAATGATGGATGCAGTATTTGAAGTTGAGGAAACTTGGAACAAACGCATTGGCACATCTGCGCTCAACCATTTCTTGAGAGATGCAATTGATAGACATACACCGCCCGCAGTCAGTGGGCGCCGCTTGAGAATGCGCTATATGACCCAAGCAAATGCACGCCCGCCAACCTTCATTTGTTTTTGTTCGCGCCCAGAAGTGCTGCCAACATCTTATGTTAGATATCTGGTGAATAGCTTGCGAGAGTCATTTGATATTTGGGGCGTTCCAGTGCGTATGCATATGCGCAAGGGTAAAAATCCATATGATAATAAAGACGAATAATGATTGAAAAAGGGGAGGTATGACCTGATGGAGTTGTTATTTTATCATCTAGAACAAGCAACCCTTGAACGCGTCCTACCTGATCTTTTGTCTAAAAGCTTAGAGCGCGGCTGGCGTGCTATCGTCGAGACAAATGGGGGGGGGCAAATGGAAGCTCTCGATACGATGCTTTGGACGTATAGCGCAGATAGTTTCCTCCCTCATAGCTTGGTAAATGAATCCCTCTCAGAAGATGCACTTCAAAACCAACCCATTTTAATTACTGACAAAACTGAAAATATAAACAAGGCGCATATACGTTTTTTTATTGATAGCGGTGATGTCACGGTGCACCAAGGTTATGAGCGCCTGGTGTATATTTTTAATGGAAACAACGAGGCAGATTTAAAGCGAGCTCGTGAACAATGGAAAGCGGCAAAGGCCACTGAGATTGAGGCCACCTATTGGCAGCAAAATGCCACGGGGCGCTGGGAAAAAAAGGCGTGATAAGCTCAACGTAAAAATATAGAAATCATAAGGTGAGCCCCACTATGAGCGAAGACAAACGCAAAGAAGCCCGCAAACGCGCTGACCGGTTACGGGCAGAGTTTAAAGAAAAAAATAAGCCACTAGACTGGTTTGAAGCGCTCTATCAAGAAGCTGATGGTGACCCTGAACTAATACCGTGGGGTGGGGATATAGGGGCTGGTTCTCTTGGGAAAGAGAGCTTAAAAGCACAAAGTTCCACAAAACAAAATCCAGCATTAAAAAATCCATGGGCCCACGGACAAGCACGTCTACCGCTGCTTGAATGGTTAGATAGAGATGAGCAAAAAGAGTGGTTGAAGGCATCTAACAGCAAGCGCCTTGCTTTGGATGTTGGCTGTGGCCTTGGACATAATGCAGTCGCCTTGCACAAAGCCGGCTATCAAGTAACGGCATTTGATATTTCCGAGACAGCCGTGAAATGGGCAGCACGCAATGCAAGTCAATTCCCCATCGAATGGGAGGCGCAAAATCTATTAAAAATGCCAGAAGGCTGGTCTCAAAGGTTTGATCTTGTAAGTGAAACCTTCACCATCCAGGCACTCTATGGTGAAGAACGAGAATTGGCGATAAAGGCTCTCACAAAACTCGTAAGCCCAAAAGGAAAATTGCTCATCATTTGCAGAGGACGGCGCGATGATACAATTCCAGAAAGACCGCCATTGCCGTTGATGTCATCTGAATTAGATAAAATAGAAGAATACGGCTTCGCGTCGACCTTTAGAAAAGAATATTTAGATAATAAGACACCAGCTAATTTGCATTTTGTCGCAGAATTTACCAAGCTCTAAATTCTTATACTCATGAGTAAATAGGGCAGATGTATAAGCTGCAAAGGTTTTCAAAAAAAGAATGCTTGAAATAATCAATTTAAAAAATGAAATTTTTGGCCCTGTAACTTTAGAAGTTCAGGAAGGACAATCAATAATTGTACGAGGCCCATCAGGCTCTGGTAAAACAAGGTTTATGCGAGCCATAGCAGATTTAGATGAAGCAATAGGAGATATATTCCTAAACGGACAAGATAGAAAAGACCTATCCGCTTATGAATGGCGCAAAAGAGTTCGGTTTGTTTCAGCTGATAGTTCGTGGTGGTTTGATCATGTCTATGAGCACTTTAAGCAAGATTATGAACTTGAAGAAAATATGAGCAAACTTTCTTTGAAACCAGAATTGATGAACTGGCATGTGAGTAAGCTCTCAACAGGAGAGAGACAAAGACTAGCTTTTCTAAGAGCCATAGCAGATGAACCGCAAATACTCCTCCTCGATGAACCAACAAGCGCTCTTGATGAACGCTCAGCTCAAAAGCTTGAGGGAATGATTGAAGAAGTGAGAAATAATGGAACCATAGTTTTTCTCGCCAGTCATCACCCTGACCAAGTTAAAAAATTTGGACCAAATGAAATCGTTTTTGGCAAAGAAGCAGTTGAGATAAAAACGAAGCAAATTTGCTCTTAAACCTCTCATGCGAGTAGAAACATTGAACTATTATAAAGCCTAAGAAAAGCGAATTATTAATGGATTACATCAATCTCTCATTTTTTGATTTAGCACTTGCTTCATCCCTCATTCTAATAAATGGAGGTATTTCTTTTGCGTTGGGCTTAGGCTTGGAACGAACATTATTAATCAATACAGTACGTATGACCGTGCAACTTATGGCCATCGGCTTTGTCTTAAAATTTATTTTCATGCAAACCAGTCCCTTTTGGACCATAGGTTTGGCTTTAATCATGGTAGCCCTTGCCGGGAGAGAAATCTTAAGTCGACAAACCTACCAGTTAAAAGGTTTGAATGCTTATGGTTTGGGGGCGTCGACTTTATTTTGTGTGGGATTTATTTGCACATTGTTTGCCATTTTTCTGCTTGTACAACCAGAGCCGTGGTATTCACCGCGTTATTTTTTGCCAATTTTGGGCATGATCATTGGTAACACAATGACGGGCATTGGTTTGGGAATGGAAACTTTAACAACCTCAGTAAAGAGAGATATAAAACTCATTGAAGACCGCTTAGCTTTGGGAGAGCCAAGATTTATCGCATTAGGTGGGCATATTAAAAATTCCATGAAAACAGGTATGATGCCAATAATCAATGCGATGGCGGCATCTGGTATCATATCTTTACCTGGTATGATGACAGGCCAGATTATTTCTGGTGTTGATCCAATTGAAGCAACAAAATATCAATTAATGATTATGTTTTTAATCGCAGGCGGAACAGCCCTTGGAACAACAGGCGGCGTTGTTGGAATGGTTTACTTATTAACTGATGACCGTCACAGGCTACGATTAGAGAGAATTAAACAAAAGAAATAAAAAAGTTTGTCTCTTAGCTAAGGGCTTACGATCTAATTGGAGCACCTTCACAGACATATCCTTTAATAAACAAATGGACAGATCTCTGAGCAGCTTCCTGTATTGAGATATCACTTGGAGCATAGTCTATGTCAAACAAAGCCCTTAGATGTGTATCTCCGCGTACCAAAGATAAAAACTGACTTGCCGCTTGGTTGCTATTGCTGATGTCCAACAGATTAGCTTTATTCGCAGCTTCTAAATAGTTAGAAAGATAATCACAAATTTTAGAATGACCAGAATAATAAAATTGCTTAGCAACTTCTTGAGCGCGCGATGCCATTGAGAGGCACATTCTAAAATTAGCTAATTTATCTTGTTCAAGAGTTATTCTTAAATAATTTTCCCCAATTTGAGAGAGAACTTTCTCTAGCTCATCAATGTTTTCAAGTATAACTTTGTTGTTGCTAATAGTTGCATGTACAAGTTGTTCGGAAAGGTCTTCCGAAATCGCTATAAACAACTCTCTTTTACCACCAAAAATGGTATAAATCGCAGTTTTAGAAACGCGAGCATTTTTAACAATGTCATCTAGACGTGTTTCATCATAGCCCTTCAACAGAAATTGCTCTGAAGCTGCTTTCAAAATTCTTTGTCTATTTTCTTCAAAACTCTTATTTAGTGTCATATTCCAGTAATTTCTAAGTGCAAGGTCAATACGACTTAATAATTTCTTAACTGATGATAGATGGCCATAACAACTCAGACGAAAGAAATCAATAACTTATTTAGTTTTGATCAAGAAAAAGTTGACACAATTTATATTAGTCAACCTATGGGTGTTGTAGAGTTAGGCATGACAACCTACAACTCTAAGTATTTATAAGTAAGAGAGCAAAGAGCGACTCTATTCGCATAAATACTAATAATTCTCAGTTATTAGATGCGTTAGGTTTAATTTTTTTCAGTAATCAAAAAAAGAATGAAAGAAGTGAGGGCCATATCGTAAAGCCAACTAAAATTCATTTTTCATTTTAAAATTCCATCATGATTAATAATTTATAAAAACAAAGCTTAACCCTCTATGAACAAGTGTTGTGTATGAAACGGTTTATGCGATTATTACTTTAATTGTTTCGTTTTAATACAATAAACGGAATTTATTTGCTGTTTATTATCCAACTATTTTTACTGTATATTTGAATTATCGTGTCAAGTTACTGAATAACCACAAAGGTAAAACCTTCATCTGAGGCAAGTATTAGGCAGAGGAAGGTATGTTTAGTGCGTACAAAAGCTAACGTGAAAACATAGTTTTTGTTCTAATTAGGGAAGAGTAATATGGCACGTTTAGATATGCCGATTAATGCTGAAATGGAATGCGCTACTGAAAGCAATTCTGTTGATGCACTATTTGAATTAGGAATAATGTATGCTGCGGGCCGCGAAGTAAGCCCAAACTTGGTTGTCGCTCACAAATGGTTTAATTTGGCAGCGTTGCAAGGCAATAGAGCAGCATTAAAGTACCGCAAAGAAATCGCGAACGAAATGTCAACCGCTGAAATTTCAGTGGCTCAAAAACTAGCAAGAGAATGGCTGGATAAATAATTGATCATTAAAAAGAGGCTAAACTTGTTTGTGTAAAGTTTCTTTAAATGGGAAAAAATCATTAAGTTTGAGCATATGAGCTCATGCAAGCTATTCAGCTATTGTAATGTTAAGAAGCTGGATTAGGTATCACTTATTATTTGCCACATTTTGTAAAAAAACTAGTGAGGCAATCATAGGTGGTAGAAGCGGCATCGCCTATTCCTTGGCCAACTGATTTCACTGATTTCTTCACAACAGTTGAAGTCTTATCATAGGTTTTCTTGACGGTCTTAGATGTATTGTCAAAAGTCTTTTTAACTGACTTAGTTGTCTTTTTATATGTCTTCTTAGTTTCACCCACCAAGGTAGGTTGGTCTTTCTGAGGAGACTTGGCATTACTTTTTTGCGGTAACTGGTCAGTTTCAGGTTTAACAGGGACTAAAATTTGCTCAACTGAAGCCTTATTCTTCAATTGGTAAATTTCTCCATTACAATCGTTAATAGACTTGCGAACAGCTGCACATTGACCATGTCCACCATATTGAGCAATTTCTTGAATGCAGGCAAAGTGAAGGCCTTTAATATTGATGGTTTTAGACTGACCAGCTGTATCAGGTTGATATGATGACGATTTGAAAGTGCATTGGTAAACTTTTCCAGGATCATTGCAAATAACACAGGCGCCGGCTTCAGATGAAGTCGCCTCGTTAGCCATCGCTTTATCTAAAGTTGAAAAACATGAGACGCAATAAAGCCCGGTTAGGCCAACAATAATAACATCAAAAGCAAGGCGCTTACCCACCAAAACAACCCTATGGATAGGTGTAATGAGATCCAAAGAGGAGTTAAAACGAAATTGGCAATTCATTTTTTTTCCTTGCGTCATAATTGGGCCCCTTAATCTAAAGATATAGGAAAAATCAAAGATCGAGGCGTGAAGGTAAATAAGCTTCAAAAAAGGGGTGAACCTTTAATACCTTTCAATATATCAAAAAAAAGGGTGCATGAATACGGTCATTTCCTACAGCTTAAAACAAGGAACAGCTTTTAATTACGATTTGAACCATTACTTAATGAGTTGAACTTCGTCAAAACTGAAGAACAGAACCTAAAATTATATGTTTTCTATTACCTTAGAAGGGCTCACAGAGCGGTACATAAGGCCAAAAAAAGGAAAATATCTAGAAACACAATAAATTTTAGTATTTTGATTGTAAAATACTGATTTTAAGCAAAATCATAGTGTAATTTCACTAAACACCTCTGTTGTAGCCAAAAGTATATTCGGCGAAGAGCTAAGAGAAAAAGAACAAGAGCATGTCATATATAATTGAAAACTGATTTTTAGAAATTACAGATACTACGATGGTTGCTTTTGCGGATAGTTAGTTGGTATCTCTAGCAAAGAAAAGTCAACCTGAAGAGGATCCATGCGACGGTTGCTGGTGGGCAACCTGAAGGAGCATTGAAAAAGCCATCTGAAGCACAAAAATACTATCAATTTTTTTAGTTTTATCTGAGGAGAAAAGATCCTTAATGTTGTTTAAGCGTCGAGACAAACCGTCCATATTGGAAGTAGTGCGGATTTTTTTATGGCCACGTCGTAGTTGGGCACGCTCAGTAAATTATGTATTGCTTCGGGTCAATCGTCTAAGTGGCTCAGCTCATGCCATAGCACTAGGCTGTGCGGTTGGAATATTTGTTTCATACCTGCCAATTATGGGGTTTCACTTTATAGCGGCGGCCGCAATAGCTTATTTAATTGGCGGCAACATGTTAGCTTCCGCTCTTGGAACTTTTTTCGGAAATCCCCTCACATTCCCTTTTATTTGGGCGTCCGCCTATAAGTTTGGGCATTGGATTTTAGGAAATGAAGTTGATGAATTTCGCGTTGCAGATTTATTAGACACTTTTTCCAATGGTATAGTGTACGCAATTGATAATACTTATGAAATTTATTTCAAACCCATGATGATTGGTGGAATTCCAGCGGGGTTTGTTTTTGGCTTCTTTGGTTATTTCATCATTAGAAAATTAGTTGAAAACTACCAAAACCGACGCATTCAACTTTTAGCAGCCCGTTCACGTGAGGTTATGCCGCCGGTCTCAAGTAATCATAGGGCTTAAGTTTTGGAAACTTGAGTTTTTTATACCTCGTCGGGGGCATAATTTAGCGCACATGTCCTTGTGCGAATATGTAAAAAAGCTAAGCTTGGGTATTATTAATTAGGTGACGATTTATGATTCTGGGAATTGGTAACGATATCATCGATATCAGACGTATAGAAAACACCATAGAAAAATATGGCGAGAGATTTTTAAACCGTGTCTTTACCGATTTAGAGAGAGAAAGGTCCGAGAAAAAACATCTCTCAGCTGCCTCATATGCCAAACGCTTTGCAGCGAAAGAAGCCTGCTCTAAGGCTTTGGGAACAGGAATTGCCTCAGGTGTCGCTTGGAAAGACATGGGCGTAGTCAATAGCACATCAGGAGCTCCCTCCATGGAGTTAACAGGAGGAGCACGGGGACAATTATTAAAAATGGTGCCAGAAGGTCATGATCCTGTCATACACCTAACAATTACTGATGATGGCCCAACAGCTCAGGCATTTGTCATTATTTCGGCACAAATCAAAGCTTAATTTGTAAGGGCCCCAGGGTTTATCGAGTTTAGCACGATGAAGTTGATCAGAATTGGCCAGATTGCGATCTCAATTCTATGATTGTGCTACTTTTGTCTGATTTAAGAGAATTAACTGATATTAACAGAGATTTATTTGCAAATTGAACTGCAAATGCGCTATATGGCACCTCTGGTAAGTTACTAACTAGGGGTAGGCTCTAGTTCAAACCAGCAAATTTAGTAACATTCTATCATGAGCAACAGTCTCTATTACGTGCTTGTGAAATGAATAGCCTAATTAAATTCAGGCAAAACTTAAGTTTTATAGAGCTAAATGGATGCTTAAAGGAGTGGATAAATGAGTGTTGACGTAGAGAAAAGCAGTGCCTCTACCGATGAAGGATGGTGGGAGATTTTTAAAATCGTCTTTCATGCCATTCTCCTTGCGATCATTGTTCGCATTTTTATCATTCAGCCCTTTAACATCCCATCCGGGTCCATGCAGGGGAACTTGCTTGTGGGCGATTATTTGTTTGTCAGTAAGTTTAGCTATGGCTACAGCAAATATACATTTATGGGAGATTTATTCTCTGGGCGTATCCTTGCCAGCAAGCCTGAGCGCGGGGATGTTGTAGTATTCAAACTACCAAAAGATCCAACTCAAGATTATATAAAACGTGTTATTGGCCTGCCAGGTGACAAAGTCCAGATGATAGGCGGAATCCTTCACATTAATGGAAACCCCATTCCAAAAAAGAGAGATGGCCAGTTTGTAGAAGACCTAAGGGCAACGCCAGTTGCCAGGTTTAGAGAAACTTTGCCAAACGGTGTGTCTTACCTTTCACTGGATAGCAACCCTCATAATGGCAGAGCATATACAGATAACACTGATGTTTACACAGTTCCTGAAGGTCATTATTTCATGATGGGAGATAATCGGGATAATTCCTCGGATAGTCGTGACCCAAGTGTAAGCTTTGTCCCGTTTGAAAATTTTGTTGGCAAGGCTCAGATGATTTTCTTCTCTAAAGGAGAGGCCACAGACCCAACGACAGGGCTTTTTAATATTCGTTGGGCGCGTTTATTCAAAATAGTCCGTTAATGGATTTTTGCGTTAATGTATAAGGCAGATAAACCCAAAAAGACGAAAGATAGCGGGACGACCACAAAAGGCGTAAATAAGAAAAAGTCTTCTAAGGGGAAAGGTCTCTCAAATAAGAGCACTGATTTTAAAGCTCTTGAGACAAAGATCAATTATCAGTTCAACGAGAAAAGCTTGTTAAGCTCAGCGTTGACACATGCAAGCAGTATTTCTCAAACCAAAAAGCCTAAAAAAATTGAGAAAACTCAAGACGAAGATAATGAACGTCTTGAGTTCCTAGGTGACAGAGTTTTAGGCCTATCAATCTCTGCCGTCTTAATCAAACTCTACCCAGAGAGCCCTGAAGGTGATTTAGCGCGCCGTTATAACAATCTGGTGCGAAGGCAAACCTGCACTGAAGTAGCAAAAGATCTGGACCTAGGAAAATATTTAATATTAAGCGCAGGTGAAGAACGTTCAGGCGGGCGTACAAAATCAACAATTTTAGCCAACGCTATGGAAGCATTATTAGGCGCCATCTTTCTTGATGGCGGATATGCAGCAGCCGATGAAATGATTAAGACCTTTTGGCAAGGTAAAATAACTGAAGGCGAGCAAATAGAACTCGATGCTAAAACTGCGCTTCAGGAGTGGGCTCAGGGGCAAGGGTTTGACCTTCCAATCTATACAAACCTCAGCAGAACAGGGCCAGATCATAGCCCTATATTTGAAACTAAAGTAATAGTTGAAGGTATTGGTGAGGGTGTTGGCAAGGGGCCATCAAAAAGAATAGCGGAACAAATGGCCGCAAAGAATTTATTAGAAAAAGAAAAGGTCTGGTCTAAATAGACTAGAGCTCGCATAATATTGTTACATGACGATTGAGATCGTTTTAAAAAACAAACATATCGAAAGATGAAATGTATGACCCCGTCAGATGAAGATCCGGCAAAAGTAACTGCAATGGATCCAGAACAGAAAACTGAGTTTAACACCAAATGTGGGTTCGTTGCTCTCATCGGTGCGCCGAATGCTGGTAAATCAACTCTGACAAATCGATTGGTCGGAACTAAAGTCTCAATCGTCACTAGAAAAGTCCAAACAACAAGAGCTCGGATCAGAGGCATTGCAATTTTCGACGAAACACAAATTGTCTTTGTAGACACGCCTGGAATTTTTGCCCCGAAGAGACGCTTGGATAGAGCAATGGTCGATGCAGCCTGGGGCGGCGCAGCGGACGCTGATTTGGTTGTGCTTTTAGTCGATGCTCAAAGAGGCATCACTGAAGATGTTGCAAACATTTTAAAAAAACTAAAAGACACAAAATACACTCTGGCATTGGCAATCAATAAAATGGATTTGGTCCGCCGTGAAGATTTATTAAAACTGACCAAAGATCTCACTGCCGATGTCAAATTTGATGAAGTTCTTTATATCTCTGCTGAAAAAGGTCAAGGGACAGGGGAGTTAGTCGATTATTTAAAAACACGCTTGCCGCTAAGCCCGTGGTTATATCCAGAAGACCAATTAACAGATGCCCCCATGCGTCACACAGCTGCCGAAATCACCAGAGAAAAACTATTCTTACGACTACATGATGAGTTGCCCTATGCGACAACAGTTGAAACAATTGACTGGAAAGTTAAAAAAGATAAATCAGTCCGCGTTGAGCAAGTGATTTTCGTTGAGCGAGATAGTCAGAAAAAGATCGTCCTCGGGAAAAACGGAGATGCTGTCAAATCAATCTCCATGTCATCTCGAAAAGAGCTAAGTGAAATACTCGGCGTGCCAGTTCACTTGTTTCTCTTTGTGAAAGTGAGAGAGCGCTGGGGAGATGACCCAGCCCGCTTCCGCGAAATGGGCTTGGACTATACAAAATAGCGCGGTTGCTGGTGGGCAACCTGAAGCGCCAGCACAGAAGCGCGGTTGCTAGTGGGCAACCTGAAGCGCCAACACAGAAACGCGGTTGCCGCGACGGTTGCTGGTGGGCAACCCGAAGGAGCATTAAAAGAGTGGGCAACATGAAGCGCAATTAAAGGTCGTGGATTTTGTGATGGTTGCTAGTAAGCAGCTGGGGGTAAACAAAAAATGGGCGCATAAGTCTGAATGAAGATTTATCAATACGAAGAAGGAAGTGCTCTACTTCAGAGCACGGACATGACGCCAGAGGCGTCCGGTGCCTAGCACCGCCCCTCGGAGGCCCAAGCGGTTCGGCGCGGTTGCTAGTGGGCAACTGAAGTGCCACTATAAAAAGCGCTTGGAATAGCCGTGAGAGATAAATATGGAATGGAGAGATGATGGCATCGTGCTTTCAATTAAAGCACACGGGGAAACCAGCGTCCTGGTCGAACTCTTCACGTCTGAACGGGGCCGTCATCTAGGACTTGTCCGCGGTGGTAAATCACGCAAAACACGCCCAATCTTACAAGTTGGAAATGTCGTCAGTGCAACATGGCGCGCCCGCCTAGATGAACATCTTGGCAGTGTCGTGGTTGAAATGGTGGAACCCGTAGCCTCAAGGCTCTTTGATGATCCGTTAGCTCTTGCTGCGCTCTCATCACTGTGTAATCTTTTATCCCTCTTTCCAGAGCGTGACGCTCATCAAGGGCTCTATAAGGGCGCAAAGTTGGTTCTCTCTCATATGGAAGATGAACAAATTTGGCCAGGTCTTTTAGTACGATTTGAAATGGAGGTTTTATCTGAACTAGGCTTTCGGTTAGATTTTTCTGAATGCGCCGCCACAGGCGTGAAAGAAGATTTAATCTACGTCTCCCCAAAGTCAGGTAGAGCGGTCTCGCGCGAAGCAGGTTTGCCATACAGAGACAAACTTCTCGAACTTCCTCCCTTTTTAAGTGGTGAAAGAAAAGAAGACGTGCAAAACCAAGACATTTTAAATGGCTTTGCATTAACAGGCTTCTTCTTTGAAAGATACGTATTCAAGTCAGACCATCAAGCAAGTTTGGCTTATGTAAATACAAAAAACACGAATAAAAGCGCAGATCATATTGGTGCGCAAAGATGTGAGACCGCCCGAAACAATTTCCTAAAACGCTATAAAAAGTCAAAAATCAGCTGAAGCTTTCTTTGCGAAGAACCTAATTAGAAACGGCATCTTTGATAAGCCTGCCTAAGTCTCCAAAGGGGCGAATGTTATAGTCGCTGCCATGGCGGTAAGGTAATTTCCAATGCCAAAAACTTGTCCCCGTCAGCCAAGGATCATTTTTACTCTCTCTAAACTTCAATTGCTCTCTTTTTAAAGAAGCAAGCAGCGCTTTGTAACCATTTGCTTGTTCGACAAAGTCTAGTAAAGCATCTTTTGATGTACCCCAAGGTGTGGCAGTTGATTTGTTAAATGAAGTGAGACCAAATTCGGTTAAATAAATCGGTCGTTTATGTTGTGTGGAAAATTTCTGAAGTTCGGCTAATTTCTGATCTAATTTCTGCTGAATAATAGCTTGCGAAGGGGCACCTATGTCTTGTGCTTCGCGCACCGAACTAAGGGGGAAATAAGCATTTATACCAATCTCATCCATATGCCGCCAAAAAGGAAAGCTTAAATATTCTTCCCAATGAGCTGCATAGATCAATGACAAATGATGAGAGCCGTTTCGTTGTTGCCTCAATTTCTTTGTTCGATAAATAAGTTCTTCCCAAAAAGGGCGAGCAGCAATGTTATGAGAGAGGCTCGCTAATTCAGAACCTATGAATATATAGGGAGATTTCTGTTGAAGGCTTATGTCTAAAATATCGTCGATTAATTTTAGATATTGCTGAAAGAAAGTCTCTAATGTGCGTCCGAAAAAATTAAGGTTGCCACGCCAGATACCCCCAATCTGATGAGGGTTGTCAATTTCAAGAACAGGATAGAGAGACGCTTTAATCCCTCTATCTTGCGCCACTTTCACGCCACGAGCTAAAAAAGCAAGGTCTGGCGCTTGGTTGTTATTAAATTGACTTTGCTTTGAAATTGTCCCCATCACAGGATCAACAAAATAATAATTCAAGAGAAAACAATTGTTTATTTTGTGAGCTGATAAATCTTGAAAGACCTCATTCCAAAACGTATCAGGGTTTAAACTGCCCTGATGCCAAAGCGGAATATGAACACTTATTGCTTTTGACATTTGAGAAGATGTAAATTGAGAGGCTGGTGTTTGAGAAGAGGCGGGAACGTCTCTTTCTTTGCTAAAAGCTGAGGAAATAGGAAAAAGGCCACCTGAAAGAGCGGCACCGGTGCCAACGTAACTTAAGGTCGTACCGGCTGTCTTTAAAAACTTGCGTCGATCAATAGTGCAATTAACACCAATCGTTTTGTTAGCGCCAGATGATGTGTTGTCTGGAGATAGTTTGAAAAGCGTGGGGTTAGACATTTTAAAGTTGCTCACTTAAAAAGCATAAAAGAGTAATAATCTTAGAGCTTAGACACTAGCATGTCTTTCGCATGACAGAATTATTTTCTCTCAACACCAACATTTTTAGCTTTATCCAAGGTACTACTCTCCCGTCCAATCAATTTGATGAGTGTTGCACTGTCCATGTCAGCATCATCAAATTTTGCATTGCTGATATCAGTGCCTTCTAAACGCGCGCCGTCAAATTGCGCTCTCATAGCGTTCACACCTATTAATTTAGTATTTTTTAAATATGCAAATTCAAGAATGGAACGAGACAGGTTCGCATTGCTCAGATCAGCATTTTCTAAATTAGCAGAACTCAAATTGCCAGTGATCAATCCCATAGATTGATTGCGCATATCAGCTGAAAGATTGGCTCCGAGCAACTTTGAATTCCTCATATTCGCCCGGCTCAGATTGGCGGCAATGGTTGCACCAGAAAGGTTGGAATTCTCCAAATTCACATCAAGCATTTGCGCTTGAAAAATGCTTGAGCCACTTAGATCAGAATTAGAGAGATCAGCTTTTAAAAGCCAGGCCTGGTCAAGGCGGGCCCCTTTTAAAATACTATTCGATAAATTGATTTTATTCATATTAGAAGCTCGAAAATTGGCGTTAGAGAAATCAAGGCCGCTTAAGTCAAGTCCGTTTAATGAAAGGTTTGATAAATCCGCAGGACGATTGTTAGAAGAGGCTTGTTTTAATTTCTCAATGACTTGCTCTCTACTAAGCTCAGACTTCGTCATAGCATCACTAGATAAGTCTACATGGTCCATCATATTCTGTGCTGAAACACGCTCTAACCCGGAAAAGCAAAGCAAAATGCCAAGTGACATAACAAAAGTGATCAAAAACTGATGAATGAGGTTAAAAAGATATGAAGACTGGCGTTTAATGGTATTCATGAACAGTATCCTTCCAAAAAGAGATGGTATTGCAAAGTTACATTCCAGTTTTTCGGGTTTTGAAAGTTAGTGCCACTTTTTCTAATCAGTCATATTACGTATCTGGTAACCCTTTTTCCACTAAGCGGAGGCTTTGTGACCAATCTAACTCAATATTTGAGTAAGAATGATCAGTGTGGCATGTGAATTGCCTATTAAAACAGTTAAAATGGGCAAATGATCACAAAAATCTGGTCTTTTATATCCAGTAATAAAAATAAAACCATTATGCTCAAAAAAATGATCTGCACCGATGTCAAAAAAACATCAGTTGTAAAAACTGAATAAAAACATGACGAATAAAAAACATGTATGGCATAAGCATAGTTTGGGGAGAATTTTATGTGTCTTGGAATTCCAGGTCAAATCGTAAGTGTGAAAGATGAGATCCGTCATCTAGCCGTTGTTGATGTCTCTGGCATCCAGCGGGATGTCAATGTCGCCTGCGTCATATCTGACGAACGCCCAATTGAAAAATGTATTGGTGATTGGGTGCTTGTTCATGTTGGTTTTGCTATGAGCCGCATTGACGAAGAAGAAGCTGTAGAAACTCTCAAAATTCTCGAAAAATTAGGTGAAGTTGAAGAAGAGTTGGAAGCAATGCGAACAACAGGTACTTGATGTCTCAGGTACTTGATATCATTGTGCCTAAGTTCACTTAAAATCACATTTGCAAATCTCATAAGCTTTACCACCCCCTAAAAGCCTGAAAGGGCAAAAGTCTTAAGGGCCAAAAATTTCAAGGGAAGAGGACAAAATGTCTGAAAATAACGAAGAAGCTTTATCAGGCCTATACCCATTTTTGCATGACAAAAAACAAGACCCTTCCCAAATGAATGAGGCTCTTTTAAAATCAGTCCAGCTCAAAGCGGATGATCATGCTGCTGTCCTCAAGGAATTTTTTCAAACTCACAGCCAAGATGTCGTCGAAGCCGCCAAAACAATAGCCGAAGTTTATCGAGCTGATGGACGCCTTCTGACAATGGGCAATGGCGGTTCAAGTTGTGATGCAGCTCATGTCGCCGTTGAATTTCAGCATCCAGTCACCGCCGGGCGTCCAGCCCTCACAGCCATCAACCTCACCTCAGACATAACAATGATGACAGCTGTTGGAAATGACATTGGCTTTGCTCATGTCTACACAAGGCAAGTGATTTCACAAGGTAGAAAAGGTGATTGCCTAATCGGCCTTTCAACAAGCGGTAACTCAGACAATCTGGTCAATGCATTCGAAAAAGCACGCGAGATGGGCATTAAAACCATCGGCTTTGCCGGCATGTCAGGCGGCGCGATGAAAGAGATCGGGCTTGATCATTGTCTGACCATAGATAGCCAGTCCATTCACCGTATCCAGGAATGCCATCTGATCATATATCACATCCTATGGGATTTAGTGCACACCTTGTTGGCTGATGACCGAGGCGGACTAAAGGCAGATTAAGACAAATACTAAGAATAAAAACAAAAATAGTGAGCAAGCTAGTGCTTCAAGATAAGTAAGTTAGGGGAGCCCCAATGAAATATGTAGATGAATTTCGTGACCCAGAAATGGCCAAAACCTTATTAAAGGAAATTGAGGCCCTGACATTAGAGATACCCAAAGCATCCAAAAGACCATTGCAGATAATGGAAGTTTGTGGCGGTCACACCCACTCGATTTTTAAATTCGGCATTGAAACCATGCTGCCAGATTGCATAGAGCTAGTACATGGACCGGGTTGTCCTGTGTGTGTTCTGCCAATGGGGCGTGTTGATGATTGCATCGCAATTGCAGAAACACCTGATATGATTTTTACAACCTTTGGCGACGCTATGCGTGTCCCAGGGTCTAAGAAGAGCTTGCTACAAGCCAAAGCGGAAGGTTGTGACATCCGCATGGTTTACTCCCCGCTGGATGCCCTGGAGCTAGCCAAAAACAATCCAGATAAAGAAGTCAGCTTCTTTGGTTTAGGCTTCGAGACAACAATGCCGTCCACAGCACTCACCATTTTGCAGGCAGAAGCTGATGGCGTTGAAAACTTTTCTCTCTTTTGTAACCACATCACCATCATCCCCACCATCAAAGCCATTCTTGATAGCCCAGATTTAAGATTAGATGGTTTTTTAGGCCCAGGACATGTGAGCATGGTCATTGGCAATAGCCCATATAATTTTATCGCAAATCATTATAAGAGACCACTAGTCGTCGCCGGATTTGAACCTTTGGATGTCTTGCAATCTATTTGGATGGTCCTCAAGCAAATCAAAGAAGGGCGGCACGAAATTGAAAACCAATATAACCGCATCGTCCCCGATGATGGAAACAATGTAGCTTTGCAATCAATAGGCAAAGTTTTTGAATTACGTGAATTTTTCGAATGGCGTGGACTTGGTTCAATTGATCACTCTGGTGTAAAGGTTAGAGAAGAATATGCCAAATATGACAGTGAGAGAAAGTTTGATTTACCCTCATTGAAAATTGCTGATCCAAAATCCTGTCAGTGTGGCGAGGTTCTAAAAGGCGTGATCAAGCCTTGGGAATGTAAAGTCTTTGGGGAGCTCTGCACACCAGAGACACCGCTTGGATCTTTAATGGTGTCATCTGAAGGGGCATGCGCTGCTTATCATCAATATGGCGGCGCTTTAATGGAAGCAAAGAAAGCTGAAGCTGAAAAATCCGCATCATAAAAAGTCTACATGCCACTAATCCATGCCAACAAGGAGCATGATCTATGAACGAACTAAAAAACAATAAGAGTGAAACATCTGGTGCCACGCCTTTCAGAAGAGGCGGGGCGTTAAAAGCAGATAAAATCACAATGGCTCATGGCTCTGGCGGCAAAGCGATGCGCGATCTTATTGATGATGTGTTCATTAATAGTTTTGATAACCCGGCCATGGGAGAGATGGAAGATCAGGCACGCATTGATTTAGCCTCATTACAAGCTGAAGGAGATAGACTTGCTTTCACCACAGACAGTTTTGTCGTTGATCCCTTATTTTTCCCAGGCGGTGATATTGGCAAGCTTGCTATTTTTGGCACTGTGAATGATCTGGCTGTCGGCGGCGCGAAACCTCTGTACTTAACCTGTTCAATGATCATTGAAGAAGGCCTTGAAATTGATGTGCTCCGCAAAGTGGCTGCATCCATGCGCGCTGCGGCTGATTTATCAGGAGTTTCAATCGTTACAGGTGACACAAAGGTGGTTGATAAAGGGGCGTGTGATAAAGTTTTCATCAATACTGCAGGTGTTGGTGTCATCCCCAAAGGAACAAATATCGGAGCAAAGCAAGTCAGACCTGGTGATAAGCTCCTCGTAAATGGCGTCCTCGGTGATCACGGAGCGGCAATTTTAAATGCCCGCGGAGACATGGCGCTAACCAGTCCGGTGCTAAGTGATTGCAAACCTCTTTACGAATTAATCGAAAAACTACTCGTAGCAGCCCCGGGCACAAGCTCAATAAGAGACGCAACAAGAGGCGGATTGGCCAGCGCAGTTAATGAAATTGCAGCCACAGCTGGTCTTGGTGTTACACTTAATGAAGATGCTATACCGCTTCGAAAGGAAGTGCGTGGTTTTTGTGAAATTCTGGGACTTGATCCATTATATCTTGCCAATGAAGGAACTCTAGTTGCTTTTGTACCAGCCGAACAAGCAGATGATGCTCTAGCAGTAATGCAAAGCCTGGATGCAGGAAAAGAGGCCGCTATCATTGGTGAGGCGGTTGAAGGTCATAGTGGGCGTGTGATTATGCAATCTTCATTTGGAGGAAAGCGCATAGTTGATATGCTTGTCGGAGATCAGTTACCTAGAATTTGCTAAGGCTGATTATTCACAGGCAAAAATAAACCAAACCCGCTAATTAGCTTTTTACTGCTCTCTTACCCCAAAATTTGCTATGCGATAGTGAGTGTAACTTGTCGGGGCATACTAAACCTATATGATGAAGAGGGCATCCAAGCGCATCAAACTAAGAATTTTGATTTATTCTCAGAATTTATCAGGTTGTAGATACCGTTTTATTCAACTAAATACCCTCAAAATGGTCCATCAAAGTTTCTAATACAAAAAATCTGCGCAAGATTAAGGCTTAGATCTCTCAAGCTTGATAATAAGGCCTTGGAATGTGGCAATCTGTTGGATATAGTGAGGCCGCGTCAAAGTTTTTAAAAAGAGTTTTTGGCAATAGTTTTGGATTGGGTGTTTGTGTGAGGGGTTATATGGGCTTAGCAATTCCTATCTTGTTATAATGTTAGAGTATTCTTCTAAAAATTAGTCTCAGAAAAGAGTCTCTTTGACAAAAAAAGAAGAGGTGCTTTTATGATCGAGGTCATTGTTCTGATTTCGATTAGATGAAAAAATTAGGAAATACAAAAATTTGGCCCAATTCTTGAAATCTTAAATTTAAAACTCTTAAATTTCTGAATAAATTCAATTCACGTTGAATAGAAAATGCTCTAAAGTTTGCCACTTAAAAAGTGGATAGCGGTTTTAAGAATTTGCGGATGCTGTGCCAGTTGCTTGTGGGCAATCTGAAGGTACACTAAAGAAAGGCACACTAAAGAAAAGCATCTGGAGCAAAAGTAAGCGGATGCTTAGTGGGCATCTGAAGCCAAAAATTGACAGACAAGAGTAATTTGGGGCTCTATTTAGAGCAAAAAATGTGAGAGATGTGGATTGTGATAGGGTACCAAAGACTTTTTTATCTGGACCCTATAAGAAGTATCTCTAGAAGTTAAGGTAATGATTAGTCGCAGGCTAAAGAATGACACATTTCAAAGGCTAAACATCAAGAAAAAAGATTGATGTTGTTTGAAAAGACTTAAAATGAGTGTTCAAGTCAAAGCGTTAAGGTTGGGAGCTTTTATTTATGCAGCTTAGAGTCAAACTCCGTTGTTGGCTGATGGGTCTTTTTCCCCTTATACTTTTTGGGCTATTTGTTGGGTTTCTAACCAAAGGAACCATTGAAAAAGATCTTGAAAAACGCTCCGTCGAAGCTTTAAAAGCAGCCGGTATTATGTGGGCCAAACCAGTGTTTAAAGGTTTGGAAGGTACAATAAAAGGTGAAGCACCAACAAAGGAAGCCAGGCTAACGGCAACTGAAGTTGTGCGCGGTGTTTGGGGTGTTCGCTCAGTTGCCGACCGACTTTCAATTACAAAAATCATCTCGCCTTATATATTTCAGACATTCCATGGAAAAGAAAAATTGGTTTTGGATGGCTATGTGCCTTCAGATAAAATCAGACAGTCTGTCATTGGTGTTGCCAAAGCACAATTTCCAAATGTGAGTTTGGTTGATAAGTTAAAAATTGCTCGCGGCTCCCTAGATGATACGGAATGGTTTGGTCAGGTTAGCTATGCATTAGGTCAATTATCAAAACTGAAAAAAGGCCATTTTATCCTTTCAGATAAAAAATTGGACATGGCAGGTGCAGCTCTAGATTTTGGTGCTTACAACACTTTGAATGAGACCTTTGCTGGAACTCTACCTTTAAAAATGACAACAGGGAAAGTTGATATAGAAGCCCCCTTTGTTGAAAATTATAATTTTTCATCTCTCTATTCAGCAAATAAACTTGTCATAAATGGCATTATGCCTAATGCAGTGACCGTTGCTAAAGTGGTGACATCAGCAAAAACTTATTTTCCTAATTTAACGATTAGAAACAATATAGAGTTAGGGTCGGGTGCTCCTAAAAACTGGGATAAAGCAGTTCTATTGTCATTGGCAGAGCTTTCTAAGTTAGATGAAGGTTCTATCTCTTTGAAAAATTTAGCTGTGAATATTCAGGGTGTTGCAGCTTCCAAAGAGCAAGCCCAAGCAATTCGTAAAACAGTTCGATCGGCTTATCCAACTGGCTATAAAGTATCGGATACCATCAAAGTAAAAGCTCCAGATTTAGAACTAGCTCAACCGTTTGAACTTCGAACTGATGTAAGTGGTTCAAAAATTGTCTTAACAGGTGTTGTAGCAAGCGAAGCTGAAAAAAATAAAATTCTAAACTTAGTGAAAGTGGAATTTCCAGATGGTCAAATCGATGATCAGTTAACATTAGCGCGCGGTGCTCCAGACAATTTCACAATCTCCGTTTTGACGGGCATAAAAATGTTGAAATCTCTGAATAATGCACAAATGCTTGTTAGTGATAGTCAGCTCACCATCACAGGAGACACGACAGATGAAACATTGGCAAATAGTTTTGATCAAAAACCTGCAAATTTGCCTGAAAATTTCACGTGGGTAAATGGGGTTAAATTTGATGACAGTTTAAAACAAGCTGAGGAAGCCAAAAGGATCGCTGAAGAGACAAAGGGAGCTCAAGAAGAAGCTGATCGTTTGGCAACAGAAAAAGCAGCAGCGGCTGCAAAAGCTAAAGCCGAGAAAAAGGCAGAAGAAGAGGCTGAAAGAAAAGCCAAAGAGGCAGCCGAAAAAGCAAAAGCAGAAAAAGAAGCTGAAGAAGCTCGTCTCAAAGCTGAAACTGAGGCTGCAAAAAACATCACAAGTAAAGAAGAACTTGAGAAGCGAAAAAACTGGCTGACCCCAGAGCAAACAAAAAAACGTCTCGTAGATATACATAAAGAAAGCGGCGCAGTGAATGCAAAAGAATGCCAACTTTTGATGAATTCTCTGGTTCGAGGCAATGCCATACGGTTTAGTGTGAACAGTTCTGTGATCACACCATCTAGTTACGACATTCTCTCAAAAGTACACACAGTCGCAGATCGTTGCACAAACACTGTAATTCGTGTGGAAGGACATACAGATAAAGACGGCTCTGACGCTTATAATTTACAACTGAGTAAAAGACGCGCTCAGTCAGTTGTAAATTATTTGATCAAGTTAGGCATTCCTCGTACTCGTCTAGACACAAAAGGCTTTGGTGAGAAAAAGCCAGTAGCTTCAAATCGGACGCAAAAAGGCAAAGCCCTTAACCGCCGTATTGAGTTTATCGTATTTGAAAACTAAGCATTGGTAGTAAAAATGCCAAAATGACATTCATGGTTTTGGAGTGACATAGAACTGGAGTGACAGAGAAAATGAGTTATTTGATCGTATCATTGTTACCATACATGGCCTTCGCGCTTGTATTAGGTTTAATTGTTGGTTGGTTTGGGTTTGAAAAAATTTAAGCACTAAAAATAAAATAACTGCTTTTGGCTAAGCACATCTTATATCTGGACATATCAATTAGATTTTAGATGTGAGTATATTTTAAAAAGGGGCGCAATTCTGGATAAAGCCAAGTGAGGTATTATTCAGACCTTTGTTGGGCCAGATCTTTGTTGGCGAAGTCATTGTTGGTCAATTCTTTGTAGGGCCAATTTTTTGTTGGGATAGTTTGATGGAAGAAATCGTTCTAATTTTGTTTGTTCTTGGCCTAATGGTTTTGTTCTTTTTGTTAGGAGCAGCAATTGGTGGAGTTGCCCGCAGTCTAAAAGCTTATCTCTTCGGCGTTAAGGATCATGAAAAGTTTTGTGGCCAAAGAAAAGATGCTGCAATCGATTCCAACAAAGAAGAAGGTTTTGATGCAGCAGCTGCCGCTTTAGCAGCTGGCGGAGTTGCATCAGGTGTCGCTCTATCAAATGCTGAAGATAAAACAGACAACACAGTTCAAGTTACTCATGATGAATTAGAAACAGATGCATCTAAAGAATGGACAGAAGAAGCAGCACAAGCAACTGATCCAATTGATGAAACCGTAGAAGTTGTCAGAGCAGCTGAAGAAGAAATCTCTGAGC
Organism: Hyphomicrobiales bacterium 4NK60-0047b; assembly: GCA_040367435.1. Taxonomy (NCBI): domain Bacteria; kingdom Pseudomonadati; phylum Pseudomonadota; class Alphaproteobacteria; order Hyphomicrobiales; species Hyphomicrobiales bacterium 4NK60-0047b. The sequence goes on along the minus strand of BAABWY010000003.1, from coordinate 274,928 downwards.
AAGACGAAAATGAAGATTTATCTGTGGCTACGCCAATAGAGGGCGAGCATTCACTTGAGACAGAGGAATTATCTGAAGTTCAGGTTAGTCGGGATGAAACGGAAGAAGTAGCAAGAGCTGTAGAAGAAAATAAGGTTTCAATAGAAGCTATATCGGAAGCAGCAGCAAAAGCAGCTCTAGCTGGGTTGGCTGCAGCTCAAGCTGCCGCTGAAGACGGTTCAGATGAAGGTGGTGCACATGAAGAGTTCACTCAAGAAGAAACAAATATAGAAGAAAGTGTATCTGAAGAGCAAAGCTCCGATCAAGAGAGTGATGCAGGCAGTACTGACTTATCAGATGTTGCAGGAGTAGCCGGCGCTGTTGTAGCTGGGGCAGTAGCGGTTGCAACCTCTAAGGACGAAGAAAAGGAAGAGGCAACCGGTGCCCCTGTTTGGGATTATACACAACAGGAAGCTGATTATAGCGATGTTGTTTTTGCCGTAGATGGTGAGGACGATGATTTTCAGCTTATTAAAGGTATTGACGCTGAGATGGAAGCTGAACTCAAACAAATTGGTCTGCGACAGTACGGACAAATTGCTGAACTCTCTGGTAAAGAAGTTAACTTTTTAAGAAACAAATTTAATTTTTACAGCACTTTGAATGAGCAAGTTTGGATTGAGCAAGCAAAAATTCTCTCAACAGGTCAGCTCACTTTTTACGCTAAATCTTTATCATCAGAAGCGCCAGTTGAAGAAGCTGTTGTTGAAGAAACGATTTCTCAGGTAGAAGAAACCGTTGTGGAAGAAACACAAGCGGAAACGGTTATTGAAGAAGTCGTAAGCGAAGAAAATGATAAGTCGGTTGAAAGTGCTGCAGAGACAGAAAGTAATGATGCTTCTTCATTAGCCGGCTTAGCTGCAGCTGGTCTTGCGGGAGCTGCAGTAAAAGAAGCAAGCGAAGCCTTTTCTGATACAGACCGCGAGCCAAGAGGTGACCGCGAGCCAAGAGGTGACCGCGAGCCAAGAGGCGATCGCGAGCCAAGAGGTGACCGCGAGCCAAGAGGTGACCGCGAGCCAAGAGGCGATCGCGAGCCAAGAGACGACCGCGAGCCAAGAGACGACCGCGAGCCAAGAGGTGACCGCGAGCCAAGAGGCGACCGCGAGCCAAGAGGTGACCGCGAGCCAAGAGGCGATCGCGAGCCAAGAGACGACCGCGGGCCAAGAGGCGACCGCGAGCCAAGAGGCGACCGCGAGCCAAGAGACGATCGCGAACCAAGAGGTGACCGTGAGCCAAGGGAAAACAAACGTTTATTTGGCGAAAGAGAAAGAGCCGAGCGTGACGAGGAGTGGCGCAATCGATATCAGGGCGAAAGAAAAATAAAATCAGCAGAACAATCTGAAGGTGCTTCACACGAAGATGCGGTTGATGATGTTGTGATAGATCAAACTTCAGAAATACAAGAAGAAACCAGTGCCGAAAATGACAAGGTAACAGAAAGTGATAATGTAACTGAAAATGCTATGGCGACTGCGGTGTCGACAACCGTTGTTGAAGAAGCAATTACAGAAGAAGTCACTGAAGAAATAACAGACGCAGAAGAACAAGCTTTTGTACGCCCCGTTGACAGTGATGATCTCAGCCAAATTAGATTTATTTCAACAGGATTGGAAAAGAAGCTGAACCTGTTGGGAGTTTATAAATTATCCCAAATTGTAAGTTGGTCAGATGAAACAATAACAGACATTAGTGAGCAATTAGAATTGCGCCGCGATAAAATCATCGAAGAAAATTGGCGCGGTCTGGCTCAAGAAGCTTTAGATAAACAGCAATCTGAAACCGTTAGTGAAGCGGCAGCTGGCGGCCTATTTTCAGCCTCAGCTCTTGTTGCACGACTAGCAGAACTGGATAAAATTACAGATTTAAACGAGCATGAAAAAACTGTTCTTTCCAATAACGGCATCACAGAATTATCCCAAATCGCGAATTGGTCAGGTGCTGATGTAAAATGGGCAAGTGATTTGCTAGAGCTTTCATCAACTGAACGCGCGACAAGTTGGGTTGCAACAGCTTCATCACTAATCTCTGCTGGTGAAATTAATATTCCAGGCGGTGAAGCAAGCGGTGACGCGGATGATCTAAAAAGAATTCGCGGAATTGATGATGAGGCCGCCGAAGGCCTAAAAGCAATGGGTGTCACCACCTATGCGCAAATCGCTGAATGGCAGCAAGAAGAAATGGATCGTGTGAACGATTTATTGGGCACATCAGGTAGGGTTGAGCGTCAATATTGGGTCGTACAAGCCAAAGTTCTAAAAGATGGCGGTCACACCGATTTCTCTAAACTCTATGATGAATCTTAGAGCCTAAGCGATCACATGTTCTAAGCCCAAGGCTAGAAAAAAATTAAAGCCTGCAGGATAGTCCTTGTAGTCTTTTTTGTTTTCAGTTCCTCAGCGCGGTTGCGTAGTGGGCTTTCCAAAGTACACCAAAAAAGCCGTGAGAGAAAACAGAACTTACCATACGAAGAGGAAGTGCCGCTACTTAACGACAGGACATGGCGCAGCTTCCAGCGTAGCCCGGCGCCTAGTGCCGCCTCTCGGAGGCCTTCTGCGATAGCAGAAGAATAACCGTGAGAGAAAACAGAAACTTTACTTTACTCACCTTCATAAAACTGTTGGTCCTGCAAGTCACAACGCTCTAAAAACAAACGGATGCGCTCAATTGAAAGGTCATCATCAAGCAAAGGAGGATGCCCTTCATTGGCAACTGTGAACATTTGACAATTCGGGTGACGGTTATACATTTCTTCAAATGTTTCTTTGCTTAATACTTCTGTGTTTTCGCCCCGAATAGCAAGAACAGGCACATGGCTCAGCGCCATAAATTGCTCCCACATAATGGGAGCGCCTTTCGTTACATCAAGCATCATCAGGGCTTTCTGCAATGAGGGGTCATAAGAAGGTGCCGGTTTTCCATCTTTTTCATTAAAATTCTGATAGGCAAGTCGCATCCAGTCTTCTTCAGTTAGGTCAGTAAAACTGGTGCCATAAAGGTCTTTTAATAATTCAGCAGCTTTTCTCCAGCTTGTAGGAAGGGGCAAGCGACCGATAAAAGCATGCAACCGAATGAGGCCATTGGTCTCTAACTTTGGTCCCGTATCATTTAAAATAACCGGCCCTAGCATTGTGCGGTGCATCGTAGCTAACATCATAGCAATAACACCGCCCCAACCAGAGGCCAAAATTGTGGGTTGGTGAATGCGCTTCAAGCTCATGAAATTGACAACGTCTGCCATCTCAATGAGCGGTGTGTAATTTTTCCAATTTGGGTCAGATTCAGATTGACCACGCCCACGATAGTCAAGGGTGAAAATGGGCCGGCGGCCAAACTTCTCACTTGAGAGCGCTTGTGCTAAAGGTTCGAAGGTACGGCTGTTTTGTGTAATATCGCTAAGGCAAATAAGAGGGCGTTTAGAACGGTCGCCATGATAGTGTCTCCCATAAAGGCGAATGCCATCATACCCGGTAAAATAAATATCTTCCCAGTTTTGATGATATATATTTTCAGCCTGCGCCATTAAATTGCCTGTGCTATTAAAAAGTCAGTCAAAACGAATTAAAAAACCTTAAAACGTCAAAAGATATAAAGAGATAAACAACTTAAAGACACAGTGCACTTAATGAATGTATCACGCTTTTCTCATTTATAAGCCATTTCTCATTTATAAGATTGTAAAGAAGAAAAACGCAATCGAACAACTGAGATTATGCCCTGATATTTTAAAAACGTCCCTTAAAACCGACCTCTGTGTAAATCCTGATATGTTTTGATTTTACCTTGCCCATTGGAGAGCCGAGCACGGTAAATTTGAACATTTGCCAGTACTTTTTGAACGTAATTCCGCGTTTCTTTAAAGGGAATGCGCTCAACCCAGTCAATCGGATCAATATCCTTAGCGCGAGGATCACCAAACTTCCTCACCCATTGGCGAACGCGCCCCGGGCCAGCATTAAAACCAGCAAATGTCATAATATAAGACCCACCAAATTCATCATGTCTGTCACCAATATAGGCACTGCCAATTTTCGCGTTATAAGCTGGTTTTTGTGTAAGCCAGGCAACTTGTCTCTTAATTTTATATTTGCGCGCTACATGTTTCAACGTATTCGGCATAACTTGTAAAAGCCCGCGCGCTCCAGCATGACTGCGAATTTTATAATTAAACTCACTTTCCTGGCGAGCAATTGAATAAATAAGAGCTTGTTCAGGTATCGAACGTAATGGTGTAAAGCTTGGCATAAATTGAACAGGATATGCATAGTGAGTAATTGGCACACCTTGAGATAAGGCTGTCTTGCCAATGCGAACAGCACTTTGATTAAACCCAAGGTCAGCTGCAAGTTTAGCAAGCAACGTCAATTCAGTAGGCTCAGTAAATTGATAACGCAAATGAGAAAAGAATATCCGGGCAATTGATTTCTCACCGGCCAAATGGGCAATAACAACCGCCTTTACTTCTTCACGCGCTGTAAATCGTTTCGCGATATCGGCGTTAATTTTAGTCAGCTCAGGAATTTTAATCTTCTTCTTTTCATCACCAAGAGCATGCGCCGAAAGCTGACCATAATAGGTGTTTTGTATTTTTGCACCTTGCTTGAAATTATCATCAGCTTTTTTGGTGTTTTTGAGTTCTTGTTGCGTCCGTCCCATCCAATAAGCAGATTTAGAGCGGGTCCGCGGGCCATCGGCTGCTTGTTTGAAATTCTCGAAATGTTTTTCGGCAAGCTTCGGTTTGTTTAAGAATTGCAAGGCAAGCCAACCACTTAAAAACTCGGCTTCGTTATATTTATTGACCGAAGGGCCTTTGTGGCCACTGGCAATTTTATAAGCAATATCATATTTCTTTTCACTGATGGCATGACGTGTCAGTTTCCGGCGTTCAACCCACCATTGATCCTTATTTAGGATGTCCTTGGCTTTATAATTAGCTGAAATCATTAGCTTCGTAGCATGGTCATATTTTTTGCTGCGCCGTGCTAACTCAATCCTGGACAAATGAACGCCGGGCCATGCTTTGGTTTTATCAGCTAATTTAGAGAACAACCGTGTTGCATGACGAAATTGCCGCTTCACAACAGCAGCCCTAAAGCGAGCAGCAGCTACTTGTTGCGCGCCTAGTTTTTTAGCTGTACGAACAGCCGCATTAGCACGCCCCTTTTTGTGTAAATATAAAAGGCGGTCAACCCGAATTTTATGGTCCTCCGGTCGTAGCATAAGAGGAAATTTATCTAAAATAAACTTTTCAAGATAAGCTGGTAAGCGTGGATTATGCCATGAAGTTCTAATAAGTTCAGTTGCTTCTTTTTTCTTACCGATCTTAAAAAGAGCTTCAGCATGAGCACTTTTACCAGCGAGAGATTTTGGTTTGTGTTTTTGAAAATAAAGGTCTGTCTCTTTGGCAGGCAATGCTCCTTTAAAGAGACGTGCTTCAATTTTACTCACAACCCGTGATCGACTAGGCCAAGAAGGGCGCGACTTTATAAAGTCTGTGAGTTCACTATAGTCATGAATGATCTTGCGGTTTCTATAGGCATACCATTGGGCCAATTTTTTTGCCGTTGGATCACTGATTTTATTGATAAGTGTTTCAGCCGTTTCTTTTTTATTCTTGTAAATGGCTTTAACGGCTTTGTTTAATAGAGTTTTATCATCAGCTGTGAGTTGCAAATCGTTCAGGGCAGAAAGCTCATCATTCAATGAAAGCTTTAAAGGAGCTTGAGGTTTAGCTTTTTCTTTGACTGACTTGCTGCTCTTTTCTGTAACTTTTACACCACTGACTTTCTCTTTGGATGACTTTTTAACGGGTAAAGGAACCGCAGCTGAGGCGGTTGTTTGTAAGTGAAAAGGTGCATATGTCAGAGTGAAAGCAAGAAGAAAAATTGAACAAAATCTAAGCATATGGATCCTTTAATCTCTTTGAGAGAACAGCTCATAAAATAACCAAGAGAAGGTCTTGAAAATTCAAGACAATCTAATCAATTTAAAAAGCACATTATTTTCGCCGCATTTACATGTGTTTCTGCCTCGCGAATAAGGCCTTTTCATGCAATTATGGTTAAATTCTGTAGTTTGCCTAATAATTATTCAATTGCATAGCCCCTTAAAAGTTCATGTTTTTTAATAAGCGGATGCTGTGTGGGCATCTGAAGCACAAAAAATTTATGCTGTGTGGGCATCTGAAGTACAAAAAATTTATGCGTTGTGGGCATCTGAAGCTCAAAAAATGTCAACTATTGTGATTTCTATGGGATCCTGATGGTTAGATGCTTGCTCTTGGCAGTATCAGTGTCTATGGTTTGAAGCCACCATTCGGGGTGGCCTTAAATTTTTAAGAAAAGAGAAAAATTATGTTTCGTGGGTCGATTACTGCGCTCATCACTCCTTTTAGTAACGGAGCCGTAGATGAAGCGTGTTTTCAAGCACTTGTGCAACGCCAGATAGATAATGGCACGCACGGATTGGTGCCAGTTGGCACAACTGGCGAAAGCCCAACCCTGTCTCATGAAGAGCACAAACGGGTTGTCGAACTTTGCATCGAAGTCGCACAAGGTAAGAATAGCAAGGGTAGCAAGGCCTTTGTGATCGCTGGTGCCGGTTCAAATAGTACAATTGAAGCTGTCGACCTGGCAAAACATGCAGAAAAGGCCGGCGCCGAAGCGGTGCTTGTGGTGACCCCATATTATAATAAACCAACGCAAGAAGGCCTCTATCAACACTATAAAGCCATCAATGATGCCGTGAATATTCCCATATTCATTTATAACATTCCTGGCCGATCTGTTGTGGATATGTCTGTTGAGACAATGACAAAGCTTTTTGCCCTGCCAAATATCGTTGGTGTTAAAGACGCAACAGGCAATATCGCCCGCGTGTCTGAACAACGCGCTTCGATGGGGGATGGTTTCATCCAGTTGTCAGGTGAAGATGCAACCGCTCTTGGCTTTAATGCGCACGGCGGTGTTGGCTGTATTTCAGTGACATCAAATGTAGCGCCGCAGCTATGTTCTGAATTACAAGAAGCAACATTAGCTGGTGATTACACCAAAGCATTGGCACTTCAAGATCGCTTGATGCCACTGCACCAAGCCTTGTTTGTTGAATCAAACCCTGTGCCGACAAAATATGCCTTGTCAAAACTTGGTGTTGCTGGCGTTGATGTGCGCATGCCTCTTGTCCCAATGAGTGAAGCAGCTTGCAAGGTTGTAGATAGCGCCCTTGCCAAATCGGGCCTTCTGTAAAGCTGAGGCAAGGTTAGAAAAGAGTTAGACGAGAGTATTATGGCTTCGAAGAAGAAAAAATCATCATCAGATCATCGATCGATCGCCGAGAACAGGCGGGCGAGGTTTGACTATGAGATTATTGAAACCTTCGAAGCCGGCATTATGCTTCATGGCACAGAAGTTAAATCTCTAAGAACCGGTAAAGCAAATATCGCGGATAGTTACGCAAGTAATGAAGGAGGCGAAATCTTTCTCATTAATGGCTATATCCCAGAATATTTGCAGGCAGGGCGGTTTAATCATGAAACTCGCCGCCCTCGTAAACTGCTTCTTCACGCACGTGAAATCAAAAAGCTAATTGGGGCAATGAATAGAGATGGCCTGACCATGGTCCCACTCAAGCTTTATTTCAATGATCGCGGCATCGCGAAGTTACAAATTGCATTGGCCAAAGGTAAAAAGCTCCACGACAAACGCCAAACCCAAAAAGACCGTGACTGGAACAGACAAAAAACAAGATTGCTACGCGATCGTGGTTAAAGCCATTAGACTGGGCTTCTTACGCACACCTCCTTTTGTGATAATTATCACATAAATAAAATCAGCGAAATTCTATCTTCATCCTAAGAGAGAAGTCAGGTGGCTTCTCATATTTAGTGCCAAGGTTTGGCATTAATTCCTTAGGGGGAGAGAGAACAATGGCTATCAATTTAATACTTCCAATCATTTATAATTTTAAATCACAAGACGACATGTTTTACGGCACAGGCTTAAAGCAATCTTTTAATGGTGGCTTGGGGAATGACACAGTGTCATATGAAAATTCCAAATCAGGTATCTTCGCAAACATCAATGAAGACAACCGGTTGGGCTTTGGGTACGGCAAAGGTGGTGATGCTAAAGGCGATTTTTACGTCAATATTGAAAATATCACAGGCTCAAATTTCAATGACGGGTTTGTCGGAAATGATAAAGACAATATTTTCCGAGGCCTAAACGGAGATGATTATTTTCATAGCAGTAAAGGACTTGATAGTTTCTTCGGCGGTAACGGAATAGACACAGTCTCCTATGCATCAAATAACCAAGGGATAAGAGTAGAACTGTCTATAGGCCAAGTCGATAAAGGGGCCAGTGATGGTTATGATTATCTAGACAATATCGAAAAAGTATACGGCACAGACTATGAAGATTTTTTCTATGGTGATGACCAAGACAATAGCTTCTTTGGAAATGCCGGAAATGATTTCTTTTATGCTGATAGAGGTGCCGATCTTTATGATGGTGGCACTGGCACGGATACGATCAATTATCATAATTCGTCTTCTGCAGTGCGCGTAAATCTTGAGTCAAGTGAAGGCAGTGGCGGTGATGCAGCTGGTGATCAATATGTTGATTTAGAAAAAGTCATTGGCTCAAACTATGACGATACTCTCATTGCATCTAATGAAGGGGCTGACCTGCTTGGCAACCGAGGGGAAGATACCCTTATCGGCGGTGATGGCAGGGATAGGCTCATGGGCGGAGATGATGATGACACCATTGAAGGAAATGATGATAAAGACATTCTTAGTGGTGGCAGAGGAAATGACTTCCTAGATGGAGGAAATGGAGCTGACTTTATTCAAGGTGGTTCAGGTGCAGATGAAATCATAGGTGGGGCTGGCATCGATACAGCCGTTTACGATGATTACTCCACCAACGGGAATAGAACGACAGAAGACGGTATAAATGTACAATTAGATCAAGGCTTTGCCTATGACTTGTTCGGCGATAGAGATACATTAACTTTCGTTGAGAATATCATTGGCTCAAGTGGTGATGATCGAATAGTAGGAGATGACAAAAGCAATACCCTCAATGGCAACGCCGGCAATGACATACTAAATGGTCAAGAAGGAGATGACTTCCTAATCGGTGCTGGCGGAGAAGATACATTTGTCTTTAATAATGACGACGGGCGTAATGGTCTCTCTCATGGTCAGGATACGATTGCCGATTTTGAAATTGGTCTTGATCTTATTGATCTGTCTGATACCGAAGTTCGCAATTTCAATGATCTCTTTACAGAAGGAGATCGGTACATGGAGCAGGTCGGCCAAGACACTGTGATTTACACAATGAACGGTGAGGGAGGTGACAGCATAACTCTACAAAACTTAAATATGGCCACCTTAACAGAAGATAATTTTATTTTCTAAGAAGGTCGAATAATCAAAATAATAGCTCTCAGTATCTGAGCGCTATTATTTTGTCAGAAAAGTTTTAGCCGTTTCAAAAACATCTTCAAACATCTCAGTGGTTAACCGCCCAGTGTTCGTGTTGTAGCGAGAGCAATGATAACTATCTAACATCTTGTGGCCGGTCGGCAAGTCATGTAGGCCACCATGAGAGAACTTAAAATCTTTTTGTTTTCCTCCAACCGTTGCCACAACACTCTCATGTGCAATGCGTCCTAAAACAATCATAAGTTTTAGCTTGGGAAGTTGATCAATTCTATTCCTTAGAAAAGTGCGGCATGTTTTGATCTCTTCCCCAATCGGTTTGTTCTGCGGAGGGACACAGCGAACCGCATTGGTAATCATGGCCTTCTTTAACTTAAGCCCATCATCAGGTGTAGCTAAATATTTTCCCGTAGCGAAACCATATTTTAGAAGAGTGGCATAAAGCAAATCACCAGCATAGTCACCAGTAAAAGGACGACCTGTTTGATTGGCACCTTTTAACCCAGGCGCAAGTCCCACAATTAAAAGCGAAGCGTTTTCTGTCCCAAAAGAAGGAACAGCCCCGTTAAACATGTACGGATAGAGCTCTTGATTCTCATGACGAAATGAAGTGAGGCGCGGGCAAAGTGAGCAATCAGCTTGAGGCTCTGCAATGGTTTGATGTGTCAAATTTATAGATCCATGATTAATAAATCGCTCAAAAAAACAACCTTCAAACTAAAAAGTTCTAAGTGCTTAAAGGTCTAGTTGAGCTTAGTCATTATCATAGTTTAAACTCTCATTGATATCTTGCAAAGGGGCTTCCCATTCTGGCTCAATATCAGTTTTCTCTGTGCGGCATATTTGAGATTCGAGAAGAGATAATTCAATAAATTGATCAGACTGCCGGCGCAACTCATCCGCAATCATCGGAGGTTGTGTCTCTAAGGTCGAAACAACACTCACTCGTTTGCCTTTATGTTGAAGAGCCTCAACCAGTGAGCGAAAGTCACCATCGCCAGTAAAGAGAATAATATGGTCTAAATATTCAGCCAATTCCATTGCATCAACAGCAAGCTCAATATCCATATTCCCTTTAACTTTTCGGCGGCCGGTTCCATCAGCATATTCTTTTATCGGCTTAGTAATAACTGTATAGCCGTTATAATCGAGCCAATCAACAAGTGGGCGAACAGATGAATATTCCTGTTCTTCAGCAATCGCAGTATAGTATAACGCTCTAACAAGTTGGCAACGTGAGCGAAACAGATAAAGCAAACGACTATAGTCAATCTCAAAAGAAAGAGCTTTTGCGGTTGCATATAAATTTGAGCCATCTACAAAAAGGGCGGTGCGTTCTGCTGGATAAAATTTCATTGGCCAGATCCTTGACTGTATAGAATGGCAGTTATCAGATTAAAATGTGACTTAATCAGGAAAACTAAGCCAATTAGAATTGATTTATCAGATTTATAAATAAAAAACATTTAATCTTTTGTTTATTGTAAGAGTTTTATTGATGTCGTATGTAATATTAGCTTTTGGTTCAAATATATGTGGTAAATATGGCGAACCAATTAATTCCATAACTTCTGCAATTAAAGAATTGAGAGAATTCAACCTAGAATTCTTAAAAATATCGTCTGTTTATTCCTCAGAAGCTGTTGGCGCCACTTATCAACCAGATTTTTATAACCTTGTTACTCTTTGTAATTGCACGGACCACCCTAATAAGTTGTTAAAAAAAATAAAACAACTAGAAAGAGGGGCTGGCCGCTCTGGTGGGTTGTTTTGGGGGCCAAGACCTCTGGATATAGACATCATTGACTATAAATCAAAGATTATGAACTGGCCCGTTAGGAGTAAAAAGGAAACAAAAAGAAAGGCTTATGGGGCAGAGAAAACATCTCCCTTAGCTCTCCCCCATCTGCAAATGCACAAAAGAGTGTTCGTGCTTCAGCCTTTAAAAGAGATAGCACCTGAATGGCGCCACCCAATATATAGAAAAAGCGCAGATATACTCATGAAGCAATATTGCTCATCATTAGATGTTAAATCACTAGAAAAGCTTGATATATCGTTAGATCTGTGAGAAAATACAATATTATCTTCAAATGAGTTGATTAGTGGTTTGGCCAGTTTTGGATTTTCAAAACAGGAAGGGCCATTTTTTAGTTTTCTGAATAGGATCATTTTATAATGAGCGCAGAATAACTTAGACCATCTTTATTTAAGATAAGAGACACTCATATTAATGAAAAAGGTTTTTTAAATGGCACGTGTAACGGTTGAAGATTGCGTAGATAAAGTACCAAACAGATTTGATCTGGTATTGTTAGCTGGTCATCGCGCACGGTCAATTTCATCAGGATCACCGATCACAATTGAACGCGACAATGATAAAAATCCAGTTGTCGCTTTAAGAGAGATAGCGTCTGAGACCATCTCACCTGAAGATATGAAAGAAGACCTTATTCACTCAATGCAAAAATACGTTGAAGTGGATGAGCCAGAAGCTGAAGCAGCACCAGTTATTTCAACAGAGACCCGCTCACCAGTAATCATTGGTCAAGATGATCAGGGCTTTGATACAAATATCGATACAATGACAGAAGAAGAACTGCTCCGCGGCCTTGAAAGTTTACCACCAGCTGAAACTGGCGGTTCACGTAATCGATAAGTTAAAAATTCGAATTAATAAAAACCTTCACATTTTATGTGGAGGTTTTTTTTTGCTAAAAATTTGGTTTAAGAGTGGCTTAATGCGTCAGCTTTACGTAAACTAAATATAAGAAAATTTTTTGCATAACTCTTTGGATTAGAACAAAACAAAATGAATGACACTGCTCTTGTCGATCAGGTAAGTACCTACAGCCCCAATGTAAATAAAGAGCGTCTGGAACTTGCCTTTCAATTTGCAAAGAAATCTCACGGTAGCCAAAAACGCGCTTCCGGAGAACCATATATTTCTCACCCGCTAGAAGTGGCTGAAATTCTAGCTGATTTAAAACTAGATGAAGACACAGTGATCGCGGCCCTTCTACATGACACGATTGAAGATACTCCAGCCACAAGAGAAGAAATCGACAAACTCTTCGGTGAAGATGTTGGCGCACTGGTGGAAGGAGTTACCAAACTTGGTAAACTAAATCTCATCACCAAAAAAGCCGAACAAGCTGAAAACTTTCGCAAATTATTAATTGCGATTTCTTCCGATGTCCGCGTCCTTCTCATCAAAATGGCCGACCGCCTTCATAATATGAGAACCCTTGAATATGTAAAACCATCAACAAGAAAACGCATATCTGAAGAAACGATGGATATATACGCACCTTTAGCTGGCCGTATGGGGATGCAATGGCTGAGGGACGAACTTGAAGAACATAGCTACAGATGGCTAAACGAAGAAGCCTATTTCACCTTGACGCAAAAACTCTCTGAAATGCGCAAGAAGAACAAAGGACTTCTCCAGGAAATTGAAGAAGAATTACGCACAAAATTAAAAGAATCTGGTTACAACGCTGAAGTATCTCACAGAGAAAAACGTCCTTACTCCATTTGGCGTAAAATGGATCATAAGCAAATCTCACTAGAACAATTGTCAGACATTTACGGCTTTAGAGTTATCGTGAAATCTGTAGATGAATGTTACCGCGTCGTCGGTATGGCCCATACAACTTGGCGAGCGGTGCCAGGGCGGTTTAAGGATTATATCTCTAATCCAAAGCAAAATGATTATCGCTCAATCCATACATCAATTGTCGGCCCAAGATACCAAAGGGTAGAGCTGCAAATTCGCACACGTGAAATGCACCGGGTTGCTGAATATGGTATCGCAGCTCACGCTCTTTACAAAGATGAAAATCTCAGCCAAACACCACCTTTGACGAGCGAAAATAAAATGGCGTCAAGTTCAGCCTATCAGTGGTTGCGCCGCTTGGTTGACCAGTTACTTGAAGGGGATAACCCTGAAGAGTTTTTGGAACATACCCGCTTAGAACTCTTTCATGATCAGGTCTTTTGTTTTACCCCTCGTGGCTCCCTGATAGCCTTGCCAAGAGGCGCATGTGCTGTCGATTTTGCTTATGCTGTTCACACGGATATCGGAAATAAATGTGTAGGGTCCAAAATTAATGGACGCAACATGCCATTGCGGACGATCCTGCGTAATGGTGATGAAGTTCAAATCCTCACCTCAGATGCACAAACACCTCAGCCATCTTGGGAGCGGTTTGTAATTACAGGAAAAGCCAGGTCGTCAATTCGCCGGGCAACCAAAGAAACCAGACGAAACCAATATTATGAAATTGGTGAGATGGTTCTGGCACGCGCGTTTCAGCGCATAGAAAAAGTTTTTGAGATCAGTAAAATTGAAAGTTCGCTACATCGTTTTCCTCACGCTAATGCAAATGATGTTATCGTTGCAGTTGGGCGCGGGGAATTACCCTCAAGTGATGTGCTAAGCGCAGTTTATCCTGATATCACCCAAGAAGTAGTGCAGCGGCGCCACGCTGCTACTGAAGGCACAAAATTAACTCCAGAAGATGGGTGGTTCAATTTTGCCAAAGTTGTCGGGTTAAAATTCCGACTAACTCCAAAATCGTCTAAAAACCCGGATCCTTTGCAAAGCCTACCAATCAGAGGGCACCGAGATGGTTTTGCAGTCGATTACACAGTCGGTCATGCTCTTCCAGGTGACAGAATTGTTGGCATCGTCATGCCAGGCGAGGGAATAAACATCTATCCAATTCAATCACCTCTATTGGAAGAGTTTGACGATGAGCTTGATCGCTGGGTCGATGTCACGTGGGACATTGATGAAAATGATCAAACCCGTTTCATGTCTCGTATTATGATTTCAGCTGTCAATGAACCCGGCTGCTTGGCCCAAATCGCACAATTAGTAGGTGACGCCAATGGTAATATTCATAATTTAAAAATGATAGTTAAAGGCGTTGATTACACTGAAATGCAAATCGATTTAGAGGTCTGGGATTTAAAACACTTAACTGAAATTACAGCGGGTTTAAAAGGGTTATCTGTTGTGAGTAAGGTTGAGCGGATCCTTACTTAATTTAAGCTTCTTTTAATCCAGTCACATGAATTTGATTGTTAGTTTAAGACATGATTGAGTAACATTCTGATATTTGAATGTAATGTTAAAAGTCATAAGCAGGATAATGATGGAAAATGAAGCGTTTTACCGTTTAAGTGTATTTGCAGGTGTCTTTTTAGTGATGGCACTTTTGGAATTGCTCATTCCAAAAAGAGGGCTGACCGGTGCAAAACTGAAACGCTGGATCACCAATGTATCTTTTGGTGGCATGAATAGTTTCTTCATCCGCCTAATGGCATTAAGTTCGGTCCCACTTGTTGCTATGGCAGTTGCTGAGATTGGAGCCGCTCAAAATTTTGGGCTCTTTCGTGTCCTTGATTTACCAATTTGGCTCGGTATCATAATTGCTTTATTCGTTCTGGATTTTGCTATCTATCTCCAACATTGGGCATCGCATAAATTCCCGTTTCTTTGGCGAATTCATAGAGTGCACCATTCAGATATAGATATAGATGTCACAACCGCCATCCGCTTCCATCCAATCGAAATCGCATTATCAATGATCTATAAATGCGCATTGGTTTATCTTTTAGGGATAAATAGTTTTGCAGTTTTACTTTTTGAAATTATTTTAAATGGTTGTGCTATGTTCAATCATTCAAACATTGCTTTGCCAAGCTGGCTAGATCGGATCATTCGTCCAATTTTCGTAACGCCAGATATGCACCGTGTCCATCATTCAGTGATCCGTAATGAAACCGATAGCAATTACGGATTTAACCTTGCCATCTGGGACCGCATATTCGGCACTTATATTGAGCAGCCAAAAGAAGGTCATGACAAAATGGAAATTGGCCTGCCAGATTATTTAAATACAAATAAACCAACGAAGTTAGCCTGGAGTTTCCTACTCCCCTTCAAAAAATAAGTACTTTTGTCACATTCCAAAAACAAGGACCTTACAACCATCGCTAATCCCAGTTTACAAATGGTACTAGTGCGTGTTGCGCTTATTCTTAATTTATGAAAGTTGCTTCTCAACTGCCATAACAAAGAGGAGAGTGCTCTTCTTCAAAGCACGGATATGATGCCAGGGGCACCCGGTGCTTAGCACCGCACCCCAGAGGGCTTTTCGCTACTTCAGCGAAAAAATAGCCCGTGAGAGAAAATAAACATGCCTATGTATCCAATAAAAAACGCATGCTCTAGTCCCTCTAATAAATATTGATAGGGAAATACCGCAGCATCAACTCTTCAAATGTCCCGGTTTTTCTAATTTTGTTAATGGCATCATTCAATTCAATGCGTAGTCTCATATCCCCTTTGTTAATGGCGATAGAAAGTCCTTCACCAAAATACTTCGAATCCCAATAAGCACTTCCGTGAAATTTACAGCATTGTTTTGAAAGAGACCCATTCAGCCAAAACATAATTTGAATGGCATCTCCAAAGAGGTAGTCAATCTGACCGTTTTGAAGGGCATTATTGGCTTGAGATTGAGTTCGAAACTGCTTAATTTTAGCTGATTTAAAAAAACGTTTGATATAAGCTTCATGTGCTGTTTTTCCAACAACACCAATTAGTTTGCCGGTCAATCGATCAGGGTTTGGTGCTGGTTGAGGGCGAGATTTTAAAATAGCAAAACGACCTGGCATCCGCATATAGCTATTTGTAAAATCAAGAGTTTTAATGTTAGCTTTGTTAATGGCAAGCCCAGCGATTATAGCATCAAAATCGCCGCCCTTAAAGGCTTGAGAAATATTCTGCCAGGAACGAACCTGGATCTCACAGCGTACAGTCATTTCGCGGCAAATCGCATTGGCCAAATCAATGTGAAAACCTGAAAGATTACCTTCCTCATCATAATAATTAAAGGGGGGGTAATCATCAGCAGTGATAAACCGCAAAAAAGTTCTCTCCCTTTGAACCGGAGCTTCGACTGATTTTTTTTCTTGGGCAAACCCTGTAGTGCTTACTGTAAAAAACAATCCATTCACAATGAAAGACACAACAAATAAAAAGGAACATATAAATCGGGATTTAAAAAAGAACATGAAATTATTCTGCCTCAGTCTCATTAGTCGGTTTTATTGGTTGATGGATTTAGGTGCGACAAATCTTTAAAAAGCGGGGTCGTTCCACTTAAGGGATTATTCGGGTCCCACTTGATGTTAACTGATTGAAACTGACAAGTGAGAGTATCAATCAGAAGGAGACGCCCTACAAGCCCCTCACCGATACCGGTAATTTCTTTAATCGTCTCAGTAGCTTGCAAAGTGCCAACAACGCCGGCTATCGCCCCTAAAACTCCAATTTCAGAGCAGGAAGCTACAGTTCCAGGAGGTGGAGCTTTGGGAAAAATACAACGATAATTAGGGTTTGGCTCACCCTGTTCATTTTTCTCAGCTGCCCGAAACGTAGTGATATGCCCATCAAAGGGGCCAATAGCGGCAAAGACAAGAGGCTTTTGAGCAAAAAAGCAGGCATCGTTTACCAAATAGCGCGTTTCAAAATTATCAGAACCATCAGCCACGATGTCATAATCACTGATGATCTCAATTGCATTCTCAATTGTGAGGCGGCAATTATGTTGCTCAACTTTCACATGCGGGTTGATTTGGGCAATCCGACGTGCGGCGCTCTCTGTTTTTGCCATATGAACATTCTCAGTATCATGTGCAATCTGGCGCTGCAAATTGGAAAGACTAACAATATCATCATCAATAATACCAATGGTGCCAACACCAGCAGCAGCTAAATAAAGCAATAAAGGAGAGCCAAGCCCACCAGCGCCAATAACAAGAACACGTGCTTGTTTTAATTTTTGCTGCCCCTGAATACCAAGTTCTTTGAGAATTATATGGCGTTTATAGCGCTCAATTTCTTCACTACTAAGTGTCATAATCTTAACTTTACTGTCAAAAACCCAATCATCCCAAAGCCCCCAAAGGCCTCTCCAAAAAAGGCTCTCAAAGCCCGCACTAAAAGCCGATTGAGTTCTTAAATTGTTACATGCCCTTTATCATCACTACCAGTCTCAGCAGGATCTTCAAATAAGAGGGTCGACATATAGCGCTCAGCAAATGAGGGAGCAAAGGTAACAACTGTTTTACTATCAAGCTGATTGTCTTGGATATACTTTATTGTGGCCATTAAATTCGCACCAGTCGAAATGCCACCAGGGATGCCTTCAAGTCGTGCAAGTAAACGAGCTGTAGAAAAGCTCTCTTCATTGCTGATGGTTATAATATCATCGATCAAAGATTTATTCACAATTGAAGGCACAAAGCCTGCACCAATACCTTGAATTTTATGCGGTCCAGGATCGCCACCAGAAAGAACAGGGCTGTCTGTTGGCTCAACAGCAACAATCTGTGTTTTCGGTTTTCGCTCTTTCCAAACAGCAGCACAGCCCGTAATTGTCCCACCGGTACCAATGCCTGAAACAATGGCATCAACATTGCCATTCGTGTCATTCCAAATTTCTTCAGCTGTTGTAGCTATATGAACAGCAGGGTTCGCTGGAGATGAAAATTGAGAAGGCATCACTGAATCAGGGTTTTGAGCCATAACTTCAGCAGATTTCTCAAGAGCACCCTTCATGCCTTTTTCAGCAGGCGTTAGAACAAGTTCTGCCCCCAAATGAGCAAGCATCTTGCGTCTCTCGATTGACATAGATTCAGGCATAATCAATATCAACCGCAACCCTCGAGCAGCCGCAATAAAGGCAAGCCCGATGCCTGTGTTACCACTTGTTGGTTCAATCAAAACTGTATTCTCGCCGATCGTACCTTCTTCCATAAGCGCATCAATCATAGAAAGACCAATCCGGTCTTTCACACTGGCAAGTGGGTTAAAGAATTCTAGCTTCAGTAAAATATCTGATTTCAGTTCAAAATGTTCTTTAATCTTGCTCAAACGAACAAGAGGTGTATGACCAATCGTTTCTGTAATATCATTATAGACACGTCCACGTCCCATTTGAGAGATGGTCAATGGTGGAATAAATGTTTGATTATCGCTCATTTTGAACCTTTACATAGCTTGTTATATAAATTTTATTTTCAGTCTATTGAGAAGTGCAAGAAGAATAAAGGCCTGATTTCAGTCGAGGTAGAGTTTGCCACAAAATCAATCTCTTAGTGCATATTGCAAATAAAGAGACGGCCCTGTTTTTTTGGTAAAATTAGAGCTTTAAGCCAAAATCTAGCCTGGGACCGAAATCTTGCCTAGGATAAGACATTGAAGTTAGATAGAAAACAGTCAGGTCTTCTAATTCCCGGTCGATCCAAACCCCTTGGCACCACGCTTGGTTAGCGAGAGTTGATCAGCTTTTGTAACCTTAACTTGTGTCACAGGCGCGATTACCATTTGTGCAATTCGGTCACCACGGTTGATCTCAACAGGCTGTTCTGAGAGATTAATCAAAATAACTTTAATTTCTCCCCGGTAATCACAATCAATCGTACCCGGGCTATTTAAAACAGTTACCCCAGATTTAAGGGCCAAACCAGAACGCGGCCGCACTTGCGCTTCAAAACTTTGCGGAAGTTCAATAGCAAATCCAGTAGGTATGAGGCTGCGTTGCATGGGGCCTAATATAACGGGCGTCCCTTCAGGCAGAGCCGCTCTTAAATCCATTCCAGCCGCACCAGCTGTTTCATAAGAAGGAAGGTCAAACCCCTCTCCATGTGGTAAAGGTGAAAGTAGAATTTTAACTTTTGTATCTTTCATCTGCCGCTCGTTTTCTTATATTTTTATTTAATTGTCTCAGCTGCTTTGAGTAATACATGTCGAGCAGCCTCACTTTTAGTTACTTTCTCAAAACTCTCAACACTCTCTTTGGTAATAATATGAATAGACGTTTCATCATTACCAAAAACATTGCCCTCTGCACTCACATCGTTTGCAACAATCCAATCACAGCCTTTTTTCTTTAGTTTCTTCTTAGCATGATCAATTACAGTTTCAGTCTCTGCGGCAAAACCAATGAGAAGGTGAGGGCGGTTATCTTTTAAATCAGAAAGACTTGCTAAAATATCAGGGTTCTCCGCAAGGTCCAAAACTGGCAAACCATCTTTTGATTTCTTCATTTTTTGACCAGCAGATTTCTTCACGCGCCAATCAGCAACAGCTGCCGCGCAAATGGCTATATCTACTGGTAGGTTTGCCAATGTTGCATCCCGCATTTCACGTGCGGTTTCAATTTCAATAAAACGAACCCCTGCAGGTGGTGACAATTTGGTAGGGCCAGAGACCAATGTCACATCAGCACCAAGCGATGCAGCAATTTCGGCTAATGCATAGCCTTGTTTTCCGCTTGAGCGGTTCGCTATATAACGAACAGGGTCAATCGGTTCATGGGTCGGGCCAGCGGTGATGAGAACAGACTTGCCTTCAAGCGGGCCTTTTTTGACATGTAATGTAGATTGAATAGCTTGGACAATTTCCGCCGGTTCACTAAGGCGGCCAGGCCCCGTTTCACCGCACGCCATATCACCAACATCAGGTCCAATAAACCGGACGCCATCTTGTTTCAAAGTTTCAATATTGCGCTGGGTCGCAGGGTGGTCCCACATGCGCACATTCATCGCAGGTGCTACTAACACATCCTTGTCTGTGGCAAGTAATAATGTGCTGGCCAAATCATTCGCTAACCCGTTTGCCATCTTGGCCATCAGATCAGCAGTGGCCGGCGCCACAACAACCAAGTCAGCTTGGCGAGAAAGTTGGATGTGCCCAATCTCGGTTTCATTTTTTAAATCAAACAGGTCGGTGTGTACTTCAGTCTCAGCTAAAGTCGCAAGCGAAAGCGGCGTCACAAATTCAGCCCCAGCTTTTGTAAGCACAGGCGTGACAGAAATATTGTGTTCTTTCAAGCGGCGGATCAGCTCCAAACATTTGTAAGCTGCAATACCGCCACCAATAATTAAAAGAATAGATTTTTTGTCCGTCATATTATGTCTCAAACACTAAGTGTTATTTATATATAAGATCTCATCTAACCAGTTTCAATCCCACAAAATAAAGCTAGAACAATTGCTTAAAGGCAATCGTAGCAAGGCTAAGCGCTATGAGCCATATGGCTAATTGGTTTGAAAGACCCTTTTGCGGTTTTCCCTCAACCAATTGGGTGAGACGCTCCTCATCCATGTCTTGTACTTTACTGGCAAGACGCGAAAGTCCGTTCATGTTTTTCTCTAGAATGGTTAAGTGGCTCGGTATTTCATCCATGAACTGATCAAGCGCTTGCAATCCGGCAGTCATCTTTTTCATCTTGGCAACAGGGCCAAGTTGATCTTGCAGCCACTCTTTCACTACTGGCTCAGACGCTTTCCATAAATTAAGCTCTGGGTTGAGCGAGCGCGCCACTCCTTCAGCGATGACCATATTCTTTTGCAGCAAAATAAGTTCAGGCCTGGCCGCCATGTCGTAAACCGCGGTGTACTCAAGTAATTGCCCAAGAAACCGCGCCATAGAAATCTCAAAAGCAGCTTTATCAGCAATCGGCTCCCCAATTGCGCGCAACCCTTGCGCAAATTCTTGAACAGAATGATGGTCAGGTACATAGCCAGCATCAACATGAGCCTGAGCGGCATCCAGATAATCACCGGTAACAAAGCCATGCAATATGCGCGCTAAAAACTTTTGTTCCTTAGGTTTCATCCGGCCCATAATCCCGCAATCAATCGCAACTAAATTGCCAGCCTTGTCGACAAACAAATTCCCCGGGTGCATGTCCGCATGAAAGAAACCATCCCGCATCGCGTGGCGCAAAAAAGATTGCAACACATGCGTGCCAAGGTCCGTCAGGTTATGACCTTCTTTTTCAAGCAAGCTGATGTTTGAAATAGGCGTTCCATCAATCCACTCAGTCGTAAGAACACGCCCTGTGATGTGAGACCAGTGAACATCAGGTGTCCTGAATTTTTCATCATTTGCAGTGTTCTCGCTTAACTCACTAATCGCCGACGCCTCGAGCCGAAGATCAAGCTCAATGGTCACAGAGCGATCCAACGTTTTTACAACCTCAACTGGCCGCATACGCCGCGCAGCTTTAGAAAAAGTCTCAACCAAATTCGCAGCAAAACGAAAACTATCCTGATCCTGGAAAAAACGTTTTTCAATGCCAGGGCGCAAAACTTTAACAGCAACTTCTTTTTCAATTCCCTTATCAAGGATGATCGCCTTATGCACCTGAGCAATGGAAGCCGCCGCAATCGGTGGCCCAAATTCAACAAACAGCTCATCAATGGGTGCGCCTAGTTGCTTTTCAATCTCCGCAACAGCTTCGTCTTGTGGAAAGGGAGGCAAACGATCTTGCAAGGTCGATAAGTCATTGGCCAATTCAGGGCCAATAATATCACTGCGGGTGGCTAAAAATTGCCCAAGCTTTATGTAAGTGGGGCCGAGTTTAGTAAGCGCCGTGACCAAGCGCTCTGAAGGAGACTGATGACCAAAAGGTGCACGCAAAATCATGCCCAGTAGAGAAAACGGCAAAAGCAAAAATCGCAGAAATTTCACCGGCAAAGGAGTAGGGATATGCTTGGGAAATAATGTCACACCATAATAGGTGAGGGTGATGCCAGCTTTAATGAGGCGGTATGTGTTGCTGAGTGGGTTGGCCATAAATATATAACAATTGTTCTATTGGTTGAGACGATTAAACAGTAAAAAAGAGAAGAGCTTTTAAGTGCGCCATCCAGAATGAAGTGCCGCAATCCCGCCTGTGAGATTGCGGTATGAGGCACGTGAAAACCCAGCCTCAGAAATCATGGATTTAAATACCTCTTGTTTTGGAAATTTACGAATGCTCTCAACCAAATATTGATAAGGTTCACCATCGCCCATAACCATCTCACCCATTTTCGGGATGACATGAAACGAAAACTTTTCATAAATCTCATCAAGTACCGGCATAGTCACTTCAGAAAATTCCAGGCAAATAAAACGCCCGCCCGGTTTTAAAACCCGGTAAGCTTCAGTGAGAGCTAAATCAATACGCGGCACATTACGAATGCCAAACGCGATTGTATAACTATCAAATGTCTTATCTTCAAAAGGAAGGCTCTCTGCATTGCCTTCAATAAATTCGAGTTTGGAAGCAGTTCCGTTTTCAACCGCGCGCTCACGTCCAACTTCCAGCATCTCACGCGAAATATCTAAAATGGTGCCCTTCGCTTCAGAACTGGCTTTTTCTAAAATACGAAACGTAATGTCACCAGTACCACCAGCAACATCCAAATGGTTCAAAGGACCCACTGCGCGCGGAGCCAACATAGTGATAAGTTCGTTTTTCCAAACCCTATGCATGCCACCAGACATGAGGTCATTCATCAGGTCATAATCTTTCGCAACGCGAGAAAATACATGATTAACCCGGCCTTGTTTTTCATTAGGGGATACAGTTTGAAAGCCATATGAACTTGTGTTGTCTGTCATCTCGATCTATCTGTTCGTTTTGCACATTAAAACTTTGTCAGCACCATAGCTGATCCGGCTCTTGATTGCCAGATAACAAGAATTAATTGAGCTGGTATAGCACATCAATTTTGCCCATATTCTGTAGACTTGGTAAAGAAATCAATGGAATGCTGAAGAATTAAAGGGCAACGTGCTCTAAATCCGTTTAATGAGGAGCAAAAATGCCAGAATTACCTGAAGTCGAAACAGTGATGAGAGGGCTATCCCCCCATATGACAGGGGAAAAACTAGTGAAAATCGAGCAAAATAGAGAAAACTTGCGCTTTCCATTCCCAAAAGACTTCGTCAAAAGGTTAACTGGCGTCAAAGTTGAGTATTTATCCAGGCGAGCAAAATATGTTCTCGTTCACCTTTCTTCAAAAGACATTCTTATGATGCATCTCGGCATGAGTGGAAAGTTCACAGTTAATGGAGATGTGAGTTTGGGAGAAAACAACGTTAATCCCAAACATGATCATATTGTCTTTCATCTCTCTAATGGTGATGTCATTCGCTATAATGACCCACGCCGCTTCGGCTATATGGATTTAGTCGAAGAGGTAAATTTGCAAAACCATAAATCCTTTATTGACCTGGGTCCTGAGCCTTTGGGAAATGAGTTTAGTGAGGTTACCTTAGCTGAAAAAGCGGTAATCAAAGACAAAAACGGCAAAGTAAAACAGCTGAAAAAGACACCAATAAAATCGTTCCTTCTTGATCAACGGGTCGTGGCTGGTCTTGGCAACATTTATGTGCTCGAAGCTTTGTTCAAGGTAAAAATAAATCCGACCCAACCGGCATCAATTCTGGTTACCAAAGCTGGTAAACCAACCAAAAAGGCGACAGAGCTCACAAAAGCCATTCGCCAAGTTTTGCAAGATGCTATTAAAGCTGGCGGTTCAACGTTGAAAGATTATGCCAAAGCAGATGGCTCCTTGGGATATTTCCAACATTCATTCCAGGTTTATGGAAGAGAAGGTGAGAGCTGTTTAGCAAAAAATTGCAAAGGCACAATTGAACGCATTGTTCAATCAGGCCGCTCGTCTTTTTATTGTCCAAACTGCCAAAAATAAAAACCCCCGGCAAATAATTGCCGAGGGCTGCTTTCTCTTGATTTTTATTAGAGTTTAGACCCTAAAGTTTAAAAGAATTGGCTATTTGGCTTTTTCTTCAACTGTAATTTTGGTTGCGGTTTAAAGACCTTCGGTTTCGGTTTAAACTGCGGCTTGATCTTTACAGGTTTCTTATAAATAGGCTTCTTAGGCTTATAAATAATTACCTTTTTCTGACAGCTTGCACCACCTTTGCCAATCGGCTTTCTCGTCATACCTTTCGCACAACCGCAATACCAACCCTTGCCACGTTTGTACAATTTACCATTGTAACAAGGTGGTTTTGGAGTGGAGACCTGGCGTTTCACACAAGAAGCACCACCTTTACCAATTGGTTTACGGTTGTAACCTTTCGGGCATGAGCAATACCAACCCTTACCACGCTTAGACAATCTGCCATTATAGCAAGGTGGTTTTGGTGTAGCCTTAGGTGGTTTTGAGCAATACGCACCACCATTGCTGTAAGCTTTGCGGTTATAGCCTTTCGGGCAACTGCAATACCAACCCTTGCCTCGTTTAGCAAGGCGACCATTGATACAGTCTGGCTTAGGAGTGCTGACTTGTGGTTTGATACAAGCTGCACCACCATTTTTACCAATAGGTCTACGGCTCCAGCCTTTCGGGCAAACACAGCGGTAAGCTTTACCAGCTTTCACCAACTTACCTGAGCGACAAGGAGGAACAGACGTTACCTTAGGTGAACAAATGCCTTTTTTGTTGCGTGAATAACCAGCCCGACAAACACATCTACCTTTTGAATTTTTCACTTCATTTGGTTTTGTGCAGTTGTTGCTTGGTTTCTGTACGCAATAGCCACCTTTGCCACGGATGTATCCTGAGATACAGACACAACGACCATTTTTGTCTTTATATTCGTTACGGCCAGGTTTACAGCCGGTTGGAATCTTCTGACAAATGCCATATCTGTTTTTAGTAAATCCAGATTTACATACACATTGACCTTGTGAATTGCGGAACTCATTTGGACCGAGTTTGCAAATCGGAGGTAGCTTCACGCAATAACCGTTTTTGCTACGTGAGAAACCGGGCTTACAAACACAACGACCATACTTGTCTTTGAATTCATTCCGGCCAGGCTTACAACTCTGTGGTTTAACACAGATGCCACGTTTGTTCTTGGTATACCCAAGTTTACAAACACATTGACCTTGTGAATTGCGGAACTCGTTTGGACCAAGTTTACAAATCGGAGGCAATTTCACGCAATAGCCACGTTGTGTGCGGTTAAAGCCAGGCTTACAAACACAGCGGCCATATTGGTCTTTAATCTCATTGCGACCAGGCTTACATGTATCCGGTTTGCGGCAGATGCCATCTGAGCCACGGCGGTAGCCTCGAAGGCAGACACATTGGCCCTTGCGGTTTTTATACTCGCCTTGTCCAGGTGTACAGCCGCGTGAAGGTGGTACACAAAGTTTTGGACCTTTGCGAACAAATCCTGGGCGGCAAATGCAACGGTTATCACTTGTCCGCATTTCACCTTTGCCAACTTTACAAAGTGGCTCTAGATCTACGGGCGGGATAACTGGAGGTAGGCTCGTATCACCAACACAGCGACGACCATTCCATTTTGTGCCAGATGGGCAGACACAAGCACCATTGTCGTTCATCACAAGTGGTGCACGGCATTGGTCTTCTTTAGGTGGATCAAGCGTGAAGGTATGACACCCAACAATTTCACCATTACCTTTGTTACCAGTGCTACCCTGAGCAGCTTTCGCGCCGCCATTGCCAAGTGCTGAGTCAGTAACCATGGCGCAATTGCGCAGAGTTCCATCAACTTTTACACTCTCTTCAAACAAGAGACTGATTTTATGTGTCTGACTTTCGCCAGCAGCTAAATCTAGTGTGCCTTGGCAAACAAACGGAACCGCTGTTGGTTGCGCATCACATGGTAGGGGCGGTGAGATTGATTGAATAGCTACAGTCAATCCACTACCAGCAAGACCAAGCGCATCGGCAACTTGAACAGAACCGTTAAAGTCAGAAGTGCCAGTATTTTTGATGGTCACATCAAACGTACAAGCCTCTCCTTTAATACATTGAGCAGGACCTGTTTTCTCAACGCGGATATCAACTCCGCCTTCAACACATTTCTTGCCAATGATCGAGCGATCTTCCTCAGTGCCTTTAGGTTCATAATGACCAGTTGCACAGTTTCTATAACGCTCACGTCCCTTTCCAGATAGTCTGATTTTCGCATCAAAATATCTCGTTGTTCCAGGAGTGAGGTGCTCGCCATTAATTGCGCAAACCAAATCAGGAACCGGCTCCCCTTCACAAGACCATTCAGGTCCATCAGGAGTTACATCCTCAGAAGATAAAGGTGCATTTGTGCCAATGATACGCGCAACATCATAGATGCGGATAATACCAGTTGGTGTACCATCTCCATTATTGCGAACCATAATCCGGCAAGAAATTTTACCACCAAGAACACCAGGCTTACATTGTTTATCAATAGAAAGGTCTGGTTTCTTGTCATCTTCTGGGTCTGTACCAGGTTCAGGATCTTCAGGTAAGTTACCTGTAGCACAAGCTTTGTCATTGCCAGGTTTGGCGTCTTTCAAAGTGGCACAGTTTTCAATTTCTTTACCTTGATGTTCAGTTGGGTAATTGAATTTTGCACGAACTTTTAGAATAGTCTGACTACCCGAAGGCAAGTTCAACGGAGGATGAGTACAAGTAAAGTTCTGACCATCAACCGTCGCGCAGTTCCATGGTGGAATAGGTGTGAAAGTAACATTATCTGGTTTGTCAGAAAAACTATCTTTCACTTCCAATGGACCATTATAGTCACCATCGCCAATGTTTTTGACAATGATTTCATAATCGAGTGTACACCAGTTATACTTACCAGAAGGCAAGCTGGCACTACAATGTCTAAGCTTATAAGTTTTTTCAATTTTAAGCTCAGGCTCTTTCTCATCATTTTCATCTGGGCATTCGGGGCTGCCTTTGATGCAAATTTCTGCGCAATCTTTATCATTGGAAAGGTCGCCAAACGGATCAACGCCCATTTTTCCATAGTTCAATTTTGCACAATTTTTGATTTTGTCACTCGGCCACGCATTGCCAGGTGTAAAGCCTAATTTCAGGTCTTTAAATTCACCAGGATTTAGCGTGATGTTGGGGTGCTTACAAATATACATGGCAAGCCCAAGGTTATAAGCACAAGACCAAGCCGGGTTCGGGCCACTAGTAATGGCGGCGCGATGAGGAATTTGCCACTCATAAAGAGCAAGCTTACCAGTATATTTTTTATCTCCCACATTCTTAACGCGGATGCGGAATTTACAATCACCAGACGTTTTATCACATTCAGTAACAAGCGCCTTTTTGGTCACTTCCAAATCAGGCTCTTTTTCATCATCGCAAGGAATGTCCTCAGGAATATCAATGATGATTTCCTCCGTACAACATGTCGCCAACCCATCAAAATCAGCTGGGCCAACTTGTTTCACATTGTTTGTAAGAAGATGAACGGTCATGCCTTTTGTAGCACCTATTAGGTCCCACTCAAGAACACCGCCTCCAGGAGGAACAACTTGAAAAGCTGGGTTCACAACAACACCAGGTGTAAGTGACGTTAGCTCAATGGTTGTGCCAGCAAGCTCAGGGCCAACCGGCATTTTGTAAGTCAGGTTGCCAATAGGGCCACCTTCACATTCAACTTCACCTTTTTCTAACTTGATACACGGCCCATCACCTGGGTCACCGCCGCCATCATCGGGCTTGTCACAGTCAGTCAGATCGATGGTGAATTTAGTTTTCTTTCCATCTTTCCAATTGGCTGGGTCAGGTAATGAAGGATCATGGCTTTTTGCATTGGTGATACCAAAATCAGTCGTTACCTTTAGCTTGGCTTGGTTAGCCTTCACTTTAGGTGCTGGGAATTCAGCTTCATCAATTTTAGCAATCGCCGTAATCGTCCATGAGCGATCATCCAATCCGCCATCACCATCTTTTTTATCAGCAGAAAATTTAATCCCTGCTGTCATGAATTTATCATTAGGGTTGGTGACGGTTGAAAATGCAAATGGGGTCGCGCCCAGAATATCGCCTTTAATTGAGGCAGATACCCAGGATAACCCTTTTGGAAGTTTGTCAGTTACTTTTTGCGAAGCATGCGTGAATTCTTTTACGTGAAACGCATTCGGGTCATCCCAAAATCCAGGTGTGCCCTGCACATGTAATTTAATTTTAAATCGCACATGCTTACAGCCCAGTTGCTCAGCTGTCTTCGTGAAAGAAAGCTTCGTTTCTGGTTGCGGTGGTTGGCCACCTGGTTGGACTTTGTCTCCAGGCCCTTTAGGGACAGGAGGGCCGCCAGGCAGTTTCTTCTGCAGCCATTGGCTGGGTTTCTGAGCGGGCGATTTGGCCGCCACAGGAAGTATCGCACCAAGGGAGAGGCTGAGACCTAGCCCAATGGCACTAATCCAGCGTAATGTGGATCCTTTGTTTTTTTGAGGTAACATGTCTTTCTCCCAAGCCTTAGAAGAGGCCTTTTTAGGTTTATCTCTATATCTGTCGCCAAAGGGCGTGAAAAAGTTCATTTCAGCCTCCTATGGTGCACAGCTAAACGCAGGGGCCTTCAGAGGGAGTACAGCTTTACAGCATGGAAACTCTCCGCCAGCATCAGCGTCGGCTTTGTTGTAGAGACAAACACCAAGGTCATAATTCTCATTGGGGAGCACACCTAATACATCAAGCGTGTAAGGAGAAAGGGGACCAGGGATGGTCTGCATTTTTGGCGTAACATCAATTCCAGGCGTGAAAGACTTCGCTTTCATGCTATTGGCACCAATGCCAGCCGTTTCTTTTAAGTAAAGATCAATTTGTAATTCACCCGCAAAGCTACAGAAATAATCTATCGCTTTAACAGTCACACAGCGGCCTTTTCCACCTGGCGGTATATCGTCACCAGGGTAATCTTCAGGCTCAGGTAAATCCCAAGGGTAAGGGTAATAATCATTATAACCCACTTGACCTTCACAAGGGCGGTAAACTTCGGTATCCCCCACATAACCTTTCACTTCAGGGTCATCAAAAAGGCCATCAAAATCAAGGAAGTAACTCGCCCAAGGGGGAGTGTTCTCTGGTCTTGTGAGAGATTTATCAGTGAGCTGCACACCGTGAACGTTAAATGGTCCACCGCTTGCTAACTGATCTTTCAGATCTTCATTGTAGCGAAGATTATCACCAGTTTTCACCAATGTCGCATCACAAGCGCCAAAATTCATCGTACCATCTGGATTATAGCCATATTGCAGGTCAATGCCGCCCAAAGCTAATTTATGATCCGGTTCAAACCCAACTGCATAATTCGCTGGTGTTTCCACCCAGCGGCTCGGCGTTGCCGGGTCATCCGGAGTTTCTGGATGATAACGTAGCACGTCAGACTGTTTAGATTTTGCAAAGCTTGCATAATCATATGGATTTTGCAGTTCACCACGCTGTGAGAGGAACATATGCCCCTTATTATCAAAGGCAATGTCGGTCACAGGATGAGCATTCTCACTTGAGACATCAAGTTCCCAGTTAGCGGCTCCAAAACTACCATCAGGATTAATCCCAACCGACATGATCATATGCCCGTCAGCGGCATAATAATAAAGCCGTTTGCCACGCACTTGCAGGCCGTAAACCAACCGCTCTTGCGCTGCAAAGCCCCATGTAGAGGGGGTATCAGCTTTAAATGAACCACTAGTAATATCCATACGATTAGACGCATCATGAGCTTTCGGCGCCTGGCCTTTAGCTGTGCGGCCAGTGGTGCCATGATCATAGGTGCCAAGGTCCTGGCCCTGCATGTCAAAACGGTGGATCATCCCTGTATCAAGGTCTGTTACAAAGAGTTGTTTTGTTCTCTTGTCAAAAGCAATGTTACCAAGACCGGGGCCAGAATTATCTTCTCCATTTAAACTAACATTCGCAAAGAGGGACACCTCGCCAGTTAATCCATCAACCTTCCAGATCGCGCCCGGCGTACCACCATTTTTGGTGCCAAACTGGCCATCCATAAATTCAGCGTCCGCCTGGCCTTGCTTCAAACGTTCCTTGCGCCCGTCACCATCACTGTCAGGGCCAACAATTTGAAGGCCGTGTAAAACAGAAGAGGTCACATAAAGATTAGGGACTTTAGGTAAACCCTCGCCTCTGTCGCCATCATCATAGGCAAGACCAAAAACTTGGCCGATTTTGTCAGCCTTCACTTCAAAAGGAGCGGGTAAATTCACAAGTTGCCCTTGCGCTGGACCACCCATATTTTGCGCCTTAAAGATGCGCAGACTAGCCCCTTCAGGGTCAATAAATGTCTCATCCAGCGGGTCAACACCAGGTGGAAGCCCTCCATCGGGAAATTTAAGGCCGGAAAAACCCGTGATCGCAATATCACCTTTATTAATGATTTGCTCTGTTGATTGGGCTGAGGTTGGTGAAAAAGAGAGGCATAAAAGCGGAAAAACAAGCGCCATAGCAAGAGCAATAGGGCTTGTTGTTTGTTTTAATTTACTTTGTTTAATCAAGGGTGGGGGGCTCTCTCTCAAGGGTGCACTACCAGGTGACCTACAGGAGGAACGAGGTATACGACAAGAAAAGAGGCCTAGATTGGTCATTTGACTATGACCTAATTCACGAAAGGTGCTCATAATTATTGCTCCAAAGTTTATATGACTAGGTTTCTGTGCCTCATTGGTCGTAGTAAAGTGCCATTAGGTTCACAAAGATTTGAAATTTTTATAGATTATGCCTTTTTTTATGAGTAATTTTAAGTAAATTCAGCTTTTGATGAACAACTGATGAACCAAATGCCTCATTGAAACGACGTATGGTCAGGTAAAGTGGATGATATGAACGAACAAAATAGTAAAGATAGAGACGTTGATTTAATGGAGCGTCTTAAAAATGGCGATCAAAGCGCCATGCAAGTGCTATATGCCCGTCATTATCAGAGAATTTACCGTTTTATTTTACGTCAAATTAAAGATGAGACCATGGCTGAAGATATTGTAAATGAAGTGTTTCTGGATTGTTGGCGCTCTGCTGGCAAATTTGAAGGTCGCTCTTCTGTCACAACCTGGCTAACTGCCATTAGCTATAATAAGTCCATTTCTTACTTACGTAAAAGACGAGAAGCTCAAATGGGCGACGGCCAGGCGGAAGCCATGGTCGACGATGCGGATAGTCCGCAAATTGAGCTAATGAAGGGTGATAAAGGAGATCAGCTCCGATATGCCATTTCTAAATTAAGCGAAACACACGCAGCTGTGATTGATCTCGCTTACTATCATGAAATGAGCATAAATGAGATTGCTGAAGTCCTTGATGTCCCTGCCAACACAATTAAAACCCGCCTGTTTCACGCGCGCAAAAATCTACATGAAATTTTGTGCGATGCAGGAGTGGATAGAGGATGGCCGTAAAAATGACAGACCAATATCAAACAGATAAATATTCTCACGAAGATCTCGTAAGTCTATTACCTTTCTACCTTTCAGGAAAAATTGAAAGGCAAGATAGAGACGCAGTAATACAGTGGCTGAATAATGACCCGGATGCGTCTTTTATTCTTGAAAAAGTAGAAGCTGAGCGCATGGCGACAATCACAGCCAATGAAACTCTGCAAGCCCCAGCAGATGGCCTGAAACGTCTTATGCAAGATGTAGCAGGCACGCAGCAAGAAAAATCGTTCAAAAACAGTAGCACCAGTGTGTTGTCTTGGTTGAAAGAGAAAATTCTGGCCCCTCTTTCAGCAGCACCTGCTGAGTTGGCCTGGGGCGCATGCGCCATAATGATGGTGATCAGCCTCAGTCAATCAGCCTTGCTTTATCAAGGTGCAGGCCAATCTCAATCAACAGAGTATAATCTGGCAAGCGGTGAAAAATATACGATCCTTTCAACGGCGATCGTCAAATTTGCCGATAACGCCCAAATGGAAAAAGTAGCTGAATATCTCGATGACACAGGCGCAATCATAATTGATGGACCGACCGCAAGTGGCTTGTTTGTGCTTGGTTTTATTGAAAGAGAAGATCTGCCTACCCTGAAAGACAGACATGAACAATTTAAAGAAAATTCAAACTTGATCTCTCAATTCATCCTGAAAGCAAACAAATAAACAATGTATGCTGAAGAAAGATTTTAGGCTTTTAAGATTTTTAAGAAGGGCAAACAAAGTGTTAGCTAAAACTTCAAAAATATACCTGCTGCAAGCTTGTCTGCTGTGTGCCACCATATTTCTAATGCCTATCCAACTTGTTTCTGCAGCAAGCTGCACAGGAAATGAAGGGGCAGCCATTAGTGAGCTACCAGCTGAATTATCAGAGTTAATCACCAATCAAAATGATAGTAATAACTCTAATAGTGAGGGGGCCTGCAAAGCCCCTGAAAAAGAAGCAACCTCAAAAACACCCGATGTTGCCCCAATCAATAACAAACCCAAAAACTTTAAAGGCCCAATACAGGCCATTCACGGGGCACATGTTCCTGATGAAGTGCTAGTCACCATCAACGCTGATGGCGGAGTTGTAGCGCGTTTGGCAAGCCAGTATGGACTAACAGTCAGATCACAAAAAACACTCTCACTCCTTGGAAGTGTTCTTGTCAAATTCGGCATCCCAGATGGAAGACCGGTTGCCGTAGTTCGCGCTCAACTATTAACAGAGCAAGATGTTTTGGGCGCTGAGCCAAATCATATCTATGAGCTTAATGGAGATGCTAACAAAGCGGTGATAAAACGCTTTTCTCAAACCGCAGCAGAAATAAACAAAGCACATAAACTCGCTTCTGGTCGAGCTGTAAAAATAGCTGTAATTGATAGCGGTGTCGATGAAGATCACCCGGCATTACTCGGCGCAATCAGAGGAAAATTTGACGCCCTCGATAAAGCTCCCGTAAACGAAACAGCTCATGGCACCGCAGTTGCCCTTCTTATAGGGGGCGGCGACGATAGCTTCAAGGGAGCAGCGCCCGAAGCAGAGCTCTATGTTGCCAGAGCCTTTGATACAACAAAAGAAGGCGCGCACCTAAATTCAGCTGAAGCCATTCTCTCAAGTCTCGATTGGGCCTTTCAACAAAATGTCGACATCATCAATATGAGTTTTGCCGGCCCTGAAAACAGATACATTAGGGACAGTCTCACCAATCTTTTAAGTTTGGATGTAGTGCTGGTCGCAGCTGCTGGCAATAATGGAAAAAAGGCACCTTTCGCTTTTCCAGCGGCCCAGCCAGGAGTATTTGCTGTCACAGCTACAGACGCCAAGAACCGTATATATACAAAAGCCAACAGAGGGCCTTATGTCTATATAGCTGCCCCCGGTGTTGATGTGCTGGTCGCAAATGGCAGCGGTGACATACAGCTAAGAAGCGGTACATCTTATGGAGCGGCTATTTTCAGTGGTATCTGTGCATTGGCGTTAGAGAGCAAACGAACAGGCAAAAGTGGCGGAAAGAGCAATAAACGGATTAAACTAAAAGAATTCCGTAAAGCCATTGAATTGAGTTCAACCGATTTAGGCGCCCCAGGGCGTGACCCTGTTTTTGGAAACGGCCTGATTAGAGCTGAGGCCCTAGTGCGACAGGCACTGAAGTAAAAATGTGCGACAGGCACTGAAATGAGAAAGTGCGATGACACTAAAGTAAAAAAGTGCAGCACGCTCTGAAGTAGGGCAATGCGGCAGGAGTAGACACAAAATTCCAGTGTATCCCTACGCATTCTAATTTGCTTTTTAGCCCATTCTCTGTTTCCTTAAATAAGGAGAATTAACTGAAAATGGGCCTCCCGCTATGGAGCAGACAAACAAATCCGCAAAAACGTATGATTTGCTTATCGTTGGTGGTGGTATCAACGGGACGGGCATTGCGCGCGATGCAACGCTACGTGGGTTAAAAGTCTGTCTTTGCGAACAAGGGGACCTAGCCTCAGAGACATCTTCGGCCAGCACAAAACTAATACATGGCGGCTTGCGCTACCTTGAATTCGGTGATTTCAAACTGGTTCGCTCGGCTCTGTTAGAGCGCAAATTATTAATGAGCTTACTGCCTGGCTTCATCAAACCTCTTCGCTTCGTCCTGCCCTTTAAAAAAGGCATGCGCCCCCTTTGGCTTTTACGGTTAGGCTTGTGGGTCTATGATCATCTCGGCCCTTTAGGGGGCCTACTCCCAACGGCAAAGAGATCATTTCAAAATAATGAATTTAGCCCCGTCTTGAAAGATCATTTTATAGAAGGGCTAGAATATTCAGACGGCTGGGTCGATGATGCAAGGCTGGTTATTTTTAACGCCTTAGAAGCTGCTCAAATAGGAGCTGATATAAGGCCAAATTGTAAAGTCACGTCAGCCAAAAGAGAGGACGGCCATTGGCTCATCGCTCTCTCTTCTGGGGAAAGCATAAAAGCAAAAGCGTTGGTGAACGCAACCGGCCCGTTTGTAAATCAATTCATCAAAGAAGCTGAGAGATCAGAACCACTTCGCTCGGTCAGGCTTGTTCGAGGCAGTCACATCGTAGTGCCAAAGCTCTATGATTTAGAGCAAGCCTTTATTCTACAACAAGATGATGGACGTATCATTTTTACCATTCCATATGAAAAATATTTCACTCTTGTCGGCACAACAGAAGCGAGCCATGTCTCCCCATTAAGAAAAATAGAGGCAAGCGAAGAAGAAATTACCTATCTGCTAAACGCAGTTAATCGAGATTTCAGAAAACATCTAAAACGCTCTGATGTTAGTTGGACATTCTCCGGTGTAAGACCTCTTTTTGAAAATAGGGCAAAAGAAAAAAAGGCTGCACATAAGGTGAGCCGTGACTATGAGCTAGCAGTAGATAAAGCCGCGGACCTGCCGGTTATTCATGTATATGGCGGAAAAATCACGACCTTTAGAAAATTAGCCGTTGATACAGTTGACCTTTTAAAACCATTTTTTTCTGGCCTGGGTAGCAGTCGCACAAAAGAGGTCCCTTACGCAGCGTTTGAACCGGTTGGTCATGAGGAGTGGCTAAAAGAGTTTCATGAACAATATGTATTATTACCTCTCTCATTAAGAAACCGCTGGCTAAATTCTTATGGGCGGCGCAGCGATTGGTTCTTAAAAGGTGTGAAATCGAAAAAAGAATTGGGCAAAGAATTTGGCGCTGGGCTGTTTGAACGAGAAGTCAGATATTTAATGACCCACGAGTGGGCAACAACGCCAGAAGATGTCTTGTGGCGGCGCACCAAACTCGGATTGCATATGACAAGCTCACAAAGTGAGACCTTAAAGAACTGGATGCATGAACAACAAGAGCGGTCCGATCTGTACCAATTATGAGTCTACGGCATAAAATAAAAATGGATTTTGAAAAGGAAGAGAGACGTGAAGAACTATATCCTCAGCCTTGACCAAGGAACCACGTCAAGTAGAGCTCTCATTTTTGATCGCAATCAGCATATTGTTGGCTTAGGTCAAATCCCTTTCAAGCAAATTTACCCACAAACTGGATGTGTAGAACATGATCCAATTGAAATATGGCAAACCACATTAAACGCCGCAAAAACAGCTATTTCAAATGCAAAAATCAATGCGAATGAAATCGCAAGCCTTGCAATCACCAATCAAAGAGAAACAACAGTCCTTTGGGAAAAAGCAACAGGACTCCTGTTAGTAACGCAATCGTTTGGCAAGACAGGCGAACAAGTGATTTCTGCAGAGAGCTAAAAGCTGCCGGAAAAGAAGCGTTGGTGAGAGAAAAAACGGGCCTCTTATTAGATCCATATTTCAGCGCAACAAAGCTAAAATGGCTATTGGATAATGCTGAAGATAAAGGAACGCTGCTAAGAGAAAGAGCTGCAAACGGTGAGCTTTGTTTTGGCACGATAGATAGTTGGCTCCTCTGGAATTTAACAAAGGGCAAAGAACATAAGACGGATGCAACAAATGCCTCAAGAACAATGCTTTATAACATTGTGACCGGGAAGTGGGATGAAGACTTACTAGATCTATTTGAAGTCCCCAGAGAGCTTTTACCAGAAGTGATGAATACAGTTGATGAGTTTGGCCAAACGTCATCAAAACTATTTGGAACAGCAATCCCTATTAAAGCAATGGCGGGGGATCAGCATTCAGCTCTTATCGGTCAGGCTTGTTTTGCAAAAGGAGATATTAAGTCTACCTATGGGACTGGGTGTTTTGCCCTTCAAAATATCGGAGAGGAAATCACATATTCAAACTCTGGTTTACTGACCACCATAGCTTATCAAATCAAGGGAAAACCAACTTATGCAATTGAAGGGTCTATTTTCATTGCAGGCGCTGGGGTCCAATGGTTGAGAGACGAAGTTGAGTTAATAAAAGAAGCTTCAGAGTGTGATGAGTTGGCAAAAAACTCAAACCAGGAAGACCCAGTGTGTTTGGTCCCAGCCTTTACAGGTCTAGGGGCCCCTTATTGGCAAGCAGATGTAAGAGGCGCCTTGTTAAACCTGACAAGAGGAACAGGAAAAGCTGAAATCACCCGTGCAACTTTAGAGGCCGTTGGCTTTCAAACGCGAGATTTATTTAACGCAATGAACAATTCACTTCCCTCAACTTTAAGAGTTGATGGCGGGCTGACTAACTCAAATTGGACCATGCAGTTTTTGGCAAATATCTTAAATTGCAAAGTAAAAGTGAGCAAAACCTCAGAAGCTACAGCACTTGGAGTTGCGTATCTTGCAGGCGCTGAATGTGGCCTTTATGGGAGTTTTGCCGAGTTTTCTAAGCAATGGAAATATTCGAAAAAATTCCAACCATCAGAGGGTGATAGCTGGAGAAAAGAAAAATATCAAATCTGGCAAAGGACCATAGAAACTTTAATTCATTGAATTTTTGGATTTGTGAGATAACTCGTTTAATGGATTGACAGAACCGCCTGGAAAACCTTTAAAAAGTATGAAAGCCAAGTCTACGGATTATTAACCGAATCAGTCCAAGTTATAACCATTCTTTCGGGCATTCACATTAGTTTATTTTGACGCTTATGCTTCATCATTGTTTGATTAAGTGTTGAACCGACCTTTTATTATCAAGTAATGCGTTCCCCCAACTATGTTTTGGTATCGCATAGCATATATTGATTTTGTCACGCGTACATGAACTGAATTTGTCACGCGTTAAAGAGTTTTCTGCGTACCTGTTTTTGCGTAAAAGGCCTCCTTAAAATATTTTAAGGAGGCCTTTTAATTTGAAAAACTTAAATTCTATAATTTTCTTATTTAAGCAAGAACTAGTTAGTTACTAAGATGAGAATGATCCTAAACGGATTTATCAACCTTCTCTTCATTTGTTTGCTTTTCACTATCAGCTTTAGAAGTAGTATTTGTCTCTTCCTCAACTTTAGGTTCTTTTGAGGGTTTTTTCCCCCCCTTAGCAATACCAACCATAGCTGGACGTAAAACTCTTTTATCAATAGTAAATCCGGGAGCTACCACTTCTAAAATCGTACCCGCAGTAATTTCAGGGTTTGGAATTTCAAAAAGAGCCTGATGAGAATTCGGATCAAAAATTTCCCCTTTAGGGTCTATTCTTTTAATGCCATGGCGTTCTAGAACATTTGTCAGCTCGCGGCCAGTCATTTCAACACCTTCAACAAGAGCCTTAAGCGCAGGGTCTTCATCAACAGCTCCCTCTGGAACAGCTGACAGAGTGCGAGTTAAATTGTCATCAAGGGTCACAATGTCTTTGGCAAAATTGGTAATAGCAAATTTGGCCATATCTTGCTTTTCGCGTTCAGTACGGCGACGCAAATTTTCCATATCTGCAGCCTGGCGCAGCAGCTTATCTTTCAGCTCAGCAACTTCAGCTTCAAGAATTTCAACTGGATCAGGTTCAACAGCTGCATCAATATCTTCTAAATGGGCGTCTGTATCAGACGTTTCAGTTTCCATTTTTTCTTCGCTTTGGTTGTTAGAGGACGCTTTATCACTTGATTTAGGCGCTGAAGTCTCAGTGTCACCAGCACCATCTACAGCATCATCCATAGGGGCTTCTTGTTTTTTTGTTTCTTTAGGATCTGGTGTTTCGCTCATAAGTTTTACGTTTTGCCTCAACAGTTTAAGTCACTAATTCTAAAGCCAAAATACTGATGCACAGACAGATGTCAGGTCACAATTTTCTTGGCTTGTCGTTGAATAATCAAGTTTCGAGATGGATATTGGCGGTTTAGCTAAAAAAATCAAGTCATTTACCACTTAAAAATTGATTTCCTGGGTAAAAATAAAGATGAAATAATCCAAGCATCAAGTCTTCATTAAAATAATGTTCATTACGAACTTATCAACCGGCTCATTAATTTCGCCGTGTAGTCTACCATCGGGATTATTCGGGCATAATTGAGGCGTGTTGGGCCAATAATCCCCATAACACCAACGATGTTACGCTCACTATCCTTAAAAGGAGCCGCCACAATAGAAGAGCCTGAAAGTGAGAAGAGCTTATTTTCAGAACCAATAAAGATGCGAACTCCATTCGCCTCTTCAGAAGCACTTAACAATTTAACAAGCTCATTTTTCGTCTCTAAATCATCAAATAATTTACGAACGCGCTCTAATTCTTCCGCAGCATTAATATCTTCAATGAGTTTCGAGCGTCCTCTGACAATCAGGCTTTTTTTACCATTGTCTTCACCAGACCAGAGCGCCACACCAGATTGAATGAGTTTCGTTGTTAAACTATCCAGTTCAGCTGATTGGGTGCGTAGTTCCTCTTCGATAAAGAGTTTAGCCTCATCAATTGTTCGCCCTTGTAAGCGAGTGCTAAGATAGTTCGACGCTTCTACCAAAGCTGATTGTGGCAAATCTTTCGGAATATCAATAATCCGGTTTTCAATATTATTTTCTTCACCAACCAGAACTACCAGAGCTTTGCCTGCTTCAAGACGAACAAATTCAATTTGTTTGAGCTTGCTGATTTGTTTTTCAGTAAGAACAATTCCTGCACACTGAGAAAGCCCAGATAAAAGCTCGCCAGCTTCGGTGAGCATATCTTCAACAGGCTTATTCTGCACATCGGTAGATATTTGTTGTTCGATTGAATGGCGTTCTTCTTTTGATAAATCACCAACTTGCAATAACCCGTCAACAAACATACGAAGCCCAACCTCAGTAGGTAGCCGCCCGGCCGATGTATGAGGCTGTACAATAAGTCCGGCCTCTTCCAGGTCAGACATAACATTGCGAACTGAGGCCGGTGAGAGCGTCATTGGCAAATGACGACTAATATTGCGTGAGCCAACAGGCTCACCGGTTTCAAGAAAACTTTCAACAATCGTTCGAAATATCTCAAGCGACCTATTGTTTAGATCCAGAGGATTATGAGGAGGTAGGTTGGCCATATATCTTTCAAGTTTTCATGAGGTTTCATATAAATTAATAAGAGGGTCGAGCTTCGTCAACATAAGACTGCGTTAAAATAGCTAGGTCTTAACCCCTATGATAACAAAAAGCTCAAAAGTGTCTTGTGCTAAATCACAGGCTGCCATAAGTTATGGTCTTAAATCATACATTATTGGGTCTAAAGAGGTAAAAATGCGTCCAAGTAAACGTCAAAATGATGAAATGCGCCGTGTATCAATAGAACGCGCGGTTTCCCTTCACGCTGAAGGGTCCTGCATGATTAAATTTGGAAATACGCATGTTTTATGCACAGCGTCTCTAGAAGAGCGGATCCCCCCTTGGTTAAAAGGCAAGGGCCAAGGCTGGGTAACGGCAGAATACGGCATGCTGCCACGTTCAACGTCAGACAGAATGCGCCGGGAAGCAAGTGCCGGCAAACAATCTGGCCGCACACAAGAAATCCAGCGCCTCATCGGTAGATCCCTTAGAGCTGTAGTCGATATGAAAGAATTGGGAGAGCGTCAAATTTCAGTTGATTGTGATGTAATCCAAGCGGATGGCGGCACAAGAACAGCCTCAATTACAGGTGCATGGGTGGCTCTTTATGATTGCATCGAATGGATGCGCGCAAGAGACATGGTCACAGGTGATGTGTTAACAGGGCAAGTTGCAGCCATTTCATGCGGCATTTATAAAGGCCAGGAAGTTCTTGATCTTGATTACCCTGAAGATAGTGACGCAGAAGCAGATGCAAACTTTGTCATGACAGACAAGCAAGGCATTGTCGAAATTCAAGGCACAGCAGAGGCTGACCCATTCTCTGAAGAGCAGTTCACCGAACTGATGCGCTTAGCCAAAAAAGGCATCGGTGAATTAGCCAATTTGCAAAAATTAACCGTTAGCTAGCGCGGATGCTGGACCGGTTGTTAGTAGGCAATCTGAAGGTCCATCAAGAGCGGGCATCTGAAGCGCAGCTTATAAAAACACTCTACGAAGAAGGAACCCAGCCTTTTTTGTCCTTCAGTTGCCCACCAGCAACCGGACTAAGGCTGAGGGACATGGCAGCAGAGCTGTCCGGCGCAAGCGCCGCCCCTCGGAGGCCCAAGCGCCATAAGCGCTTGGAATAGCCGTGAGAGATGCAACGGTTGCAAGTGGGCAACTGAAGGAGCGCTAATGCAACGGTTGCAAGTGGGCAACCTGAAGGAGCACTAATGCGACGGTTGCAAGTGGGCAACCTGAAGGAGCACTAATGCGACGGTTGCGTGTAGGCAACCTGAAGGAGCACTAAAAAGTGAAATTACAATCAGGCCAAAAACTCGTCGTCGCTAGCCATAACAAAGGCAAAGTACGTGAGATCAACGAGCTTATAAACCCTTATGGTTTAAACGCAGTTTCTGCAGGTGAACTTGGGTTGCCCGAACCAATAGAAGATGGGGATAGTTTTGCAGCTAACGCAATTATAAAAGCGGAAGCAGCTGCAAACGCTGCTGGCATTCCAGCTTTGGCAGATGATTCCGGCCTTGAAGTTCACGGGCTTGATGGCGCACCTGGAATTTTCTCCGCGCGCTGGGGTGGTGAGCAGGGCGACTTTAACTTGGCCATGAACCGTGTACATGATGAATTGGTAGCAAAAGGCCTGACAGAAACAGAGCAACGCACAGCAAATTTCACTTGTGCATTAGCTCTTGCATTTCCGCAAGTGCAAGAAAAAACAGAGCCTCTTGTTTTTGAAGGAAAAGTTTTTGGCTCGCTTGTCTGGCCCCTCAGAGGGGAGTATGGGTTTGGCTATGATCCAATGTTTGTAGCGACAGGTGAGACGCTCACTTTTGGGGAAATGGATCAAACGCGCAAACATCAAATGTCTCATAGAGCAAATGCCTTTGCCTTATTTAAAAAGGCTTGCCTTAGCTAACTGGGCTAACCGGAACAAACGTTCCTTGTTTAAGGCAGTACCACATGACCCAATTACACAATAAGCAAGAAACAATAAACCCTGTTATCTACAATCCCATTAATGGGTTTGGCGTCTATGTCCATTGGCCATTTTGCGCGGCCAAATGCCCTTATTGTGATTTCAATTCACACGTCGCAAAACAGACAATAGACGAGCCCCGTTTTTTAAAGGCTTATAAATCTGAAATATCTCATTGGGCAAAACAAATACGCCAAAAGGGCAGTTTTAAAAAGATCTCCTCGATATTTTTCGGTGGCGGCACACCATCTCTCATGAGCCCATCACTTGTTGAAGGCATATTGAAAGAGCTAGAAGGAACATTTGGCTTTGCTGAGGGAATAGAAATTAGCCTTGAAGCAAACCCGCAAAGCGTTGATGCGTTAAAGTTTAAAGATTTAAAAAGTGTAGGCGTTAATCGTCTCTCTATTGGTGTGCAGTCATTCAAGAACGAAGACTTAAAAACACTTGGGCGACTGCATGATGTAAAGCAAGCCAAACAAGCGATTGAAATTGCGCAAAACCATTTCGACCGTTTTTCATTTGATTTAATCTATGGCCGTCCGAAACAAACGCTGGCTGAGTGGGAGGCAGAGCTCAATGAAGCCATC
This sequence comes from Hyphomicrobiales bacterium 4NK60-0047b, assembly GCA_040367435.1. Taxonomy (NCBI): domain Bacteria; kingdom Pseudomonadati; phylum Pseudomonadota; class Alphaproteobacteria; order Hyphomicrobiales; species Hyphomicrobiales bacterium 4NK60-0047b. The sequence goes on along the minus strand of BAABWY010000003.1, from coordinate 232,901 downwards.
TCTCATGGGACAACCCATCTTTCTCTTTACCAGCTAACGATCGAGCCAAACACACCTTATAAAAAGTTATATGATGCCGGTAAACTCATCATGCCAAGTGAAGAACTTGCGGTTGATTTTTATGAGCTAACGCAGCAACTTTGTCATCGTCATGGGCTTCATCAATATGAAGTATCAAACCATGCTGTAAAAGGAGAGGAAGCTCGTCATAACCTTCTCTATTGGCAATATGGAGAATTCTTAGGGCTAGGTGCCGGCGCACACGGCAGAGTGGTCATCGGAGATAAAAGGTTAGCAACAAGCACGGCAAAAATTCCAAGTAAATGGCTAGAAGCCGTGGAGTTAAAAGGCCACGGTGCTATAGAGCAAGAAGAAGTTTCAAAAGAAACGCAAGCCATTGAGATTGTTCTGATGGGTATGAGATTAAAAACAGGCATCTCACTGATCGATCTTGTTGAACGAACTGGTCATCAAATTGATGCAGCTTCAATTGAAAAATTACAAGAAGATAAACTATTAAAGCCAAGTCAAAGAGGTGACAACGCACGTAAACTCGTACCAACAGCAAAAGGCACTCAGCTCCTAAATTACATGGCCGGACAGCTCGTCGAAGGGTTGATTGAAGTATCTGAAGCGTAATAAAAAACACTTAGAGAAACAACAAATGCTTCACTATATGAAGAAGGGAGTGCTCGACTTAAGAGCACGTACATGGCAGCAGTGCGGTTGCTTTTGGGCAACCTAAAGCACAGATAATAGCTGCCCGGCGCAAAAGATCAGCCCGAACGGAGTAGCGCAGTTTTGACATAGGGAAACCTAAAGCGCCAGGAAAATGCGAGTGCGGATAATCTGATCGCAAAAAAAAGCACCGCCCCTCGGAGACCTGCCGCTTCAGCACGGTTGCCAGTGGGCATCTGAAGTGTCACCAAAAGCGCTTGAAATAGCCGTGAGAGAAAAAGCGACGGTTGAATATTGCGGATGCTTTGTGGGCATCTGAAGCAAAGAACTGCCAACCTGAAGGAGCACTCACGCGACGGTTGCTTGTGGGCAACCTGAAGGAGCACTAAAAAAGACTTCGCTAAAATGCTTCACGTCCAAATGTTTTAGGAGATGGTTGGATAATCTTATTGCTAAATTTCTGAACTTGCAAAATTGCAAAACGGCGTTCTGATAAACCATTTTGGTTCAAACGAAAGAGGCCATCAACACCAGCAAAACCACCTGGTTGTGTAAGGTTAGCAACAGAAAAACGTTGTCCCTTTGGTTGGTTGGCAAGTGATACTGCAAGACTTACGGCATCATAAGATAGGGTTGTGATGCGTGTTGGTATAATGCCATATGTTTGAGTGTAACGCTGCTTGAACTGATTCCAACCTCTAGGCTCCGCTGCTGGGAACCAACCACCAACAAGAGGTTTCTGTGTACCAACAGAGGCAAAGTCCCAACGAGAGGACCCTAAAATCTGAACAGTTTTTGCGTCAATTTCATAATAGGGAATAAGTGTAGCAAGCTGAGGTAAATATTGTTGCCCGGCTGGTATGAACAACGTGTCAGCCTGTCTTGTTTTTAATTGTTCAGCAAATGGTTCCGCAGCTTTCACCAACCCTGTTGGGTCTTTTGGATATGTAGCGAGCGCCACCACTTCACCACCATGAGATGCCACAGCATTTCTGAAAGCAATCTCAGCAACCTTACCATATTGGTCTTGAGGGAGATAAGCTGAAAAGCGGCGTTTCCCTTGGCTCACAGCATAAGAAACAATGCTGCTCACATCATGGCCGGCAAGAAAACTAAGAAGATAAACCCCATTTCCCGCAACAGATTCATCAGATGAAAACGCAATCATTGGAACATTGGATTGTTGAACAATCGGCGTGGCTGCTCGAACGGAAGCAGCAAATAGAGGCCCAAGAACAATTTCAGCACCTTCAGCAACAGCAGCTGATGCAGCCTGGCGAGCTCCGCCTGGGGTGCCTTTTGTATCTTTCGTTATCAATTCAATATTAGGATTATCAGCTTCAAAAAGCGCAAGTTCACCAGCTTGTTTAATTTGTTTGGCAATTTGCGCTGAGCGTCCCTCAGCAGTGAGGGGGAGTAATAGGGCAATTCTGACTTTTTCATCGCCAGGTTGTGCAGCTGGCGTATTAAGCGCTGTGTCAGTTAGGCTTCCACCACCAGTTGAACAGGCGTTGAGTGCAAAAACAACGGCGCATAAAGCAAAAAGAGATGTGAATACAGAAAAGGAGGTTTTTTTTCTAAAAACAGTAAATAAATTTAAATTTAGAAAAGAAAATTTCACCGTATCACCTCAGATATAAAACAAGATAAAGCTTTAAAATATATGACAAATAGCAATCTCATACAAAAAAGAGCAATTTCATACAAAATGCAAAAGATAAAAAAATTTAGGTCTATAAAAGCTCTTTCATGACAGGAATATATATAGACTATGACCCTTTAATGGTAGTAACACTATTTCTGTCATGTTTCATTACATCACAATAATGAGCCCACAAGACAGATTCGTCAAAAAATCTATGAAGTTTTGGTGAGGAAAGTTAATTTATCCACTTCTTATTCGATATTCTAAAAAAGAACTTGAAGTGAAATGTTGAAAAAATACCATAAGAACCTGAATATCTGTGTATTTTTATCAATTAGAATTAGTTCGAAAGTCGATGTCGCAAACAAAAACATAAGTAAATCAGGGCATTCCATTAGAATATGAACCAAGAAGACGATAAAAAAGAAATCGCGCTAACAGAGGCTCAAAAAGTGAATGCACAAAAAGCCAGACCGGCGGCGCGCGTTTCTGATGTTATGGAAGACCTTTTAAACCAGCCTTTACTTCCGGCGCTTTACTTGGTTGCAACCCCAATAGGTCATTTAGCCGATATTAGTCTGCGAGCATTGGCCATTCTTGCCAAAGCTGATTTTGTAGCAGCAGAAGACACGCGTCACTCAAGAAAACTCCTGCAAAATTATGGGATTTCATCTGAAATGATCAGCTATCATGATCATAATGGTGATCAAATGCGGCCAAAGATCATAAAGATGATCAAAGAAGGGCGCTCTGTGGCCTTAATATCCGATGCCGGCACTCCTTTGATTTCTGATCCTGGGTATAAATTAGCAAAGGTAGTGCGAGAGGCGGGCTTAAGAGTAGAGGTAGCCCCAGGCGCCAGTTCGGTTATTGCAGGCCTTTGCCTATCTGGCTTACCAACGGACACTTTTTTGTTTGAAGGCTTTCTCCCAGCCAAACAAGTCGCCAGAACCAAACGCTTAGAAACACTAAAAACAATTCAGGGAAGCCTGGTGTTTTTTGAAACTGCCAAGAGGATTGAAGCCGTAGTTAAAGATGCCCTTGCATGTTTAGGGGATCGAGATGCAAGTGTTCTGCGTGAGCTAACCAAAGTTCATGAAGAAGTCATTGAAGGCAAGTTAAGTGACTTAAAATCTCAATTAGAGACAAGAGATCTTAAGGGAGAAATAGTTTTCATCATCGGTCCCCCGCTCGAAGCTGAAATCACAGATGAAGACATCAATGAAGCTCTAAAAAATCATTTATCTGAAGGAGCAAGTGTAAGAGATAGCGTCTCGGAAGTGATGACAGGCATGAACTTACCGAAAAAAAGAGTTTATGACCTTGCCTTAAAGCTTAAAAAAGAGCTGGATTGAGCGAGCGTTTATACTTGTAAACGATATTTGTGAGAAGGAGGGGAGTTTTATGACTGAGAAAAAAACACCCTCAGCTAAGAAGAGAAAACAAACTTATGAAGCAGGCCTTTTTGCAGAATTCTGGGCGAAGATTATACTCCGCCTAAAGGGGTATAGCCTCCTGGAACAACGCTACAAAACAAGGGCAGGAGAAATAGATCTCATAGCAAAGCGGGGTGCGCATATCTCCTTTGTTGAAGTTAAATATAGAAAAACATTGGAAGAAGCAGCTTTTTCCTTATCGGATCATCAGAAAAAACGAATAAATAAAGCCGCATTAATCTGGTTGTCAAAGCAGAGTAACTTGCGTTATGACAGTCTCTCATTTGATGTGATCTTATTTGCCCCCTGGAAATTTCCAAGTCATATGAAAAATGCATTTGAAGAGTTATAGATAACCTTGGTTTCATACCCTTCACAAATTGAATATAAAGATTATATCGTAAAATAATCACTTAAGAATAAAAGCAGAGCGAGCTCACATGTCTCCTAACAAGCCTCTTAAAATTGCCTTTCAAATGGATGAAATCTCAAGCCTACACATAGAAGGTGACACCACCTTTGCCATGATGCTTGAGGCACAGAAAAGAGGCCATGAGCTGTTTTACTACATGCCAGATGCACTTAGCCTGAAAGACGGTGTTGTGACCGCAAGCGGTTTTAATGTTGAGGTTAAGGATGTCGAGGGTGACCATTATAAATTAGATGAAGCGAAAACAGTGGACCTTTCAACCTATGACGTTGTGCATTTGCGCCAAGACCCACCCTTCGATATGGGGTACATCACAACCACTCATATTCTGGAACAAATCCACCCAAAGACACTCGTCGTGAATAACCCAAGAGAAGTAAGAAACGCACCTGAGAAGTTCTTTGTTCTCAATTTCCCAGAGCTAACAGCCTCTACTCTGATCACTCGAGATGAAAAAGCGGTGCAAGCCTTCAGAGCAGAAAAGAAAGATATCATTGTAAAACCTCTTTACGGTAATGGCGGAGCTGGTGTCTTTCGTATCAAGGAAGATGATACAAATCTCTCATCTCTGATGGAGATGCTGAAAGAGCAATCCTCAGAACCTTTCATTGTTCAGGAATATTTACCAGCCGTGAGAGCAGGGGACAAACGCATTATCCTAATCGACGGAGAACCTGTTGGTGCCATCAACCGCGTACCAGCAGCAAATGAAACCCGCTCAAACATGCATGTCGGCGGTAGGCCAGAACAAATTGACCTCTCCGAACGTGACAAAGAAATCTGCACGGCTATTGGCCCTGAATTAAAAAAACGTGGACTCATATTTGTCGGCATAGATGTAATAGGCAATGTGCTGACAGAAATTAACGTCACTTCACCAACAGGCGTGCGCGAAGTCCTAAAATTCGGCGGCGCCGACATCGCAGCGCTCTTATGGGATGCAATTGAAGAAAAAAGAGCCTCGTAATAAAATGGTTGCCGGTAGGCAACTGAAGTGCCACAAAAAGCACTTGGAATAGCCGTGAGAGAAAACAAAAACTAGCCATACGAAGAAGGGAGTGCTCTTCTTTAGAGCGCGTACATGGCAGCAAGAGCTGCCCGGTGCCTAGTACCGCCCCTCGGAGGCTCAAGCGCCATAAGCGCTTGATATAGCCGTGAGAGAAAACAAAAACTAGCCATACGAAGAAGGGAGTGCTCTTCTTTAGAGCACGTACATGGCAGCGAGAGCTGCCCGGTGCCTAGCATCGCCCCTCGGAGGCTCAAGCGCCATAAGCGCTTGAAATAGCCGTGAGAGAGAATAAGATGCACTATTGATTGGGAATTTGGAGGGAACAATGTTTAAGTCTAAAAGACTGATTGGTAATGAAATTACCAATGATGCTGGCGAAGTCGCACATGATCAAACTGAAAGCAAAAAACGAAAAGGCCGGACCGAATGGACAAGCGTTATATTGTCTCTTTCTGCATTGCTGATATCAGCTGTTAGCCTCTATCAAACCGTTTTAAAACAGGCGAATTTAAAATTATTTGTACCTGAAACCATTTCTTACACCAGAGATGCAGAAGGAAATTATGAAGTATTTATACTTCCTCTCACCATAACCAATAGCGGGGCTCAAGACGGGGTTGTTTCATCTTTAAAGTTAGTCGGTACAAATAACCAAACCGGCAAAAAACTTATTTTTAAAGCAAGCTATTTTGTTAAAGCTGAATATTTTATGACCCCAAATTCAAATGCCCAAACAGGAATAGTTCAACGGCCAAAAGAACCGTATTCTCCGATACCTGTCGCAGGCTATAGTGCCTTTGGCGGCAACATACTGTTCTATCCAGAAAAGCCAAGCAAGAAATCCTTCATGCCAGGCGAAGGCGAGTATGACTTTGTGCTCACTTTAAAATCATCAGCAGATGAACAAAACAGTTTTCTGGGCAACTTCTGGAAAAAAGAAAGTAAGCCTATAAAATTTACAGCTGTTTCAGGCAAAGTTGCAAGTTTCTTTCCTGGTTGGATTAGAGTAGGAAATACGTGGCGCCTATCAATTAAGGACAAGTGAAAAATTAACTTTCCTCTAAATTCAACTGGCCATTTGTGAGTAAATGTTTTTTGCCAATGGTGAAAGAGCTTCTTTTGTGATGTTGCCAACTAGAACATAACTCACATCATGGTCCAGCCAATAAAACGCATTCATATTTTTTTCTGAAGCAAACCGAAAAGCTGAAGTTTCTGCTTTTTTATTTCGAATGAGATAAAGTGTGATCCGTTTGCCCGTTTGATCTTCATACATAAGTTGTGCGGCAACGCCATCGTTCCTAGGCAATAACCTGCCACCAACCAAATGATAGCCATTTTGTTTTAGTTGTGGAGCTTTAACCGGAATTTGTAACCTCTTCGAAAGCCAGGCAACAAGATGTCCTTCATCTTTCCCGCTGACTTCCACAGGGTGAAGAACCTCAACAGCATAAGTCGTATGAGCATCAAGAGCTTGTCTGACCATTGGGCGTTTCTGAGTAGATGTTTGAGAGGCAATCAGGGTTTGATGTCCCAGCCAACCAGAAATATTCCCAAAGACAAAAATAGAAAGAACAGCTGCAACAGATTGCCATCTAAAGTCATTTAGTTTTGTCAATAGGGCGGGCTTTCTGAGCTCTTTTTCTTTAGTCTGATCATCTATGGTCTTTGCAAGTCTATGAGGAGAGAGGCGCTCAGGAATAGGCTCGTGTAGTACGTCATCAAAAAGTGTTTCTAACTGCGCCCGTTGTGTTTTCAAATCAGCAACAAATGCAGCATCTTCAGAATGAAGGTCTAAATAGCGTTCAACAAGCATATTTTCTTCTTCAGAAAGCTGGCCATCCACATAAGCGTGTAGATCATCATGATCTATGTTATTTTTATCTTTGATCATTTAACTCTCCTTAAGCTGCTTGTCTCAGTTTTTTTTGGCTCATAATCAACCAGTTGTCGTAACCGTTTTCGCCCACGCCCTAACCGAGACATAAGCGTGCCGATGGGAATGCCAAGTATCGTCGCCGCTTCTTTATAGGGCATCCCTTCAATCGTAACGAGCAATAAAACCTCTCGCTGCTCAAGTGGCAAAGTGCCAAGTGCTCTCCTGGTTTCTGCCAAGGCAACCTGGTCTGGTTGAGAGGCTGCAACAGAAGGTTCATTTGACATTTCATCTATTGAAGCTAAAGCCGGCCGATTTTTAAGTGCACGCAATTGATTACGATAAATATTGATAAGCATTGTGAAAAGCCAGCTTTTTAAGTTGCCAGTTGGAGACCATAAATGTCGTTTGCGAATGGCACGTTCCAAACAATCTTGAACCAGATCATCAGCCAGGTCAGCATTGCCCGTCAGCGCGCGTGCGTATCGCCTTAACGCTGGTATGCAAGCTTCAATTTCATCAAGCAGCTGTGTCATCTTTTCAAGTCTCTGTTAAGGCCAGGTAGTTTTTACTGGCAAATCATTTATGGCAAGGGGAGGGAGCCACCTTGCCATAAAATTTAAAGGTGCCTAAGGGCGAGCAACATGCCAAACACCTTTAACTCCATCACCGGTTACATCACCTTGTTTTTTATCTTTAAACCAAAAATATAACGGCTGGGATTTATAAGCCCACTGTTTTGTCCCATCAGCGCGGTTAATAACAGTGAACTTTCCTTCCCCCTTTGAGGTATTTGTTGCCAAAAAAGGAGGCCATTTTTTAGCACATCCTCCAGAGCAATTTGATTTGCCTTTTTGGTCTTTATCAAATGTATAAAGGGTCATGCCCTTAGCATTGGTCAAAATGCTAAGCTTGGCTGAATTCACTTTTATAGCTTTCGCCATGTGATGGTCAGCTAAAGCACTTGTGGCAAAGAAAAACAGTGATGAAATCACCAAAGCAGTTGGAAAATATTTCAATAGTTTCATAAATTCATCCTTAAGCGACGATTAGTCTTTTGTTTTATGAGAGATATTATTTGGGAAAAATTGCCGGTGTAGTGAACACATAATCACGTGACTTCACGGGCGTATGGCAAGCCACGCATTCCTCGACAAATTCAGCATCCTCGCCATAAGGTTTTTGCTCAGTACCTAACCAGCGCGCATAGCCCCAGCCACCTGTTTTTTCATATTTTTGGGCACCTTTAATCATAAATTCCGCATGAATAAATTCGCCAGGAACAATTGCGGGTTCCCAATGCTCGTCTTTGCGCTCTTTCCAAACAATCTTGGCAAGGATAGCGCCATCGGGCCAAGGGCTCGTTTTGCCAGCACGAGCTGCTTCAATCGCAATATCATTACCAAGAATAGCGCGAATGCTACCATGGTCAGTACGGTAAGACGGGGCAATCAGCCGCCAGTTTTTATAGTCTTTCGGAATTTCAATGCCATTTGGCGCCGGTGGAACAGCCTTTTCTTTCGCAAAAGCTGTGAAAGTGAGACCGGTTGAAACAGCTAAGAGAAATCCAGCAATCAAGACAGGACGTTTCATAAAAAGCTCCATTTTCTACAAATGAATTAGGGTTGTGAATTTAATATTCGCAAAAATTCCTTTTGAGTATCTGGATGAAAACGATCTGTGGAGAACCAGATAAAGCCCAAAGTGAAAGTCTGCTATAATTGAAAAACACAACAGGGAGGGCTTTAATCCCGCTAATAGAAAAAAATGAGTAATATTTTCTCAGCGCTAATTTAAGAGGAATTAAAAACGCATAATGTAGAAAAGGAATGAGATACACTCGGGCTTGGCTCAAATAAGCCAAACCCAAGTGAATTGTTCGATGGATCGCGGTAGGATTGTTACTTCACAGTAATCGTAATCACTTTTGAGGATACAGGCGGATTATGAGGAATGTGATTTTCATCAGCTAGGGCCAGTTGCAAAGTGTGCTTGCCAGGAGAAAGTTTTAAAATAGTCTCTGTCTGGCCGCCACCAAAATGAATGTGTTGCTCGTCTGCTGGAATATTGTCCAGATATTCATCAACACCATCTTCACCTTTTTCAAGCGCCACACGGTCAATAAACAAATGATGATGACCGGTGTTCGCCTTAAAGTTTCCGCCTTAAAGTGGATACCGATTTTAGGAAAAAAGGAACGCTAATACAAGAAACTAGAGCATTCAAATAAGTGCATCTAAAAAAATGCTCTAGCCACGCCAACGGGTGCCACTCCCATTCCACTTAATCCAAAAATAACTTTAAAGGGACTTGCAATAACATCCCCATCTTTGAGGTTTACAAAATATTGCTTGGTACCAGCCTTGGAGGGAGTTTCACCGGCCATAGAGGTGTTAGTCAGTCCAGAAAAGCCAATAGTTAGAAGCCCAAGAAATACAATCATTTTAAGAGCTATTGATTTTTTCATAAAATTGATCTCCACTAGAAACTTATGCATGATACTTGCATTGAAAAACGCAGATAAAATGCCTTTGAAGTTGTATGTTAATAGGCTTTCAACACGTCTAAGCTTTGGATTATTCATTTGAGCAAGAACAGAAATTCTTATGAAGTGGTAAGAGCAGAGCTGAGGCAACTGTTTCCCAAGCTCTGGCGTTATTGTTTGTTTCTAACTAGATCATCCCATGCAGCAGATGATCTGGCGCAAGCTGCTTGCCTTCGGGCTTTAGAAAAAGCTGAGCTCTATAAAGCAGACACTAATTTTAATGGCTGGGTCTTTCGCATAGCACAAAGGCTATGGCTCAATGAAATAAGGGCACAATCAACCAGAACTGGCCAGGGATGCTCCCCAATTGAAGAATATGATCTTGCTGATAATAATTTAGACCCAGAAATGAATATTTTGGGCAAAGACGTGTTATTAGCTATAGAGGCATTGCCAGAAGCGCAAAAACTAACGGTCATTTTGGTCTATGTGGACGGATTTAGCTATAAAGAAGCAGCAGAAACCCTTGAAATACCAGTTGGAACAGTAATGAGCCGTTTGGCAGTTGCCCGTAAGGCAATAGCCACCCAATTTAATGATGATGAAAATCAAAAGGTGAGTGAGCCAAAAAGATGAGTGAGCTAAATAAATGAGTCAGATAGACAAATTTAGTGATGAAGAGCTTGTCGCTTATTTGGATGGAGAAGCCGAGTTTGCTCCAATGGATGCTATTAAAGCCGCCCTCGTCACTGATGAGAGTTTGGCAAACCGCTTGAATAATCTAAAATTTGATAAAGAAGCGCTTTCTCGTTCAATGGAAACCATTGCAGAAAATGCAAAAAAGCATAAACCTTTGCCTGACTTCCTGAGTGAAACAGCTGTGGCACAACAAAAGCCCCAGGTTTTGAAATCAGCAAATAGCAATAGTTCAAGCCTCTTTGAAGGTTGGCAAAAAATAGCGGCAGTCGCTTTGCTTGCTGTGGCAATTGGCTGGTGCGCAAAATCTTTTTCATCTGTAAACAACTTGCAGAACTGGCACAATTACGTAGCAGCCTATCAAGCGCTATATAGCAAGGAAACGCTTGCTACAATTATTCAAAATGAAGAAACTTCTTCAAAACAATTACAGCATGTAACAGGCGTTCTTGGCAAAAAAATAGAACTGACACAACTGACCAATGTTAAAGGCCTGAATTACAAAAGAGCTCAAATACTAGGCTTTAAGGGGCAACCTTTAATCCAGCTGGCATTTTTATCTGATGAGGGTAAACCAGTTGCCCTTTGTATTATTAAAGCAAGCAACAATGGTCAGACAAAAGTTATCAATGACGTACAGCAAGGCTTAAAAGCTGCCCATTGGAAAAAGGGTGAGTATGAATATCTATTGATCGGCAGCAATGATGCAGAGCTGATTAAATCAGCCGCGACGCAATTTTCAAAAATCCTGTGAGTTAAAGACTTAACTCACAGTTTGAAAGTTATTTCTGGAAAGCTTAAAAAATTTGAAAAGGTCAAACTTAACCTAGCGCCAGTCAAACTTATAAGTCAGCCCAACCAATCCAGTGAACTGATTTTCAGTTTCAATAACAGGGCTATCTTCTGCATCACCCAAGAGGCGTGAATACTTCACATTGGCGAATAGTTTCCAACTCTGAGACAATTGCAAATCTGTGCCTAAAGAAACAAACACATCCTTAAAACCAGCGTCAGTATCAAAAGCCGCTAAATTCGCGCGAGAGTTCAGAGATTGCTGAGCCGTCACACCAAAATTCGTTTGGAAATACTCTTCATCAGCATAAGTCGTGCCGACCTTGGCTTTGATTTTTAAACGCTCGTTAAGAGGGCGCTCAACACCAGCACTAAACTTAAGAAGATATCCATCTTCATCACCGCTCACTTGCTGATGATAAGATGTGCTTAGCGTAAGTTTGCTTGAGTTAACATCAAAGCTATAAGCAACGAAACCGCCAACAATTAGCCCTTCATCAACATCACCAAGCCCAGCTAGCTTGTCTCCATCATCTTCTTCACGGCCAAAGGTATAACCCGCAAGCGGACCTGCAGTTAGGCCGCCCTGATTGAGTAGCTTAAAGCGCACATCGTCAGCACCGTTAATCTCGACGTATTTTTTAAAGAAGGAAAATTGGCTATTGCCGGAAAAATCAGGAATGATGACAGGAAAGCCATAAACATCATACTCGTCAGAGCCTTCATATTTCGGCTTAATCAAAGCGCCGCCGCCAACCCGAACGCCAGAGCCAGCTTGCTCAGTAAGGTCAGAAGCTATAGCAGATGAAGTAAAACCAGCCCCAACCATCAGAGTTAATGAAAGCAAAACAGCACCAAGAGCCCTAGAACTTTTAGAAACAAGAGTACTTTTAGAAACGAGGCTCAAATCAGAAAGACGCAAGACAGTATTTTTCATAAAAGTAAGCTCCATAGCTTTAGATCAATCATATGAGTTGATAAAATCCAGTCAGAATATAACCAGAATAAGTGTACATCCTTAACTATAGCTTTCTTTTATGAAGGTCACTTAAAATATACGTGATCCGAGACAATTAAATTTTAACTGTGTCTATCCGGTGGAAAAGTTCATTTTGTGTAAGATATAACATTCATCAGGGGCCTATATTAAATCACTACAAAATTTATTTTTAGGAAGTGAAACTAGTGGTTTATGTAGTTGTTATAATAATTTTATTGATGATTATAGGTTATTTTTCTCAAGACAATGCAGAACAACAAAATGATAGGAAGGGGAAAAGTAAAAATACCAAAAAATTTGTTGTTTATACAGAGATTCAGACAAAAGATATCGAAGATGAACCTAGGCAAATAGAAATTTCTTGGAATGAAAGTAGGCAGAAATGGTATATCCCAAAAGGAAAAATAAAGTCTGTTTTAGATCGAACACTCTTCCCACCTAAAAACTACCAAGATCCAAAAGCAGAAATAGGAATGCCTGCAACAATATGGAAAGACCCTGTCAAAAAGTTAGCTGTAATAACTGATTTGAAAAGGGGAACAAGAGAGATAATTGTAAGACCTGAATATTACTCTACTGAAACAACCTTTACCTTAAGACAAGATGGAAGTTATAAAGAAAAACATGGATCAGCAGTACTTTATCTGGGGATTGAAGAAAGCAATTACGTTGAATATAAGCAGTGGTATTCAAAATCTATGTTGTCCATCGGTCCCATAAAAGGAACCGATGTGAAAAATTATTTACCCCATAATTGGGAAACGTATTTAGTGAAGATTAAATACAGAGTTTAAAATAATCATTTAGCAATCACAAAATAGACTGCCCAGTTTTTGCCCAATCAGCCATGAAGCCTTCAAGGCCTTTGTCTGTAAGTGGGTGTTTCGCCAGTTGTTTGATCACAGAGCCTGGCACGGTGGCGACATCTGCGCCAATGAGTGCGCAGCTTTTCACATGATTGATATTACGAATAGACGCCGCCAAAATCTCGGTGTCAAAATCATAATTGTCATAAATTTCGCGAATTTCTTCAATGAGTTCCATGCCATCCTGGCCCATATCATCCAACCGGCCGATAAAAGGAGAGATATAAGTCGCACCAGCTTTTGCAGCTAGTAACGCTTGGTTCGCATTAAAGCAAAGCGTCACATTCACTTTCGCGCCATCATCAGTCAGCACCTTGCAAGCCTTGAGACCATCCATCGTCAAAGGCACTTTAATCGCCACATTAGGTGCAAGCCCGCGCAGCACTTCAGCTTCTTTCAGCATTGTCGCACTATCAAGCGCAGTCACTTCGGCGCTCACTGGTCCTTCAACCACAGAGCAAATTTCTTTGATTACATCAAGAAAGTTTCTGCCAGATTTCGCAATGAGTGAAGGGTTCGTGGTGACCCCGTCAATAAGGCCCGTGTCAGCCAATTCGCCAATTTCTTCAATATCAGCACTGTCGACGAAAAATTTCATAAAAGACCTCATTCCAAAAATGTACAGTTTTGCTTCATGTCGCAATTTATGAATAAAGCATCTGGATGCAAAGAGAGGAAAAATAGATGGGGAAAGCCATAAATTTTGTCCCACAATGCCCAAGTCGGATGCTTCACTCATTCATCACTATTCTCAATATCGTCAATTGGGCTGTACGTCTATTATCTTTTTGATGAAAACGGGTGATTTGTTGACCTAAGAGTTAATTTAAACCACCTCATTTATGAGATTGCCGCTAATTTAAGGAGTGCCGATAGGTGGGAGAAACCGTTCCCATATTATTGCCCGTTTTACTCAACCAGACATATGACTATCTTGTAAAAGGCGAAGCTGATTTATTGGCTGACCCAGCTCTCGATCAGGATTTGTCGTTAAGTCCGGGTGATTTTGTGCGCGTGCCGTTTGGGCGGCAAGAGCGCATCGGCATTGTCTGGCATAAAACCATCGAGCCAATAGATGAAAATGGCGTCGTCATCTCAAAGCCGATTGATCCCTCCAAACTCAAAGCGGTGATTGATAAAATCGATGTGCCTCCCTTGCCAATGGTCTCTATGAAGTTTGCTGAATGGGTTGCAAATTACACTCTCAGTCCATTAGGCATGGTGCTCCGCATGATGATGAGCGCCAAGCAAGCCTTTCAAACCCCAAAACCAAGATTTGGTGTTTCTTTTACCGGCTCAAAACCAGTTAAAATGACACCAGCCAGAGAAAAGGTCTTGAGCGTTCTCACCAATGACTTTGTCTGGACAAAAACAAATCTGGCATCTGAGGCCGGCGTCTCAACTGCGGTAATTGATGGCTTGGTCAAAACGGGCAGTTTGGTGCAAGCAGAACTAGCCCCGGAGACCATGGCAAGACCGCGTGCTAATTTCCAGCAACCAGAATTTAAAGAAGAGCAAATCGAAGCCGCTCACAGAATGCGCGGAATTGGTAATTCCCATGCGTTTCAAGTTGGGCTCCTTGATGGTGTCACCGGCTCAGGTAAAACAGAAGTCTACTTTGAAGCCCTAGCCGGAGCTTTAGAAGCAGGGCGTCAGGTTCTGGTTTTGCTGCCCGAAATTTCTCTAACCAACCAATTCTTAGAGCGCTTTAAAACGCGCTTTGGCTGCAAACCAGCAAGTTGGCACTCGGCCATCGGTGAAGGCGAGCGCGCCCGCATCTGGCGCGGCGTAGCAAACGGTGAGGTAAAGGCGGTTATTGGCGCGCGTTCAGCTTTGTTCCTCCCCTATCAAGACTTAGGCCTCGTCGTGGTCGATGAAGAACACGACGCCGGTTATAAGCAAGAAACCAATGTCATGTATCACGCCAGAGACATGGCCGTGGTGAGAGGTTCCATTGGCAAATGCGGCGTTGTCCTGGCGTCCGCCACACCATCTCTTGAAAGCTTGGTCAACGCTGAGCAGGGGCGATACGCTCATATTAAACTCCGCACCCGCTTTTATGGTGCCGAGCTGCCTGAGATGACAGCAATAGATATGAAAAAAGACCCGCCAGATCGCGGCAAGTGGCTCAGCCCTCGTCTGGTCGCGGCGATAAATGAAACTTTGGCCAAAGGCGAGCAAAGCCTGCTCTTTCTTAACAGGCGAGGCTATGCACCTTTAACGCTCTGTCGCTCGTGTGGCTATAGACTTCAATGCCCGCAATGTACGAGTTGGTTGGTTGAGCATAAACATAAAGGCACGCTGTCGTGCCACCATTGCGGCTTTAAACTCCACAAACCAAAGAATTGTCCCAAGTGCGAAGCAGAAGACAGTTTGATCCCGTGCGGTCCAGGCGTTGAGCGCATCGCAGAAGAAGTGAGAGAAACCTTTCCCGAAGCGCGGCAGGCAATCTTGTCTTCCGACTTGGTGCCAAATATAGGTGCGCTGCGAGAGGTGTTAGATACCATCCATTCAGGCGAAGCCAATATTATCATCGGCACTCAAATCGTAGCCAAAGGTCACAATTTCCCGCTTCTCGCCACCGTCGGCATTGTAGATGGTGATATCGGCCTGCAAGGCTCCGGTGACCCAAGAGCAGCAGAGCGCACATTTCAATTGCTCCACCAAGTCTCTGGCCGCGCTGGGCGGATGGGCACTGAAGGAAGAGGCTTTGTCCAAACCTACATGCCAGACCACCCGGTGATGGCCGCCATCTTGTCAGGCGACAGAGACGAGTTCGCCATGCGCGAAACTCAAGCAAGAGAAATGCTGACCTATCCACCCTTTGGACGGTTGGTTGCATTAATCGTGACAGGAAAAGAAAAGCAGATCACAGAACTCTATGCGCGAGAAGTCGCCAAACGAGCACCCCGAAGCGACAAAGTCAAAGTCGTCGGCCCCGTAGAAGCACCGCTAGCGGTGATTAGAGGGAGATACCGCTTCCGCCTGCTTGCTAAAGCACCGCGAGAAATCGACATCCAACAATACCTCCGCCACTGGCAAGCTGTCCTCCCTAAGCCTCAGGGAGATTTAAGGCTGACGGTTGACATCGATCCTTATAATTTTTTGTGAGACTTCGAAATGGAAATATTCAAATATATCCCAGGCATAAAATTTAGAGAAGTTACAGCAAGCGCTAGTATTTATGTTGCTCTGGGAGAATTATTTGCTCTTGGGGAGGTTAGTGAGTTTGTTGTTAATAATTTTCGTTCATTCAGCCACAAAATTATTGATTATACATTGGGCTTTATACCTTATGAAATTATATTAACCGTTAAAGAGAAAAATGTATTAATTGCATTACTGCTTTTTTCTCCAATGGGTATTATAGGTTTAAGTAGGTTTTTTAAAAGAAATAAGAATCTCTTAAAAAGAAACCTAGATGAGATTGTGGGCGCTTCATTATTAGCTTGGTTGATATTCCTTATTTTAGTCATTAATAGCATTGTCTTTGTAGAAGGACAGCAAGTGCATCCCCAAAAAGAATTTATTCATAAAGAATACTTGTTTTTGCTGGAATATATGAATTATTTATTTCCTGCGACAATAACCCTTTTTGCTATAGTAGGCATACCTTTGGGATCATTATTCACAAAGCAACGTGATAAGAGCTTATTTGATACTTTAACTCAACGTTTTTGTGGCTACCTTATGGTTGGGTTTTCAATTTTATGTTGTGTGATGTTTCCCCTTTTTTATTCTGGTTTTACTGGTTATGCGCTATTTCTAATATTATTCTTTATTTTAATTTCGGTGCATAGTTTGCCATATTCTTTTGTACGAATATCAGCTCTAATTCTATTTATTGTTAGTCTAGGATATTGTTTTGATATTATGAAAAATGTTATTTCACAAATTTAACTGCTCGCGTCATCCCGGACTTGAACCGGGATCCACCTCTCCGCTGGGCTCAATCCATCCAGCAACCACCTCACCCCAAATAAACCCCACAAAACCCAAGCACCCCTATCGGTACCAAAACGGTCCATTGCCCAAATTGCAATGGATTGAGCTTGTGCACCGCAATCATCACCAAACTCCAAAGCCCATAAAGTAGCATCAAAGTTGAAACTGCTAAAATCAGGTCAGTAGAAAGCGGCGAATAGAGATGCAGGGAAAAGACGGCAGCAATCAGCGCCAGCGATATGGTCACCAAATGCCAACAATAATAATTGGTGAACTGGCAGGTTTTGCTAAGCTCATTCGAGCGAAGTAAAGGCCGTGCAACTTCTTTCCCACCCATAAAGAAATGTAAAACTAAGGCAAAGTGCGAAAGCACTGCCGCAATAACAAAATAGATATTCATCAAACCCTCATAACAATGAAAATCGAACAGATAATAACTCAGTTATACAAAAGTGCCTCTTCAATAAAGAGTCTGTATAAGACAAGCTTTATTAGATTATAACAAGTGATGTGTATTTATCTGATGAAAAAAGGTCAAAAATAGCTCAAGATAGTCATATTTCTTTATTCGGTGGTAAAACAATGGATAGTCTTTACGCATTCATAGTTGCGGTCATCCTGCTTGGCCTGATCCCGGGTCCAAATGTTGGTGTCATTGTTGGCTTGAGCCTCGCCAAGGGATGGCGAACTGGTTTGATGGCAGTCTCGGGAACATCCGCCGGCTTGGCCATTCAATTGCTGATAGTTAGCGTTGTCACCTCCACCCTTGCAGGTCAGATCGCCAATTTTCTTTTTATTCTCAGATGGGCTGGTGTGGGCTACTTGCTTTTTCTGGCCATATCAGCACTAAAAGCTGCAATTAATGAAAGCTCAAAAGAGGCGAGTAATTTAGTAGGAAATAAAAATCAAAAAACAAAGCAGATAGAAAATGGTGGAAAATCAATTGATGGCTCAGATGAGCCGATAATTAATCCGCAATTTTCTACACAAGGGTTTTTAGAAGGAATTCTTGTCGCACTTATCAACCCCAAAACCTTCCTTTTTAATGCAGCCTTTCTTCCGCAATTTATCCAAACTACAGATGGTTTCAACAGCGGCGTAGGGCAAACTGTCCTTGAACAATTCATGATCCTGAGCTTGCTCTACCTGTTGATTTTGGCAGCAATAGACTGTTGTTGGGTGGTTTTTGCGAGTTTCATGAGAAAACTACTGAGAAAATATAAGGGGTATTTGGGGGTGTTTAGCGCAGCATGTCTTTTTGCGTCTGCGGCAATAATAGCGACAATCCGCAGATAGAGCTTCGTATTTTTAAGGTGAACTTAAGGCGTAAAAACGTCGCATTTCCACTGCTCTAAAAGGTGGGGAAATCGCAGGTAAGCCTCAATATAGCTGTTAATTTGATAATTTATACGAATAATTCGCGCCTGGAGAGTTGCGTTATCAAATTCCGTATGCTAGAGCAAGCCGAACTTTGGATATGACTAGCCAAGCTGCTAGATCTAGATTTTCTCAAAGTTCAGAAAAGAATAATAACCGGCGACACGAAAGATACTCTTTTGTGTGAGCCCCTTTTGGCGAGGCGAAGCATTTCAGTGGCAGGTGAAACCTCTATTGTTGCAGGAATGGCAGGGCGCTATGCGACAGCGCTTTTTGAACTTGCACGCGAAAATAACCAGCTTGATCAAGTCTCAGGTGATTTGAATAAGTTTAAGGCAATGCTTGAAGAAAGCACTGATCTACAAAGATTAGTTGAAAGCCCGGTTTTTAGCGCTGAAACGCAAGAACAAGCCATTGCAGCACTCCTAAAAAAGGCCGACTTTGGACCAATCACTGAAAAGTTTTTCAGTGTAGTAACTGGTAATCGTCGGCTTGATGCAATTGCAAATATCATAAGAGACTTTGGCAAACTTCTAAGCGATCATCGCGGTGAAGTAACAGCAGAAGCAACAAGTGCTTCTGAGCTCAACGAAGAGCAACAAACCAAACTCAGAGCCGCATTGAAAGACATTGCCGGCCAAGATATCGAACTAATCACGAAAGTGGATCCAGCTATCCTTGGTGGACTGATTGTAAAAATCGGATCGCGCCAAATTGATGATTCACTTAGAACCAAATTAAACAATATGAAAACGCGCATGAAAGAGGTCGGCTGATGGAAATCAGAGCTGCTGAGATATCCTCCATTTTGAAGGATCAGATTGAGAATTTTGGTAAGGAAGCCGAAGTTTCAGAAATTGGACAGGTTTTATCCGTAGGTGACGGTATTGCCCGTGTGTATGGTCTAGACAATGTGCAAGCTGGTGAGCTTGTTGAGTTTCCTGGTGGTATCCGGGGTATGGCTCTTAACCTTGAAGTAGACAATGTTGGTGTTGTTATCTTCGGTGATGACCGTGACATTAAAGAAGGCGACACAGTTAAACGTTCTGGCGCGATTGTTGACGCTCCAGTAGGTAAAGGCCTTCTGGGCCGCGTTGTTGACGCTCTTGGTAACCCAATTGATGGCAAAGGCCCAATTGACGCAACTGAGCGCCGCTTGGTTGACGTGAAAGCGCCTGGCATTATTCCTCGTAAATCTGTGCACGAGCCAGTGCAAACAGGTATTAAAGCCGTTGACGCTTTGATCCCAATTGGCCGTGGCCAGCGTGAGCTTATCATTGGTGACCGCCAAACAGGTAAAACAGCTGTAGCGCTTGACGCGATCTTGAACCAAAAAGCGATTAATAAAACAGGTGATGAAAGCGAAAAGCTTTACTGTATTTATGTTGCTATCGGCCAAAAACGTTCAACTGTTGCACAATTCGTGAAAACACTGGAAGAGCAAGGCGCGCTAGAATATTCTATCGTTGTAGCTGCAACCGCTTCTGACCCAGCTCCGATGCAATTCTTGGCACCATTTACAGCTTGTACAATGGGCGAGTATTTCCGCGATAATGGGATGCACGCTTTGATCACATATGATGATCTCTCTAAACAAGCTGTTGCGTATCGTCAGATGTCACTTCTTCTTCGTCGTCCACCAGGACGTGAAGCCTATCCAGGTGACGTATTCTATCTTCACTCACGTCTTCTAGAGCGTTCAGCTAAATTGAACGAAGACAATGGTTCAGGCTCACTAACAGCTTTGCCTGTTATTGAAACGCAAGCGAACGACGTGTCTGCTTATATTCCTACAAACGTGATTTCGATCACGGACGGTCAGATCTTCCTAGAAACAGATCTTTTCTATCAAGGTATCCGCCCTGCTGTGAACGTTGGTTTGTCAGTGTCTCGTGTGGGCTCTTCTGCGCAAATTAAAGCTATGAAGCAAGTCGCGGGTCCAATTAAAGGTGAATTGGCTCAGTACCGCGAAATGGCAGCGTTTGCTCAGTTCGGTTCAGATCTTGACGCCGCAACACAAAAACTGCTGAACCGTGGTGCACGTCTTACTGAATTGCTAAAACAACCTCAATACGCTCCACTTCAAGTGGAAGAGCAGGTTGTAGTGATCTATGCCGGTACAAACGGTTATCTTGATGACCTACCAGTTGGTGATGTTGGTCGTTATGAAGAAGAGCTTCTTCGTCATTTCAGAGATGAGAAGAAAGACATTCTTGATACCATTCGTAACGAAAAGAAACTAAGCGATGAAACAATGGAAAAAGTAAAAGCAACAGTAGAAGCTTTTACAAATAACTTTGCTTCATCAACATCAGAGTAGGATATCCTAAAATTCATCAATGAGATGAAACCTAGGATACTTAAAAGGAGTGTGACGGCCCAATGGCGAGCCTGAAGGACTTACGAAACAGGATCTCAAGCGTTAAATCTACGCAAAAGATCACAAAGGCTATGCAGATGGTAGCTGCTGCTAAATTGCGCCGTGCGCAAGAAGCAGCAGAAGCCGCACGGCCTTATGCCGAGCGCATGGATGATGTGCTGAGCAATCTTGGAAAGACTTATAAGTCAGCCGAGAATGCCTCTCCTTATCTCATCGGTACAGGTAAAGATGATGTGCAGTTGCTCGTAGTAGCAACAGCAGAACGTGGTCTTTGCGGTGGTTTTAACTCAAATATTGCCAAGTTGGCGCGCCTAGAGGCCCGCCGTCTTTTAAAAGAAGGCAAGAAAGTTAAAATCTTGTGCGTCGGCTCAAAAGGTTATGATGCGTTAAAAAACGAGTTTGCAGATCAAATTATTGATCAGGTTTCACTTAAAGAAGTGAAGAAACTCGGGTTTTCAGACGCTCATTCAATTGCAACAAAAGTTATCGGCATGTTTGATGAAGGTAGCGTTGATGTGGTAAAATTGTACTTCTCTGAGTTTGGCTCAGTTATTAGCCAAACTCCAACAGAGCTTCAGCTAATCCCTGCAAGTTTTGATGAAGATGAAGACGATGATGCAGCATCAGACAATGTTGCAAATGATTATGAACCAAGCGAAGAAGAAATTCTCGATGATCTTTTGCCGCGCAATATTGCAACGCAAATTTTCCGCGGACTTCTAGAAAATGCTGCATCTGAGCAGGGAGCTCGTATGAGCGCCATGGACAATGCAACGCGTAATGCTGGTGACATGATTGATCGGTTAACACAAGAATATAACCGCTCACGTCAAGCTCAGATTACGAAAGAGTTGATTGAAATTATTTCGGGCGCTGAAGCGCTTTAATATTTTTAGTTTAAAAAGGTCCAGCCTTCTTGAGTTGAAAATATGCTAATTAAAAATTTAGGTTTTGGTTTTCAAAAAAGATCAAAGCAAAGTTAAAACAAGGAAATCTATCCCATGGCGGAACAATCAGTTGGTCGAATTCGACAAGTTATGGGCGCGGTGGTTGACGTGCAGTTCGATGGTGAACTGCCTGCTATCCTAAATGCGCTTGAAACAGAAAATAATGGCAAACGTCTCGTTCTTGAAGTAGCTCAGCACTTGGGCGAAAACACAGTTCGTACAATTGCTATGGACGTGACAGAAGGTCTGGTACGTGGCCACGAAGTAAGAGACACTGGTTCTTCAATTTCAGTACCTGTCGGTGACGAAACATTGGGCCGCATCATGAACGTGATCGGTGAGCCAGTTGACGAAGCTGGTGATATCGGCACAGAAACTCGCCGTCCAATTCACGCTGAAGCTCCTGCATTCCAGGACCAATCAACTGAATCAGAAATCCTTGTAACTGGTATTAAAGTTGTTGACCTACTAGCGCCTTACGCTAAGGGTGGTAAAATTGGTCTCTTCGGTGGTGCCGGTGTTGGTAAAACCGTTTTGATTATGGAACTGATCAACAACATTGCGAAAACCCACGGTGGTTATTCAGTGTTCGCGGGTGTAGGTGAGCGTACTCGTGAGGGTAACGATCTATACTGGGAAATGATTGAATCAGGCGTGAACAAAGAAGGTGGCGGAGAAGGCTCCAAAGCTGCACTTGTTTATGGTCAGATGAATGAGCCTCCTGGAGCTCGTGCTCGTATCGCGTTATCAGGTCTAACAATTGCGGAACACTTCCGTGATCAGGGCCAAGACGTTCTTTTCTTCGTTGATAACATCTTCCGCTTTACACAAGCTGGTTCAGAAGTGTCAGCGCTTCTAGGTCGTATTCCTTCTGCTGTGGGTTACCAACCTACACTTGGTACTGACATGGGCGGTATGCAGGAACGTATTACATCAACAACAACCGGATCGATTACATCTGTGCAAGCCGTTTACGTGCCTGCGGATGACTTGACTGACCCGGCGCCAGCGTCAACCTTTGCTCACCTTGATGCGACAACAGTGCTCTCGCGTTCAATTGCTGAAAAAGGTATTTACCCAGCTGTGGATCCACTAGACAGTACATCACGTGTTCTAGATCCACGCATCTTGGGTGAAGAGCACTACGCAATTGCTCGTCAAGTTCAAGAAATTCTTCAAAAATACAAATCATTGCAAGACATCATTGCAATTTTGGGTATGGACGAACTTTCTGAAGAAGACAAACTTGTTGTGGCACGTGCTCGTAAGATTGAGCGCTTCCTTTCACAACCGTTTGACGTGGCTGAAGTCTTCACTGGCTCACCAGGTGTTCAGGTTCCGTTGAAAGACACAATCGAAGGCTTTAAAGGTCTTGTAGAAGGTGACTATGATCACCTACCAGAACAAGCTTTCTATCTTGTTGGTTCAATCGACGAAGCTGTTAAAAAGGCTGAGAAACTAGCTGCTGAGGCTGCTTAACTTTTAAAAATGAGGTAAAGCCATATGGCTGATACATTTAAATTCGAGCTAGTATCTCCAGAGCGTCTCCTTGTTTCACAAGATGTGAAATCAGTGCGCGTCCCTGGTGATGAAGGGGATTACCTCGTTTTACCTGATCACTCACCATTAATGTCGACCTTGCGTCCTGGCATTTTGGTTGTAGATAGTGAAGACGGTGAAAAGAGTTACTTCGTCAAAGGTGGCTTTGCTGACACCGGCTCAAACAGCCTAACGATCCTGGCTGAGCTAGCTGTGACACTCGACGATATGTCTGCAGATGACAAAGCTGCTCAAATCGCTGAAGCAAAAGCAACAGCTGAAGATGCTACAGATGATCTGCTAATTCGTCATTGTAATGAAACAGTTGATTGTTTAGAAGCTGCTCATTAATTAGCACCAAACAAATAATTTTAAAAAGCCCGCTCAAAACTGAGCGGGCTTTTTTGTTTGAAAAATCTGAGAGATGCTTAGCCTAACACTCAGCCACAACAACTTGAGCTTGTGGTTGTTACAACTTCTACAGATGGTTCCGAAAAATCAGCACCACGACCAAGAAACGTACGTTCTGCCAGATAGAAGTTCGAGAAAGATTCATAAAAGTCATCAGGTACTGATTTGTCAAAGAGGCCAGTACCTTCCAATTTCTTTTGTAAAATTTTGACCTTTGGATAGTTGGTCAAGAAGTGAAAACCGGAATGGTTCTCTACAAGCAGAGCACGGTGGAGTAATGGAAGCCAAGCTATATCAACCTTGCTGATTGTTTCACCACAAAAAAATGACCCATTTCCGAGAAATTTATCAGCCTTCTCAAATGCCTTGTTAAGTTTTTCACTGCGTTCAGTAAGAACTTCCTTGCTATCACTTTGCATTGTTAAGCATTGGACAAGATAGTGTTTTGATGCCTGATAACTCCATGCCTTGTTTATTGCTCGTTGTTCAGGGGACAAATCAGCAATCAATGGTTTACTAACTTCATCAATATATTCAACAATAGCGTCCGATTCAAAAAGACTGTCCCCAGTTTCAGTCACAAGAAGGGGAACTTGACCTGTTGGTGAAATATCTAGAAACCACCGTGGTTTATTTTTAAGGTCAATATACTCAATCTCATAAGGAATATACTTGGCTTCAAGCATTCCTGTGACACATTGAACGAATGGGCAAATTATAAATTAACTATTTTGATCATTTTTCTTTCCTTTGTTTTTTGGATATACCTGTAAGACGAGGTGCATCTAAAAAAGACGAAAGAAAATTCAACATTTTTTGCAATTATCTGTTTTTGATTGATAATCTGATATGTTCCCTTGAGCATCAAGCGTCAGATAGCAACTATTTTCAAAAAGTGCGCGTAGCGCCAAACGACCTTTCTTAACGCGAGATTTAAGTGTCGAATATGAGAAAGAATGTTCAATGGCATAATCTTTTTGAGATTGTCCCTCAATATCTATGGCCATTAGTAATTCGGTATCTTGTGAAGGTAGTGATAAAATAAAAGGTTCAATACACTGAGCTAGTGAATATAATGTTTCTGGATCATTTTCTTCGAACCATAAGGCCTCAGGTTGTAAATCCGTAGTTGCCTTATTTTTTCTATAGAAATCAATGATGGTGTTATGTGCAATCTGAAATAGTCATGACTGAAGTTTCTCATCACCATCCAGCGTATCAAGTCGATTGAACACTTTGATCATTATATCTTGCAATAGATCTTCAACATCATCGGGACTTGATACCTTGGAATGCAAGAATGATTTCAAGCGAGTTCGGTACTTAGTCCAAATTTGTTCTGTATTCATGTGTAAAATTATATTCCATCCCTTTGATAATTTCAAAACTTAGAGTTTCATGAACAAATTGGGATTTACACGAAGAAAATGAATAACTGTCTCAAACTCAAAAGAATAAAAAACACTGGCCAATCATACTTTATGAACTGAATTAGTCACAACAGAAACATATAAACTAAAATAGGTACAATTTGTATAAAAGCAGCTAGCTGCAAAAAAGAGCAAAAAATGTGGTACTGGAACGATAGAAATTTTGAAGGTCTGCTGAATATTACAAAACAGCTCGATGAAGATCCTCGCCTAAAAAATTTGGCAGACTATTGCCGCTTGCGAGAACAAGGACTACGCAAACCGGCTTTTGAGGCTCTTGATAAGTTTCTAAATGAAAGCGCCAAGTGGGACACAAAAACATCAAGAGAAATTATAGACCTGATTTTTCAAATTCAATTCTGTGCTCCAGATGTTCACCAATTTATCGCCACTCCCTTAAATAAAAGATTGCTCCTGACAGGACTTAAAGCCTGGTTAAAAGATGAACCTAACTCAAGAGAGGCATTAAGGTGGGAAGGGTTCTTCAATGAAAATCCGAAAGCACTAAATAAATTATTGTCTCTTCATCCAGACGAGATAGCTGCTCGTAGACGTTTAATCAAACGCAATTGTCTTGACATAATTTATTACGCGACACATCTCTGCCAAGTCAATCGTCTGTTGATGCCCATATCTGAGGTTGAAGAAATCATTGCGTCTGCCGAAGAACTAATTAGTTCGGCCCCTGATAGGTCTCAATTAAAAGATGTAGAAGCAGTCTTACACGAACAAATAAGTATGTTTCAAGATTGGAAAATTTTCACTGAAGAATGCAATAAAGAAGAAAAGAAATTCACCGATTGGTGCGAAGAAAATGGCAGAACTTATAAATGGGGCATTCTATATTTTTATGAAAAATGATATTTGTCTTCGATAGAGTGAAAAATCTCAAAATCGAATTTTACTGAGAACAATTGAAGTTTAAAAAATACTAGGGTTACTTTAAAAGGCAGTTGACGCTAGCAAGAGACATGTACTAGCGCCACTAAAAAACCTAAGATGAGCGTCAGTAAGAGCTAAAAATTGGGTGTCAAGTTTCTTAGATTTCAAATAACACCAACTATTTTAACTCAACTCGACAGATAAAATAATTCTCTCCAACTTTTGTACGAGGTGGATAGTAGATAAAGCTTTTTTTCCCCTTTGTTTGGTATCCGGCTCTTAGAGTAACATAATAATACCCTTTTGCTGCGCTTTCTGAAAGTCCTTCAGCCAAGGCCCTTTTTTTAGCAATCTCATAGAGGCGGCTAGGAAATAGGTTAAATGTGACCGTTTCACCCTGCTGAAAAGAGGGGGAAAATTTATTGCCATTACTGTTTGAGAAAACATAGGCCCCAGTAAAAGCATTGCCTGGCAAGGTAGAAATGCCGTTTGGAGGAATGACATCAAAAAGCTCAAGGACCCCAGACCAAGTCCCCCTTAGTTGCAAGTTAGCTACAAATCCAAAATCACCCAAATTCTTCAATTGAAAATCTGTGTGTGGAAAGCTCCCCGCACAAGAGGGTTGGTTTGGCTTCGTTATAAATTTAGAGAGCGCATTAGGTCCTTTAAAGATAACCGGTAATTTTTTTCTTTCTACAAAAGTTGATTTAATTGAGGTCAATATGGAGATATCCAAATCAACATGCTTTAGACCGGAGAATTTTTCAGGGTTATTATTAACTGTCTTGGACTGGAATCTATCCCGGGAATTATCCCATTTAAACCGGAGCGTTGCAGTAGGCTGAGCTTTTGAAAGATCAAAGCTAATTAGGCGTTGCTGCTTACTTCTGAGAATAGGATTAACACCATCAGAAATAAAATCGCCGATATTTTGAAATGTGATCCGTGTGGTCGAATCTTTGGGGGTAATATCTTTGAGTGTAAATTCATAGTCAAAATACTCACCAGGATAGAGTTCCGGAATCCAATTTGGATCCTTATGAGTGACTCCATCTTTATCTATAGATTTAACATCCAAAAACGCAGAAACCGGCTTTAATGGTCCGGTTAAATGAACAAAAACACTGGCCTTCTCAATTAAAATCCAATTGGTGTTACGCATAAGAAGGTCAAAGCCAAAATCACTATCACCACGATTGACCGCTGCAACAAAGCCATCAGACCCTCTTTGATTTAGAGGACACCAATGAAAGCCTTGATACTTAAACCCCACGATCCTGCGTTCAAATAGTTCAACCGGAATATGCGCCGGAAGCTCAGTAAAACAATCAATTGCATAATGACCACCACCTTTCAGCGAAAGCGTATGGTTACTATAAAAATCCCGTGATTTAAAATTAGCATAGGTATTTGACACACCAAAAACCGCTAACTTGTCCAATACACCGGTAGATTGCGTTGGGAGCGAACTACGAATGGTCGGCCAACGTACCCGTTCCAATCTAAATTGTCTTATCCAGTTCAATCGTTCTTTATTCCAATCACTCCCTTGCTTATGAACTGAATTGTAGTTTATTCCAAAATTAACCTGTCTGATGGCGTTGTTATATTTCTTCATATGCCTCTTGAGGCGGTCTAACCCATTAAACCAAATACGTGCTCGGTAATCAGCAAATTGAGGATTCTTTACGGATAAATTAGGCCCATCATGAAAAACCCCAACTGGAAAACCTGGGAATATCCTATTGTTATTAAAAGAAACCTCACAAGGACCTGAGAAAGCTCCCCAACTGGCACCACCACCGGTTACCTGAGGTGTCCTTACACAAGGGTCTGCCCAACTCCTGATTGTAAGTGCTGAATAGGGTAAGAGCCCCTCATAATCATTTCCACGATTAATAATGTTTTTACGAGAAACTAAATCCCAATTTTTTAAAAGAGCAAAGCCACCATGACCACCGACTAAGTCTTCACTATCCTTAGAACTCTTAAAGCGAGGGTAACTCACAAAACTACGTACAATAAGTTGATTGAGAAAATCAGGTGTATGTGTACGGCGGCTCCAATTTGGAATGCCCCCCAGGTTGCTCTCTTTAGCATCCGTCTGGCCGCGCTCCCCTAATGAATTTTTTATGGGATTAACCGCATAAAATTCATCACTCAGAGGTCCACCAGAAAGGGCAAGAACATAGTTTTCATCACGTGCCCCAAAATGTAAAATCACTTGGGTTTTATCAGCACCATCATTAACAGCTTTATTCATGCTAGAGAGCAAATTAGGGTCTGCATCAATATGTGCCTCAAGCACCAGGCCATCTATTTCTTCTTGGTTAAATTCGAGTATGCTTTCATCAACCCGAACGGACATCGCTAACGTGCCTGCAGAAACTTGCACAGAAAAATCAATTCCAGGAAACAACCCTGAATAAACAACAAGCCCTCTGCGTTCTTCAACGATCCGGCCCTCGCTTGGTTGCAAAAGTCCAATGCTTTCTTCTTCACCATTTTTAAGTCGAACCATCACACGTTTGGGGCGCCAACGGATCTTACTTCCCTTAAACTGCAAAATTATAGGCTGATCGGCACCGAGGACTGCAGGCATATGTGTCTGAAACACATTGCTAATATTTAGAAAACCATCTTTTACCTGGATGGAAGGGTCGATATCGTGCCACGTTCCATTTTTCTCATCTGAATAATGGAGGGGGTAGGCTCCAAGTTGAATGCTGGTGCCTCCATCAGATCGCTTAAAGGTCTTGGTATATATCTCTCGTTGATCTTTCTGCTCTTCAAACTCCAATCCCGGAACCTTAAAAACTACCCGCTCCTCAGCACTAGAGTTACCGCTATTGATAATTAACGAAAATACGAAAACAAAAAGACACAAGAACCTATTCAAAGATCTCTCATCACCCATAATGCTATATCCCTTTAATCACGATTTGCCAAAATTTTAGACTGTTACCACCCTATGGAAATTGCATAAAAATAATAGATTAAAATTCAATATATAAATTTCTTAAATGGATATTTCACCAATCCAATAAAATAAGCTCTATAGGCTAAAGAGTTTAATGTCCTGATCAAGAAGAAATAATCAAGGCAGGGGAAATTTTCAGACTAATTGTCTTATTCGGTTCTGGGGTTTCTGACTTCATAATTACTGGCAGAATTCAATTTATCGCTTGCCCAGAAGAATGATGATGAGGTGTGTTTAATCAATATTGTTTGAAATTAAGAGCATTTCGAACAAAAGTGAATTTGGTTTTGTGAGTGCGCGGATGCTGGTGGGCATCTGAAGCGCATCAAAGCTGATGCTGGTGGGCATCTGAAGTTCAGCAAAAAGAGGAATGTTCTAAAGTGTTATATTAAACTAAAAACTCAGAAAATTCATCAATCACTGCTTTATAAACTTTGCGTTTAAACGGAATAATAAGGCCAGGAAGTTTATCAGAAACCTCCCACTTCCATTGGTCAAACTCTGCCTTTTGAGTAGGCTTTTCACCAATGTCGATTTCATCTTCAGAGCCATCAAATTCCATAGCAAACCATCTTTGTGTTTGTCCACGAAACTTACCCTTTAAGGCTGTACCCCATAAATCTTTCGGTAATTCATAATCATGCCACCCGGCAGATTCTTTTAATATCCGCGCGCTGGTAACGCCGGTTTCTTCCTCAAGCTCACGAAGCGCTGCCTGTTGAGGGCTTTCGCCTTCATCAATGCCACCTTGTGGCATCTGCCAAATCAAAGCTTTCGGATCATCATGAGACTTCGAAATCCTCCGCCCAATCCAAACTTTTCGTGTCTGATTAAGCAACATGATCCCCACACACGGACGCAAGGGAAGAAGAGGTTGATTAGAAGGTGAAGAATTTGCCGTAAGTGAAGTCATAGATAAGGTCTTTTATTGAGTTAAGTTGAACAAGCATAACCATAAAGGAATAGAGGCATAAAACCAATAGAATATGGCCATATTACTTGTTGAATGAAATAGAGAAAATAATAAAAACATCATGCAAGGAAAGACCTGAGAAAACAGAGCACTAAAATACCATGCCCTCACAAGACTACGAGCTTCTACAGCGCGATTAATAGTTGGCACTGAAGCGCCGTTAAAAAAGCAATAGCGTTGAGAAAAAACTAAATCTACCTATCCGAAGAAGGAGTTCAGCCCTTTTCGGGCAGAGGTACATTGCAGTAGAGCTGCCCGGTGCCTAGCACCGCCCCTCGGAGGCTCAAGCGCTATAAGCGCTTGAAATAGCTGTGAGAGAAAACGCGGTTGCTAGTGGAAAAACTGAAGTGAATAGAGAGAAAACAACTTATCAACTTGGCTTAATCAGCGTCGTTGAAATAGGTACAAGGTGAATGCCTTTTTTCTTTAATGAAGCAGACCACTCCGTAAGCCTTTGTATACTTAAAGGGAGGCCAGACATTACACCAATGGCCGAACCTTGTGTTCGGGCAAGGTCTTCAAGTTTTTTCAAAGACTGATCAATTGCCTTTTTACTCATAACACGATCAAGAATAACGGCCCCTTGCAGATAGTCGAGCTTAATTTCTCTAGCAACTTGATAAGAAACCTCAGGTGCCTGCGGATGCGCATCCATAAAAGTCAAACCTCGGACCTTTAATTCATGCAAAATAGGATGCATAGCGCCTTCATCGGAACTAAATTTACTGCCATTAATATTGACCATTCCAATATAACCCGTCATCCGAGCCATGATCCATTTTAATCTTTGTATATTGACTGTGTCAGAAAGCCCGCTCAAAAGCGTATGAGGACCTGGGTCATTATCAGGATAATCAAACGGTTCCATGGGAACTTGTAGCATAAGCTCATGACCACTACGACGAGCGCGTTTTACCCAGCTGCTTAATTGACTGGCATACGGGTTAAATGAAAGTGTTACCTCAGGAGGTAATTTTTCAATTGCATTATCACTCACAGGCTGTGAAAGACCAAGGTTGGTTACCAATATGGAAACGGTCTTAATGTTTTTGTCTTTAAAATATTTTGAGTAATTAGGCCGTGCATAAACATCTTGTGCTCGCTTACCATTATGAGCAATACGAGGTAAAGGGCCATATTTTGATTTTTCAACTAGATCATTATCAGGAACAAGAGATAAGCCATTATTTTTTATATCGACAAGTTCGAGCGTGTTTGCTGAAGGAATACCGTTTTTTAGATGTTTAAAAGGCCCATCTTTACGCTTTAATGCGGTATTCTCACCGCTCTTTACAACACTGTTTTTTCTGGCACTGTTAAAGTATCTAGGCTCTTTTTGGCTAGAAACCTCTTTTGTGACAGGCTTTTTGTTTTTTTCTGCAGCAAGAGCTGCAAGCTGGTCAGCCAGTTTCAATTCAGCTTTTTTGCGATCGGTGAGCTTTGCTACCGTAAAGGGTTGGCCGCCCAAAGGAGCATTAATAAGGCTCATGATTGTGAAAAACATGAGGAATATCAGCGCAGTAGCACAAGATGTTATGTATAAAGTCTTCATAAGGCTCACCAATATTGACCTCTGTTGAGGGATACGCCTTACTTATCTAACAGACTGATATTAATAAAGTTTCATTAATTATAGTATTGAAGTTTTCAAATGAAAACAAAACATCAGGTAACCATAAAAACAGGAGCTGATAAGTAATAATATATCAGCTCCTAAAATAACCCATAAGATATTACCTATTACCTAATTTTCATTAGGTTTTGCAACGGGTGCTTCTGGTGAAACGGGCTTTTCTTTTGAACTTGCATCCTCTTTAGCCGGCGGCTGAACTGGAGTGCTATCTTTTTTCGCTGCTGTTTTTTCAGCAGGTTTCTTCAGTTCAGAAGACTTTTTCTCCTCCATTGGAGGTGGTGTAACTTCACCATGAAGCAACTTGATCGCATATTGTAATTGCGTATCTTTTTTCGCATCTTTCGGAACATATGAAAGAGATCCGTGTTCTTCTTCCTTCTTCTCATTCACTGAAATATGACCGCGTAAACTTGCTTCACCCTTCGTTTTAATCGGCTTGCCTTTAAATTCTTCAGGAAGCTCTTGATTAACAGTGATGTTAGGCACGATCCCCTTTGCCTGAATGGATGTAACAGATGGCGTGTAATAAAGCGCAGTTGTCAGGCGAATGGCACCATTTTGTCCAAGTGGAATAATCGTTTGAACTGAGCCTTTACCAAATGAGCGCGAGCCAACAATGGTTGCTCTCTTATGATCAAGAAGGGCACCCGCAACAATCTCAGATGCTGAAGCAGACCCACCATTAATGAGCACAATAATTTTCTTGCCATTTGTAATATCACCTCGACGTGCATTGGCTCGTTGAGTTTCTTCAAGATTACGTCCGCGGGTAATCACGATTGCACCTTCATCAAGGAATGCATCTGAAACTTTAATCGCTTGCTCAAGAAGCCCGCCAGGATTGTTCCGAAGGTCAATGATATAACCTTTGACTTTGTCCTGAGAGATCTTTTTATGAATTTCATTGACAGCTTCTTGAAGGCCAGATGCAGTACGCTCATGGAATGAAGGTAGACGAACATACCCAATATCACCGCCCTCAATACGATGACTAACTTTATTGATCTGGATAACAGCGCGTTTTAATTTGACCTCAAAAGGCTCTTTTACATTCTTGCGAAGAATCGTAATCGTAATTTCAGAACCAACAGGTCCTCTCATGCGATCGACAGCTTCTTTAAGGGTTAGTCCCTCAACTTGTTCGCCATCTAGTGCGCTAATATAATCACCGGGAAGAATACCCGCATCGGCTGCAGGAGTTCCATCAATGGGACTAATAACTTTCACAAGCTTATTTTCCATGCGAACTTCAATACCAAGGCCACCAAACTCACCGCGCGTCTGCACCTGCATATCACTTAGGCTTTCAGGGCTTAGATAAGCTGAGTGAGGGTCAAGTGAGGTCAGCATGCCATTAATGGCACTTTCAATGAGTTTCTTATCATCAGGCCGTTCAACATAATCATTGCGAACACGCTCTAGAACATCACCAAATAAATCCAGATGGCGATAAATGCTGGTATTTCCTGATTGTGCTAACGATTCGTTTCGAGATCCAACAAATGTTCCTCCAATGATCGCGCCAGCGGTAACAAGAGCAAGACATGATGTAAAAGTTTTAAAATTCATATTCAAAGATACCTTTATATAGACCGGTGGCTATTATTATTAAATTTAACTCGATCAGTCGTTACCGGGTAGTTGGGCTTGCCTATATTATCATTATCTAATGATATTGCGGCCTAAATTTGTATATTTAAAGCATAAAACACGAAAAGCAATCTGCGAAGAATAGTACCTAGATCCCCAAAAGCCAATTATATAAAAATTTTACATTGCCTTAAAAGATAATAAAAATCATTTTTGCTTGTTTATAAGTTCATAATTTATCAGTTTTGTACAATATATCAAAACATTCAGCCTTGATTAAGTTAACCATTTTATTCGGGCTATCAATTCTATTCACTAGTTTTGATCATTGGCAACCTGTCCACCAGACCACCATGGATTAGGGTCAATCGGACGACCATCTTTCCTAAATTCTACATACAATACCGGCTGAGAAGACGTTTTATCGCCCCTTTTAGCATTGTTTCCTTTTGTCTTTTTCTCTGCGTCAGAGAGGTCAATCGGTTCTTTCATGACACCAATCGGCTCACCAGCCAAAACAAATTGAGAGGTTTTCACATCAATACGGTCCAAGCCGGCTAGAAGAATATGATAACCACCTCCAGCATTAATGATGAGAAGTTGCCCATAAGAGCGAAATTTCCCAGCATAAGCTATCCAACCATCCGATGGTGACGTAATTTGGGCATTTGCTCGTGTCTGGATACTAATCCCCTTTGAAGAGCTGCCATATTTATCCTTGTCGCCAAAACGGCGTAATTGCTTGCCTCGTACGGGCAAGGAGAGCGTATGCTTGGCTTTGCCAAATGGAAGCGCCGGTTTAATGCGGCCAGGGTCAATAAAGGCTTTTCTTTTTTCATCGGGCGTAAGTTCAACAGCAGCCTTATTGCCGAACTTCTCCTTGGCCAGCTTTTCATCAACAATCAGTTGATTTTCATAAGCCCCGAGTTCTGTTTTGCGTTTCATCTCCAGGTCAACTTTTGCAATAAGATCGCCTAGACTGGCAACGGATTTGGAGTGAGATTTAGCTCGTTGTTCAAATTCTTGCAGCTCTTTATTGTGGCTAAGAATACGAGAGTTCTTTTCCTGCAATAATTCTTTGACCCGCAATTGGTCAGATTCCATCTCAGCGTTTTGAATGCGCAGTTGTTCTGTCTGCTTGGTAATTGTTGTCTTTAAGTTGATCAGGTTAGTCAGCTCACCTTTGAGACTGTCAGCCTGCGTTTTAAGCTTCGGCAGAATGTTGGACATCAACATCGCACTGCGCACCATTTTTAAACTGTCATCACGGTGAGTGGCCATAATCGGCGGCGGGTTGCGTGCCATCCTTTGCAAGAGTCCAAGCATATCAGCAATAGCCACCCGGCGCTTCAGCATAGATTGGCGCAACTTATCTTCTTTGTTGTGCAGATTAGAAATTTTAGACTCGAGGTTGGTTAAATTGCCTTCACTCTTTTGAATCCGTTGAGCATAATCAATCAATAATTTATTCAACCGTGCTCTTTCAAAGTCTAATTGCTTAACTTGTTTGTTCACGCCAAGTTTTTTTGACTGAATGGCCTTGAGTTTGAGTTTCTCTTCAGCCAGCCTCTTGCGCATCTGCTCGGCTGTTTCAGTTTGAGGGGTAACGTTGTCTTCATCGCTTTGGGCATTGGCTGTTTGAATAAACCCAAGTGACGGAAAAATATTTGTCGAAAGTCCCACCAAGACACAAATCATCACGGCCAAAGATAACCAGTTGCAGGCATTAAATTTGATCTGAAGAAAATCAGCTTTGATCATATTAAATTCGGACGGCCTTAAGAAATGTTTGATTAAAAAGAAGAACATGCAATGAAGATTTACCAAAAAGCAAATCACATAAACCAATAACTATCATAGAAATAAGCTGAAATCACGGCATGAAGCCCCAATCAGATGGGGAAAATCACTGATACTAGCCTCAAAATATATCTGAAACAGCAACCTAAGCTATTTCACATTCTGTATAGGTATCAAACAACGACTTATGCTTCCGTATCTTTGAATAAAAACCTTACCATACGAAGAAGGAGTGACGCCACTTCAGCGTCAGGACATGACGCCAAGGGCGTCCGACGCAAGCGCCGCCCCTCGGAGGCCTGTTGCGATAGCAACAGAATAGCCGTGAGAGATAAAAACTGCCTTATCACTCCCTGTGATAAGGATGCCCAGACCAGATGGTCAGGACGCGATAAAGCTGTTCGATTAAAAAGACGCGTGCAAATCCGTGCGGCAAAGTCATTGGAGAGAGAGAGAATTTCATAGACGCCTGGTTTAAAAGTTCAACCCCATGTCCATCAGGGCCACCAAGAGCAAAACATAAAGAGCTATGTCCTTCATCTCTTTTAAGTTGTAGTTGTTTCGAAAAATCAGCGGTTGAAAAGCTCTTGCCTCTTTCATCCAATGCGATGAGAAAAGCACCTTTCGGTAATGAGGCAAGCATGCGGCTTGCTTCGTCAGATTTTCTGGTGCTTACATCTTGAGATTTAGCTTCAACAAATTCAGTTAACTGAATGGACTTAATACCTAGTGAGGGACCAGATTTACTGATCCGCTCCATATAACGTGTTTGAAGCTTAAGCTCAGCCTCTTGTTTCAAGCGACCAACAGCTAAAATATCAAATTGCATCATGGTCTTAACCAAGCATCAGGTTTATTGAAAGGCTAGAGCACAATCCGACCGGATTAAAACGAGGATCGAAAAAAAATGTGCGCCAAAACAAAAAGCTAGAGCATTCATCTGATACAGTGTGAAAAAGTTATGCTCTAGAGGGTGTATGAGTTATGCCTCAGAATCTGAACCATCTTCAAAATCAAGCCCTGAATTATCTTCAGGGCGTGCGGCAAGCCACATTTTCTCAATGTTGTAAAACTCTCTCACTTCAGGTCTGAAAACATGGACAATAATTGTGCCAGCATCAACAAGAACCCAATCATTATTGTCAGTTCCCTCAACACGCGGGCGGCCGTAACCAGCTTCTCTTAGTTGCTTAGCCAATTTGTCTGCAATAGAGGCAACATGACGATGTGAGCGACCAGAAGCCACAATCATATAGTCGCCTAGAGAAGATTTTCCCTCAAGGTCAATGGTGATAATGTCTTCAGCCTTACCATCTTCAAGGCTTTCAATTGTCATTGCCAATTGATCTGTAGCTTTTTCTTTTGAAGCGGGTATCGGTGACGCAGTTTTATTCATAACGACTGCATCCTCTGTGCTTGTGTGCATGCTGTTTCATATGTCCTTTTAGAGCGTGTTGCGTAAAAGTGGGTTCCGGTTTTGCGATAAACAACTCGCTTAAACAAAAACTTAGAGCATGTTAGTGAACCCCCAAAAAAGCAACATGCGCTATTCATTGATGTGTGGGATAAAATAAAATCTGGTGTGGGGGCAATACCATCCAATTTGAGGGCTGAAACAAAAGCTTTAAGCCTCAAAAAGAGATTGTAAATGGTGTCTCTGTGGGTATTAACCTCAAAAAAAATCTGTTTGCTATGCAAGTGTGCAAAAATCCCCGAAAAAAATCCAACCAGCGATGAAAAAAATGCAATTTAAAAGGCGTTTTTTCATCTCCTTCTTAACAAACTTAACCTGACTTTAGTGCGTTTTTTGTCAGTTTAGGACGTTAAGATAACAGACATAATACTTCAGAGAGTGATTTGCAGCAAGTGTTTCAATAAAAAGCTCTTCGAATAGCTTGAAATAAGCTTAAAATAAGCAAAATACCCCGTTCCCGACTGTCTTTAGGACCTTAGCTATTTCTAAGATCAGTAGATGAGAGATGAGAAAGGGGAATCGAAATAAATTGCCATGAGGGCGGAGGTTGGTGCGCCAAACGAATGGCGTGGCCGTTTGTGATGCGGGCTTTCGCAAAGGTTTGAGCAGCGGGGCTCGAGAGCGCTTTCATCATATATCCCGGCCGATCAAAGACAGCAATTGGCATCGTATGAAAAATAGTTTTCCACTTTTGCCATTTATGAAAAGAAACAAGATTGTCAGCCCCCATCAACCAAACAAAATCAACACCGCTAAACCGCCGCTTTAAGAACTGCAATGTGTCAGCCGTGTAATTGGTCGGCAGAGACGCTTCAAAAGCGGTTACATCAATGCGAGGATGAGAGCTAACAGCTTCAGCTGCTTGAACTCGCTCATTTAAAGCAGTAAGACCAGAGTGAGATTTAATCGGATTACCAGGTGTGACCAACCACCAAACCCGGTCCAGCTCTAAAGTTTTCAAAGCCATCAGGCTCAAGTTGCGATGCCCATCATGTGGCGGGTTAAACGAACCACCCAAAATCCCAATGCGTTGGCCACTAGCAATTTGCGGTGGGCGAACCGTTAGGCTACCAAAATTGGCTGCCGGTTGTGAGCCTAAATTTTTTGCAGGTTGCAGGGTAGACATCTTTTTATTATTTCTTCCAAGCTATCTGAATAAACCGAATGATATTAAAACCTATGCTGGTCTAATCTGACCAGAGCCACGAACAATATATTTAAAGCTCGTCAATTGGTCGACACCAACAGGGCCACGAGCATGCATTTTACCAGTTGCAATGCCAATCTCTGCTCCCATGCCAAATTCACCACCATCAGCAAATTGCGTTGACGCATTGTGCATAACAATCGCGCTATCCACTTTATTAAAGAAGGCATCAATCGCTGACGTATCTTCTGCAATGATAGATTCTGTATGGTTTGAGCTATGGCTCGCAATATGCTCAATCGCATCATCAACACCTTCTACGAGGCGAGCAGAAATAATGCTATCAAGATATTCAGTATCCCAGTCTTCTGGCGTCGCCGCTTCAATACGATCATCAAAAGATTGTAGACTTGCATCAGCTTTTATCAGAGCTCCTGCATCGAGCAAGGCAAGCAAGAGTGATTTGGTATGCTCTTGAGAAAACTCTTTGTCGATAAGCAAAGTTTCAGCCGCGCCGCAAACACCAGTGCGTCGCAGTTTTGCATTCACTACAATTTCTTCTGCCATCTCAGGCTTCGCTGATTTATCAACATAGATATGACAGATACCTTCAAGGTGACTAAACACTGGCACACGAGCTTCAGATTGTACTCGGCCAACAAGGCTCTTGCCACCGCGCGGGACAATCACATCAACAGTGCCATTTAAACCCTTAAGCATTTCACCAACCGCTTGCCGATCCGTTGTCGGCACTAACTGTATCGCAGCCTCAGGTAAATCAGCTGCCACCAAACCTGCCTTTAACGCATCTTCAATGGCGTGCGAAGAATGAAAGCTATCAGATCCACCCCGAAGAATAGCTGCGTTGCCAGCCTTCAAGCAAAGACCGCCAGCATCAGCCGTTACATTCGGGCGGCTTTCATAAATAATCCCGATGACACCCAAAGGAACTTGTACCCGTGAAATCTCCAAACCATTCGGTCGCTCCCAGGTGGCAAGCGTTTTCCCAACAGGGTCATCTAAGCGGGCGATTTCTCTAAGACCATTCGCCATGCCCGCAATACGTTCCGGGGTAAGTTCAAGCCGGTCAATAAAAGCTGCATCTTTACCAGCTTCTTTAGAAGCAAGGACATCTTTAAGGTTGGCAGCTAAAATATGGTCAGACGTTTCTTCGATTTTTTCAGCCATAATTTCAAGGGCTTTGTTTTTTTGAGCACTTGGTGCTGATGCAAGTTTGCGAGCGGCTTGTTTTGCACGCGCTCCGAGATCATTCATAATGGTCTCAATCTCAGTGCTGTTTGCTGAATTATTTAATGCCATATTCATTCTTCACTACCTCTTACCAGACCTGTTTCTTACCAGAGTTTTCATCTGGTTATTTCAACTCAGACCAGAATTTGTCAAAGCCATATTATCACGGTGTACCAGTTCATTGCGTCCGGTATGGCCTAAAATAGATTTAATCTCTGAACTTTGCTTGCCAATGATTTGGATTGTATCTGTCTGATCATAAGAGCTTAACCCGTGCGCAATAATCTCACCAGCCTCATTCTTAATCGCAATGATATCACCACGGTCAAAATCACCACTTGATTGCGTCACTCCAGCCGGCAACAAACTATTCCCGTCATTGAGGGCACGTTCAGCACCCTGGTCAATGGTCAAAACACCCTTTACATCAAGAGACCCGGCAATCCAACTTTTACGAGCCGTTAAAGGGTCTGCTGACGACAAAAACCAGGTCGCCTTAGCATTGTTTAATAATGCTGTAACTGGATTAGCCCCTTTGCCTGAAGCAATAACCATATGGCAAGCAGCGGCAACAGCAATCTTGGCGGCCATAATTTTAGTCACCATGCCTCCAGAAGAAAAACTGCTTCCAGTCCCTCCCGCCATTGCTTCAATCTCAGGGTTAATCTGTGTGACTTCAGGAATATGCTCGGCTTTAGCATCGGAGTGAGGTGGGGCAGTATAAAGCCCATCAATGTCTGAAAAAATCAAAAGAACATCGGCGTCAACCATGGAGGCAACTCTTGCCGAAAGCCTGTCATTGTCGCCATAACGAATTTCGTTGGTGGCAACAGTATCATTCTCATTGACTACCGGTATGACGCCAAAACCAACCAATGTGTTGATGGTATCCCGTGCATTTAAATAACGGCGGCGATCCTCAGTGTCGCTAATAGTAAGCAGTACCTGGGCAGCTTTAATGTCATGATTTTGAAATAAAGCTTTAAACGTATGAGCCAATGAAATTTGCCCGATTGCTGCAGCTGCTTGCGCCTGATCAAGAGTAAGCGTTCCAGGCACAAGGCCAAGTTCACTACGACCAAGTGCCTTAGAGCCAGAAGCTACAAGAATAACTTCCTTGCCCTCATGCTTTAAGCGGGCGATATCTTCAATGAGGGAATAAATCCACTCTTGGCGAAGTCGGCCTGTCTCCTCATCAACCAAAAGCGCGGAACCAATTTTAATGACGATACGTTTCGCATTTTGCCATTCTTGTCTCATGAGACTAATGTATTTAAAGCACTGAGTGCTTCTCCCTAGATCTTAAAAGTTGGCAGTCCAGAGTATGTCAATTTATATTGAATTCTTGAGACTGCTCTAGTCTTTTGTTTATGTCTGTTTTTTGTTGCTTCAGATGCCTACTTTTTTAGTGCTCCTTCAGGTTGCCTAATAACAACCGTCGCGGCAGCCACAAATTCACAAAACCGCTAACCAATTTTGTACTGCACACACAGATTTGCAAGGTAACATATAGATATATGAAGTCTGTACCTCAAGGTTGAGTGGCAAACTGTGACGAATTGCTTGTTTGTTTTAAGGGCGCCAACCGGTTTTTTCTTTTTTCGCTTCTTTCGCCTTGACCCTGTTGGTCCGAACCGTACTTCCTAATCTTAAGAGTGTACGTTCTAGGTTATAACCAGAAACAGCAGAAAGTGCGATAACTTCTTTGCCGAGCTGTTCGCTCAGCTCAGCAGCTATCTCTTCGGAAATCTCTTCAGTGATAGAATCGCATTTTGAAATAGCGATCAGTTCTTCTTTGTTGCTCAGTTCTCCGCCATAAGCTTCAAGTTCCCCTCGAATGATTTTATAATCTTTCAAGAGGTCTTCACTATTTGCGTCGATCAGATGTAATAAAACTTCGCAGCGCTCAACATGACCTAAAAACCGGTCACCAATGCCAGCCCCTTCATGCGCCCCTTCAATAAGGCCTGGAATATCGGCCAAAACAAAGTCAAGGTCACCGGCTTTAACAACGCCCAAGTTCGGGTGAAGTGTCGTAAACGGGTAATCAGCAATTTTTGGTTTTGCAGCAGAAACACTTGAGAGAAATGTTGATTTACCAGCGTTCGGTAATCCAACAAGACCAGCGTCAGCAATCAGTTTTAATCGAAGCCATAATGTGCGCTCAATACCCGGCTCACCAGGGTTTGCTTTTCGAGGTGCTTGATTGGTCGAGCTTTTGAAGCGAGCATTACCAAAGCCACCATTGCCGCCTTGTACTAACTGAACTTTGTCATCAACATCAGTTAAATCAGCAAGAACAGTTTCATTATCTTCATCTAAAATTTGAGTGCCGGGGGGAACGAGCAAAGTGATATCATCCCCATTAACGCCCGTACAATCACTACCCATACCATGCTGGCCATTGCCCGCTTTGTAGTGCTGTTGAAATCTAAAATCGATCAACGTGTTGAGGTTGTCAACGCAAAGCGCCCAGACGTCACCGCCTCGGCCACCATCACCACCGTTTGGTCCACCAAATTCAACATATTTCTCACGTCGAAACGAAATGCAGCCATTGCCGCCATTGCCAGATTTTACATAGACTTTAGATTGATCAAGAAATTTCATAATAAGTAATAATGTCTTTAAGCAGCTTAGAAGCGTTGCAAGTTTTTAAGTTCAAGCCACGTCAAATTCATTAAGAAAATCCAACAAGGCAGTAAGCCCCTCTTTCTGAGCTATTTTTAAAGCGGGGTCAATTGATTTAGGGAGTTTCATTGAAAAAGCGGATGCTGTTGAGTATCTGAAGCACATTAGCAACCAAAAGGAGCAACACGAAGAAGGAGCTCAGC
Source organism: Hyphomicrobiales bacterium 4NK60-0047b (assembly GCA_040367435.1). Taxonomy (NCBI): domain Bacteria; kingdom Pseudomonadati; phylum Pseudomonadota; class Alphaproteobacteria; order Hyphomicrobiales; species Hyphomicrobiales bacterium 4NK60-0047b. The sequence goes on along the minus strand of BAABWY010000003.1, from coordinate 191,395 downwards.
CTTTTTCGTACTGAGAGACAAGGCGAAGCACTTCGCGTAGTCCGGTGATAGTGCGGTTGCTAAGTGGGCAACTGAAGCACAAGCAAAAAACTCCGCCCCTCGGAGGCCTTCTGCGCTAGCAGCGCGGTTGCTTGCGGGCAACCTAAAGCGCTACTAAAAAGAATAGCCGTGAGAGATAATAGCGACGGTTGCATAGTGGGCAACTGAAGGAGCACTAAAAAGAGAGAGTTAACTCGTCATCCGCTCAAACTCAGCTCTTGGTAAAACATAGCGCTGGGCAGGAGAAGGGCTCCCTCTTGCAATAGACGGGCAAGTAATAATATCTGTTGGCTTAAAGCCTAACCGTGTGAGAACCTTCTTTGAGCGGTCATTATCTGTAAAATGACAGGCGCTAAAGAACCGAAAAGGCTCTGTTGCAAAGCCATGTGCTAAGATCTGCCAAGCGGCTCTTGTAGCAAGTCCTTGTCCCCAAAACGGCTTACCAAGCCAGTAACCAAGTTCACCATGCGAAACGGAAGCGCGGCTATAGCCAATACAGCCAGCGAAATATCCATCAGCCTCAATCGCCCATACATCTTCACGGCGATCACGCTCAATTTCTTCAATCCAAACTTTGGCATGATGAGGGTGATAAGGATGACTAATTCGAGACACCATAGACGCAATGTCCCAATCGTTGGCTAATTCAACGATTCCGGGCACATCAAACAGGCTTAAAGGCCTGAGCCGTAGGCTATCTTCTCGTGCTTGGTGCATCATCAGTTAAAATTCAATCCGTCTTTAGAGCATTTCCTTTTAAATGAAGGTTCAAGTCAGCGCTCTAAATTTTTAGTAAAAATCATATTGTAGTCAATTACTGTAGTCGTAGCGTCTATCTTCGTTGTATCTGTCATTAGGCATCAATGTCATTAAAATCGATGTTTTAAAACGACGCCTTAAAAGATAGACAACACGCCCTATAAAAAAGGGAGACTAATTTAGCCTCCCTTAGATATTCTATAAATTTAGACGTCAACATGATTCGCGCAAAGTGATTTATTTGCCTTCATCAACAGAAACGAACACTTTTCCGTTTCTGCGAGTACGGAAAGAGACATTTCCATCACGCATAGCAAAAATCGTATGATCTTTGCCCATGCCAACACCCTCACCAGGGTGCCACTTGGTTCCACGTTGACGAATAAGAATATTCCCAACGATAACCTGTTCACCACCAAATTTCTTCACACCAAGACGGCGTCCGGCGGAGTCACGACCGTTATTGGAAGAACCGCCTGCTTTTTTATGTGCCATGAGATTTTCCTTCTCAAAATAGTGGGCTTATATCTTATTAAAAGGGCCCATATAAACTTAAAATTATAAAACTAAAATCAATGTAAGTAATTGTTAAAATTACTTATTTCTTAATGTCAGAAATGCGCACAACAGTTTGATGCTGGCGATGACCTTTTTTCCGACGATAATTGTGGCGGCGCTTCTTTTTAAAGACGATGATTTTCGCAGCCCGGCCCTGTTCAAGTACTTCAGCAGTAACTTTAGCACCTTCAACAAGCGGTGCGCCAATGACAGTATCGCCATCTTCGCCAACCATTAAAACTTCAGTAAATTCGATTTTGTCACCAGCCTCACCATCAAGTTTCTCGATTTTGAGGATATCATTTGGCTCAACACGATATTGTTTGCCACCGGTTTTGATTACCGCATACATATAGTAAAGTCCTTTATCTGTTTCGCGTCCTGTGGCGTCACAAGCCCTTAATTTAGGTAAAATGAACCTTCATAAGGGGCAACGTGAACTTTTACTCTAAGCTAGTTTAAAGATGAATATGTTTCATCCAACTAGTTGGTGGCCTCGGACAGCGCTTTTGGTTGCGGCATAGAAAATATGCCACGAAAGCGCCGAATATAGGCAAATACGAGCTCTTGTCAATAGTTACTTGGTGTTTAACGGCTTTGCTGCCTATTAAAGTGCGAATAATCCTAACTTACCAAATTGCTTTTTATATTTCAGCTGATAATTTGAGTTTAAATCCTTTTGCCATGCGGTTTTAAGCCTAATTTAATCATGAAGTTTAGTGGCCCTTAATAATATCCAGGCCAATTGAGGAGTAATTTGTGGCAAGTATTCTACTTTTTGCAGCTTTTTTGCTCTTTGGCGGGCTTACAGCTGGCGTGATGGCCGGTCTTTTTGGGGTCGGCGGAGGGGCGATATTAGTCCCCGTACTTTATGAAGTCTTCGGGCTAGCTGGAGTTGATGAGGCCATTAGAACCCATATGGCTGTTGCAACGTCCCTAGCAGTGATCCTTCCAACGGGCATAAGGTCCGCAATGGGGCATCAGGAAAAAGGCAGCATTGATTGGAGCTTTGTAAAGCTAATCGCTCCCTTTATCGTTATCGGTGTAGTGCTTGGAACTTTTATCGCCAGAGAAATAGACGGCTCTCAATTGCGCTTAATCTATGCTGTGATGGTTTTGCTAGTTGCTTTTTTTCTGCTTTGGTCACGTCAAAATCCAAACATCCGCTTTGCCTGGCCGGCTGATTGGGTCACACGTGTTTATGGTGTTTTCACGGGATGCCTCTCTACACTAATGGGCATCGGCGGCGGAACGTTTTCATCAAGTTACATGACAAGCTTTGGCCGTTCCATTCACCAAGCCGTTGGAACGGCCGCAGCGCTTGGTCCAGTCATAGCGCTTCCCGCTATCATTGGCTTCATCTGGGCCGGCTTTGATAACGAACTATTACCAAAAGGCTCGTTAGGTTTCATTTCACTCATTGGTGCCGTTTTAATATTGCCAGCAAGTCTCATCGCAGCGCCCTGGGGGGTGAAGCTCGCGCACCGATTAAGTAGAGCGCATCTTGAATTGATGTTCGCTCTCTTTTTACTCACAGTAGGGTTTCGGTTTTTAATTTCTGTGTTTGCTTAAGTGAGTTTAGAGCCTTCCGTTTTTTTAGGTAGATTCCATAAACCACTTTCCATACGAAGAAGGAGTAACGCCTTTTCGGCGTTAGGATATGACGCCAGGGGCGTCCGGCAATTAGCGCCGCACCTCGTAGGGCCCGCAGCGAAGCAGCGGAATAGCCCGTGAGAGAAAAAAATGGAGATAAAATGAACAAATTAGTGTTTTGGTATGAGTTCGCCAGTCCGTATTCTTACTTTTCAATGATGAGAATTGAAGCACTAGCAGCTGCCGCGAATGTTGAAGTGCACTATCAACCCTTTCTCCTTGGGCCATTGTTTAAAGAGTTTGGTTGGGAGACATCACCCTTTAAAATTTATACTGAAAAAGGTGAGAATTTTTTCCGCGATATCGAACGTGAAGCAGAATTTTATGGTCTACCTTCCATCAAAATTTTAGATGAATTCCCACACCCCGGTTTGGCTGCTGCGCGGGTTGCCCTTATTGGAATGAAAGAAGGGTGGGGCGTTGAATTTTCTAAAGCGATTTATAAGCGCCAGTTCCAGGATGGCCAGGTGACAAAAAATAAAGAAAATGTATTAGATGTTTTAAAGGCTTTAAACATTGAAGGCGCGCAAGCAATTTTAGAAAAAGCAAATGGTGACGATAATAAATCTCACTTGCGCGAGATCATGGAAATAGCAAAGAAGAAAAAGATCTACGGCGCACCAACATTCATTGTTGGCAATGAACTCTTCTGGGGCAATGATCGCCTGGAGCGCGCGATATCCTATTGCAAATAGCGGCGGTTGCTAGTGGGCAACTAAAGCCGCGCTAAAAAAGGCGGTTGCTAGTGGGCAACTAAAGCCGCGCTAAAAAGGCGGTTGCTAGTGGGCAACTGAAGCCGCACTAAAAAGGCGGTTGCTAGTGGGCAACTGAAGCCGCACTAAAAAGGCGGTTGCTAGTGGGCAACTGAAGCCGCACTAAAAAGGCTGAGAGATGAACTGGTCAAATGTAGCATTGAAACTCACCATTGGTGTCGGCTCTATGGGCGCAACAGCCATTCTGAGTGACCCGCTTGTAGAATGGGTTGGTATATATGGCATGATAGCCATTATCCTCGTGCCATTCTCTTTGCTCGTGTTTTTTAAAATCGGCGAGTTAGCAGACTGGATCATCAAACTTGCTCACCTGATTGCTGTTCTGTGGTACATCGCCTTGGTTAGTTTCGCACTATACATCATGCAAGCTCGAGAGTTCCAATCAACTGACATCATGATCGGAACATTCATGGCCATCGGCTTTGCCCCAATCATCATGGTTATATGGAATATGTATAAAGGTAAGTATGACGGCGCATATCATGTTTGATGAAATATATATTCCGCTTCTGACCCAACTCAGAAAGTTGTGATGATCCTAGTTTCGCCAGAAGGCCTCAAAATTTTTGTTAATTAGCTTATTCTTGAGAAGGGGTCCTTGAAGCTTTAATTACTTCGGATATATAGCTAAAACCGGACTTGATTGATAATAAACAAAATAGACAATTTAGAAATATTTTGTTAGAGGATGATAAGTGAATGAATACCAAACCTTCATCTAATAATTTAATGAAATATGCGCTAAATATTTGAGTCTAAGATTGTTTTCAAATGAACAATAACGATAAATTTTATCCTTCCTTCAACACTTCAAAAAACCAAATAGATCATTCATTGGAAGATGGCATTCGTTTTCCACATTTGGATGCACTAAGGGCAATAGCAATCATAATTGTATTGCTTTTCCATTTGGAAGTACCTGGCTTTCAATTTGGGTATCTTGGTGTTGATTTGTTTTTTATGCTTAGTGGATTTTTGATGACATACACAATGCTTATCGACAGGCAAAAATATGGTGTTTTCAGAATTATTCCGTTTTTCATTCGGCGCTTTCAAAGGCTTATTCCCTCATTGACAATAACTATTTTTGTTACGGGCATAATTGCAATAATTATGATGTCTCCGGAACATTTAAAAGACCATGCAAAGGAGGGGTTTTACTCTCAAATATTTCTTTCAAATTTTTTATTTTATGAGCAAGCGGGATATTTTGCGCCAGAAAATATAGTTAGACCCTTACTTCATACCTGGTCACTTTCGGTAGAGGAGCAGTATTATCTATTATTTGGGGGCTTATTAATCCTGGGAAACCGACTAAATTTTACGGTTATATGTCTGGTTCTTAGCGTACTTGGGTTGATACTATTATTCATTAGTTATTGGTCAGTTCTTAACTCAAATGACATGTTCGGGTTATTCAAAAATCCTGAAAATGTTGAAACAGCTTTGTTTTATTTGATGCCGTTTAGGCTAGTTCAATTCTTAGCTGGTGGGCTAATCGCTCTTGCTAAATTTTACGGTTATTTTGCTATCAAAACTAAAGTTTTAGATTTCTTAGGTCTTTTGTTTTTAATTATGGGATGCATCCTACTTTATAATGCGTCCTTGGCACAAACACTATCATCGGCACTTGCCATAGCTAGCTTTGGCTTCCTCACTTTTGGAAACTCTTACCTTAGCTTCTTAGCGGGGCATATGACTATTCGGTTTGTTGCTAAGATAAGTTATCAAATTTATCTTGTTCACTGGCCTATAATTGTTTTTTGGCAATATTGGACATTTGAAAAATTAAGTTTTTTTGAAATGTGTATTATATTTATATTATCTATTCTGCTCGGGTGGATATTGTTTCTACTTTCACAACGCATCACAAGTGCTAAGTTTTTTCCTCGACGCACTATCGGCATTATACTCCCTGCTTTTTTTGCCTGCTTGATTATACAGACGATTAGTTATTCATCGAATGGGGCAGAGTGGAGGATACCTGAAGCACGAAAACTACAAACACCAAAAGAATTAAGATCAATTGAGAGCCGTTATTGTAATGGGACAAATATTATTAAAGGGCGTGAGATTGGTAACCGCTCGAGCGATCCACTGGTCACGTGTGAACGTAGAAGGTTAGGAAAAAAAACCATCTATGTCGTAGGAGATAGCCATGCCAGACACTTATTACCAGGACTAAGCGAAACCTTTCCCAACATCACAGTATCTGTAATGTATTTTACATCTTGCTTAGCTCAAAGTGGCATTCACGATTGGGTCTATGAATATGAGGGGCGCCGAGCCCTTGCAAAGGCTTGTGTGCAGCGAAATCAGAAAGCTTTGGAGTTTTTTCGCAATGAACCAGCCACCACAATTATATTGCACCAATATAGTGGTTACCAAAATGATTCTTCCGAAAAGTGGTATCGTGCAGCGGACATTTTAGTGACTGAGTTGGAAAACATAGGACATAATATTATTTGGATAGGATCGGTTTTAAGACCAAATGTTCTTTTGACTGATTGTGTTGCAGTACCCAATATTTTTTCAGATTCCCAATTGATCAAAAGATGTCAGGGGGATAAAAAAATTGCACAGTCTATTTACGAGAAAAACTTAACTCTGGCACGCAGATTTCCGAATAATTACATTAATATCAATAATTTCTTTTGTCCAAATAACCATATTTCTAGCTGCAGTCCGTATAAATTGGGAAGTCCCCTTTTTCGTGATAAACATCATCTCACTCCCCAAGCTTCTATCAAACTTATAGAGGTATATAAAAGTAAGATCGAGGCTATGCTATTTAGGTAAGACGATTGATAACCTTTCTAAGGGGAATAACTTTTTTTTCGTTGTTAATTGAATTGAGAATAAAAGAATTGTGATTAAAATGGTTCGTGATTTCTAGTATGGCATACTAGCTGATCTAAATGATTTAATAGAATTTTCCCAGTTGGGTCAGCTTTGCCCTTTCTTAGTAAGCACTAATCGTGTCCGTTTATGAGCTTAAAGTAGTCACAACACCGCAAAATTTGTTACAGTTTACGGTATTTTGTAACATTTTTTGACATGCTTAACTTCATAAATGGGGCTATAAGCGGACATTATGGTTTAGATCGGAGATACGTTTTTAACTGTGGTTGAGAACAAATCCTACTCACTATCCATACCAAACCGAGAAAGTCAGCTTATGGCACAAAGCCGAAAACTCAAATCTCTCCATCCGAAGAAGAAACTCAGCCCGAACGGAGTGAAGCGAGTGCGGATAAGCTGATCGCAAAAAATGCACCACACCTCGTAGGCCCGAGCGCTAGCACGGATGCTGGTGGGCATCTAAAGTGCAACAACAAAGCGCTTGGAATAGCCGTGAGAGAGAAGCTGAGAGAACCCTCCCAATCAAATCTTCTGATTATATTCACCAATCTCACTGTACGTACCAAGGTGATCATCAAGCTCTTTAAATATGCCGCGCATATTCGCTTCACTTGTTGGGCTTTCAACCACAACAACAAGCTCAGGCTTATTCGATGAAGCGCGAACCAAACCCCAAGTACCATCTTCCAAAACGATACGGATACCGTTGACCGTAATAAGCTCGCGAATATTTTGTCCAACTAACTGCGCGCCATCTTCTGATAGTTTAGTAAAGTGCGCAACAATACGATCAACCACACCATATTTTTCCTCGTCAGCACAGTGTGGTGACATGGTTGGAGATTGATAGGTAAGCGGTAGGTCATTCTTTAAATCGCTAAGAGATTTCTCAGGACTTCGATCAAGCATATCCAAAACAGCAAGGGCGGCAATAAGACCATCATCATAGCCACGGCCCAAAGGTTTGTTAAAGAAGAAGTGACCAGATTTTTCAAAACCAACCAATGCATTGTTCTCATGAGAATAGCGCTTGATGTAAGAGTGACCTGTTTTCCAAAAATGCGTGGTCGCACCATTCGCTTGCAAAACGGGGTCTGTTAGAAAGAGCCCAGTAGATTTCACATCAGCAACAAAAAGAGCGTTTTCATTAATGGCAGAAATATCTCTTGCCAGCATAACGCCAACTTTGTCTGCAAAGATAGCATTGCCTTCATTATCAATCACACCGCAGCGATCACCGTCACCATCAAAAGCAAGGCCAAGGTCTGCACCATTTTCTTTAACGGCATCCTGAATGGCATTGAGCATTTTCATGTCTTCAGGGTTTGGATTGTGGTTAGGGAAACTATGATCAAGGTCTGTGTTTAGCGGAATGACATCAAGACCAAGTTTTTCCAAAACATGCGGAGCAAAAGCACCAGCTGTGCCATTGCCGCAAGCAACAACAGCTTTTAATTTGCGCTGAATAGGTGCTCGGTTTGTAAGGTCATCCATATAGCGCTGCTCAAAACCGGCGTGGTAATGATAAACGCCGCCGCCAGGCATAGGAGCATCAGCTTCATAAACAATTTCTTTAAGACGGCTCATTTCATCGGGCCCAAAAGTAAGAGGTTTATCTAGCCCCATCTTTATTCCAGTCCAACCATTATCATTGTGGCTGGCTGTGACCATGGCCACCCCTTCAACATCCAGGTCAAATTGAGCAAAATAAGCCATTGGAGAAAGTGCCAAACCAATATCATGTACTTCCATGCCACCAGCAAGAAGTCCGTTTATAAGACCCTGCTTGATGCTAGCTGAATACCAACGATAATCATGGCCTACAACAATGCGCTGGGGCACACCGCGTTCTTTAAAAAGAGCAGCCATCGCTACACCAATGGCTGTGATACCAAGTAAGTTAATCTCTTTCCCAAAAACCCAACGAGCATCATATTCTCGAAAACCAGTAGGCTTAATAAAAGGAACACGTTCGAATTCGGCGCTATTCTCTTGCGCTTTAAGAATTGGTTTGGGAAACATAGAAGAACTTCTTTTGTTATTGTGTTGGACTAAGATTTAGATAAGTATCAAAAAAAAGACTATTGAACCAGAATTAGTTTTTTACCTCTAAGCTCAAAACGTGACAGTTTTGATAAGAAGTTCATCCCCAATAGATTGACATCTAGTTTGCCAGGCTCAACGACGATCGCTTTGATGTTTTTAACCGTGATTTCACCAATGGTAATTTCTTCAAGGTTAACATGGGCAACTCTGGAAACACCATTTGCCGTGCGAGCAGCTTTATTGAAGTCACTATCATTCACAGTAATGCCAAGGTTTTCAGCAGTCTCATAGGAAAGAGCAACGAAGGTTGCTCCTGTATCAACCATCAATAAGGCATCCTCATTGTTGATTTTTGCGTGAGTGAGAAAATGGCCTTCGCGGTTCGCATGTATGGCAATGACATTCTCCCAGGCATTTTTCTTAACTTCAGCTGAGCGGACATGGTGCTCCATATCCATAGACTGAGTTACCTTTTGAAAATCTTTTATTTTATCCGTGAGTTGGTCAAAATAAAACACAATCAAAAACCCAATGATGCCTGCAAGGAGCCAAAGCAAAGCTTCTCTTATTACACCTGAATGTCGTTTCATCTTAGCCTCTAAAAACTATCTCAAAAATCCCTAAAATTAAGGATATCAGTCTAACTTCTTAATATTAAGAAATCTTTCGTAAATTCATATGATCTCAAACGTCTTAAAAAACTCATACCGAGCAAGCTCTGACTTAAATCTCCGTCACGAGCAATCAAAGCTTCTACGTTGTATAGTTTTATTGGGCCTATAAAAAGGGAATTAATTTTATAGCGAGCGGTCATAGTTTGCCCGTTAGCGGTGCTCACAGGAATAATAAAGTTAAGGGTAGCCATATTAATCCCAAGAGCGCGAGCATCTTTAGCACTAAGCACAACTTGTGAAGCACCGGTGTCCACCAACATTGCAATTTGTCGATTATTAGTTGTGGTGCGAACAATAAATTGCCCATCATCTCTAACTCTTAATCGTACCGTTGCTTTTTCAGCACCTTCAGGTGAAAGGGTGAAGTTCACGCCAGCCGGAAGTAATTGTTGTAAAACCCTTTCGCTACCCTCTAGTAACGGTGAGCGAAAAGTATAAAGGATGACAAGGATAAGAGCGATGCCTGCCCAGGTAAGAATGTCTTTGAAGGCCTGCCCAAGTCTCCCGGAATAATCACGCAATACTGAGCTCCCTAACCAGATAAGCAGCGCAGAGCTAGCAACAAGCCCGGCAAAGCTAGAGCTATCAAGGCCACCAATCGTGCCCTGGTCGTGATACAAAATTAGTATCAAGCCTGATATAATAAGTAATCCAAGGGCTATCCAGGTGCTCACATAAACCTCCTCAATGAGAAATATTAAAACAAGGTGCAAATTTTAATTTTTACAAAATTTTTATCAAAAGTTACTCTTTATCAAAAAGATGGATCTTTAAAGACAAAAATTTCATTTTATTATTTGGAGTAATTCGTGAACACGATAATGATCGGGAAAGATAAGTCCAGTGTCTTGTTGTTAAAAATTACGGGAGTGTTAAAACGTGAAACAGTTATTTAAAAATGCTAAAGAGCAGGCGTCTTGAAACGTAGTGTAATTCATCTTCTTTTTTCAGGAGCAGCTGTTTTAAGTTTAAAAATAGGGTCTTCAGGCTCTTTATTTTCCTGATTAGCATAATATTCTCGTTTAACTTGCCTTGTTTTAATGATTTTCTGGATTTGAGATGTCAGATCTTCAAATTCTTTACTATTTGGGTCAAGTGGTTGCGGTTCTTCATCCCAGTTCTCACTGAAAGGATTGGCAATAGGAGCCATACCAGCAATAACTCGTTTTCTCGGGATTTCAAATCTCACGATAGTTCCTTGGCGAAGTTCACTTTTTAAAGAGAAAAGTCCATCATGAATAGAAATCAATTTTTGGCAAATAGCCAGCCCAAGACCAGTACCCCCCTCAGCTGTTTCGTGCGCCAAAGAGCCTTGACCAAAAGGTTTTAGAACCTTGTCAATTTCGTCTTCAGGAATACCAGGGCCCGTATCTTCAACAGAGAGGTATTGGCCGCCCTCTTCTGTTTTGCCAATCTTCATAATTATCGTGCCATTTTGAGGAGTAAATTTGACAGCATTTGACAAAAGGTTGAGACAAACTTGGCGAATTGCCCGTTCATCGACCCATAAGGGGTTCAGTTTTTGCTCTTCAATTAATTGAATTTCAATGCCCTTATTGCGGGCCCGCATAGAAATCAGATGTTGGCAATCATCAGCAATATCAATGAGCTTTATGGATTGTTCATGCAATTCATAACGTTCAGCTTCAATGCGCGACAGATCGAGAATTTCATTAATGAGGTTTAACAAATGATCGCCGCTTGTGTGAATGTCTTCCGCATATTCTTTGTATGTTGGGTTGGCATGAGGGCCAAAAACTTCGGATTTCATAACCTCCGAAAAACCTAGAATAGCATTAAGCGGTGTTCTCAGCTCATGGCTCATCGTTGCCAGAAATCTGGATTTAGCTAAATTGGCTTCCTCAGCTCGTTTGCGAGCATCATCAGAAAATGCTTTGGCTTCTTCAAGTTTCCCGATCAATACATCTTTTTCAGCCCGGTATTCCAGCATCGCATGAACGGTTGAATTAAGCCCAGACATAAGAAAAATCAGATAGGCATGAATACCAATGGCCATTGCGGCCATTGCCCAGTAAAAGGGGGTTTGAAGTAATAAGAAATGAGTAACAAGCGCGATGGTCATAGGCACAGTGCCACTGATAACAAGAGGCATGACAGTAGACGCAAACATCATACGAATTGAAATCACCGCAATGAAAGAAGCAAAGATGAAAATATGGGCAGCTTGATCTGTGGTTTGGCTGGCAATAATAGCAATACCAGCCCAGGCCAAACCATAAAAAATTTCCGCAATCGTTAACCGTCGCCTCCAAAGAGCAACATTAAGATCTTTACGTGGCAGTGCTGTAAACCGCCGACAAAGTATAAGGATAATCCCTTTCGTGATAAAGATCATGCCGAGCCAGGCAATAATTTGTGAAATAGGAGCCCAAATTGTTGTGCTCAAAGCTAAAATAACAGCAAATAGGGGAATAGACAGTGACGCAGTGAGTTCATTGCGGGCAAACATCAACAAAAGTTCGTATTCAAAGCGTTCAGCGCCTTGTTTTTGTCCCAAACGGTCCCGTGCCTCTTTCACAGAAGAAACGAGCCTTGTATTTGTGGCTTGAGATGTGATTTGGTGACTAGGTTTCATTTGTGACACAGACAAAACTCTTAAAATTATAAGAAGTGGTTAAAATAATGGTATAATTTAGCGCTTCAATTCCTAATTTCCCGTTTAATTTCGAGTTTAATTTTCTTAATTCTTTATAAAATTCAAGAGGCTTTCATGAAATTTGATTTCTCAAAATTAGTTGTCGTCGCTGCCATTGTGCTGTTTGCCGGCATGTTATGGCTTGAGGATTTGTCATTTAAAGATGAAATCAGTGGAAGACCGCGCGTAGTTGATGGAGATAGCCTTGAGCTAAATGGTGAAAAAGTACGTTTAATAGGCATAGATGCTCCAGAATTGCAGCAAAAATGCGAAAAAAATGGACAATCTTGGGGCTGTGGGCGGGCATCGACCTCAGCTCTTCGTAAAATGATAAGCTCACAAAAGGTCTATTGTAAGGGAACAGAGTTCGATCGTCACCAACGACTTTTGGCAACATGTTTTGTTAATGAATTGAATTTAAACAAAAATATGATCATGAAAGGCTGGGCTGTATCTTATGGAAGTGCCTATAAAGCTGAAGAACGTCAAGCCAAGAGGGAGAAAACAGGTATTTGGCAGGGAACGTTTGATTGGCCAAGTGATTGGCGAAGAAAAAATCCCAGATACTAAAAATAGTTTATGTATCGAGAGAGAATAGCATTCGGGTTGAGGTGGAAATCAATTTTTGCCAAATGCGTTGCATAACTTACTTATTAGCAAAAAATTTCGAATTTCACGTTAGCCAGGTTGAATTTTCCAATTTAGTTAGGCTTTAGAAAGAATTGCGCTATAGTCTAATAAGGTAAATGTTCTTTATTTTAAGCTCAATTCTTGAATGAAAATTGCTTTAATTCATTCAAACAGCAGGAAATCCCCTAATGCTAGATAAATTGGATGTTAAAATTTTACAAATTTTACAAAAAGACTGCACAGTGCCAGTCGCTGAAATAGGAAAGAAAGTTGGTCTATCAACTACTCCTTGCTGGCGGCGCATACAAAAAATGGAAGAGTTAGGGGTTATCCGCTCGAGAGTTGCATTGCTAAATACTGAAATGGTAAACGTTCCAGTCACCGTTTTTGTATTTGTGACCACAAACAAACATAGTGAAACATGGCTGTCTGAATTTCATAGAGCCATAGAAAGTTTTCCGGAAGTCGTTGAATTCTATCGTATGAGCGGGCAGGTTGACTATCTTTTGCGTGTAGTGGTTCCAGATATCGCCAGCTATGACGCGTTTTATAAACGTTTAATTTCAGAAATAGACATAGCTGACGTATCGTCATCTTTTGCAATGGAGCAAATAAAATTTACTACTGAATTACCGTTGAGTTATGCAAGGCAGTCATTAAAAGAATCTGAGAGCTCTTCTTAATGAGAACTTTTCCTAAGTTTTAAAGAAAAAATTATCAGACTAGCCTTGCTTTAAACTATGTAGGGAACATTTAAGTTGCTGACCCTAGAGCGTTCCACCTTAAAGTGGATTCCGGTTTTAGGAAAAAAGGAACACTAAAAAACGCTAAAAGAAGAATCTAGAGCATCTCTTTTAAGTCATCAAAAAGAGGAATGTTCTAGCCCTTCAAACGAGTAACAAGGCTGGTGATATCATTTCGACCACGTCCATTCTCATGCAACTCACCAAGATAGCTTTCAACCAAAGTTGCTACAGGAAGAGGGCTCTTCGTTGCCTTCGCCTCTTCTATACAGATATTCAAATCTTTGCGCATCCAATCAACAGCAAAACCAAAATCAAAAAAACGGTCAGCCATATGTTGTCCGCTATTTTCCATTTGCCAGGATTGCGCTGCCCCTTTGGAAATTACAGATAAAACATCAGGAATATTCAAATTATTTGCTTGAGCAAAATTAATCGCTTCAGATAAGCCTTGAACAACACCAGCAATAGCAATTTGATTTACCATTTTAGTTTGTTGCCCGGCCCCTGATGGTCCCATATGCCTGACAGCCTTTGAATAAGTTAAAATGAGTGGTTCAGCTTGTTCATAGGCACCGGGCTCACCACCAACCATAATACTAAGTTGGCCATTTTCAGCTCCTTTTTGCCCACCAGTAACTGGGGCATCCAGGAAATGTAGTCCCATTTCAGAAGCTTTGGTTGATATCTCACGTGCGACAGTCGCAGAAGTTGTTGAGTGATCAATAAAAACGGCGCCTTTAGGCATAGAATGAAAGGCACCCTGGTCTCCAAAAGTGACTTGGCGTAGATCATCATCATTGCCAACACATGAAAAAACAAATTGAGCATCTTTACCAGCGTCTAATGGTGTGAGAGCCGTGTTGCCACCATACTCATTTTGCCATCCTTCTGCTTTGGAAGTTGTTCGATTATATACAGTAAGGTCAATGTCAGGAAATTTACTTAAATACCCTGCCATCGGATGGCCCATAACCCCTAAGCCAAGCCAAGATGCTTTTGTCATGAATGTCCTCTTTGAAACTGATGTAGGTTTGTAACTGATATTGGCTGTATCTATCATTTGATATGATCAGCCGTTTATTGGAATTGATTTTTATTTGTAACTTCGACTTTAGACTGAAGTCTAATTTAAAATTGGAATGATCACAATCGCAATTTGTAGGTAGGTTTAGATGCCCCTTTCATTTGCATAACTGAAGTTTAGTCATTGACAGATCCCTGATTCCCCTAATAGGGGTAAAAGAGGAAATTCTTTATATTTGTATGGATTTTAAAGGAGATTGCGCGTAACTCATCAATCGATAACTGCGCCAATAAATTGAATTTAAGTTATTGATTTTATAGTGAATTACAACTGGAGCGTGCCTCTCATATGGCCCATATTGTTATCATAGGCAACGGCCTTGCAAGCTTGACAGCAGCTTTGCAACTAAAAAAGCTTGTCTCTGATCAAGATTGGATAACCGTTGTTTCTGAAGATCAGTATGGTGTTCTCAAGTCATCCCTTCCTTCAGTGAGCATGGGCTTACGTTCACTAAAAGATGTGCGTGTAGATTTAAAGAAGCTATTTGAAAAATTTAAAATCAAATATCTATTCTCTTCCGTTTCATCCCTTCATCCAGAACGACAAATCATTATCCTAAATAATGGAAAAAGAGTTCCTTTTGATAATCTCATTATAGCCGATGGAATGGTGCCTGCCTGGGATCATATTCCCGGGCTAAACAGGTCTCATAACATGGTGCATTCAACTATGAATGCAGATGAAACCATGCGGGCAGAATTAGGGTTTAAAGATTTTCTTCTCTCACCAGGGCCAATGACCATTGCCTGTGCACCAGGATCTATGGACTATCAAAGTGCCTATCAATATGTGCTCAATGTAGATCATGTTTTACGCCGTTATCGCTTGAGAGATAAAGTCCCCATTCGGTTCATCACTCCTGAGCCGTTTCTTGGCCATCTCGGAATAGGTGGAATTGGTCACTCAAATAGCTTGTTTGAAAAAGAATTCAGATCGAGACAAATTGAATTTTACTGTAACGCTGCCATCGATAAGATTGACAAAACCACAGTACAGATAATCTATTTTGACCGTGAAGGCGCTGAATGCGGTAGAAAAAAGTTTAATTCAAGATATGGTTTAATCTGGCCTGCTATGAGAGCCGCTGACTACATCACAAAGGTCAATGGCTTAACTGATAAAACAGGCTTGATCCAAACCAACAAATTTTTGCAGTCCAGTCTCTATAGAAATATTTTCGCAATTGGTGAGGTTGTAGCGCAAACCAGCTTAAGGCAGGTAGCTCTTGAACCAACACCTATGGAAACGGGTCAGCCTTGTTCTGATTTCCTGAGAGAAAGTATGACAAGCACCGTTGCTGGTAATTTGGCTGAAGTCTTACGTCATAGATATCCATGCTATGAACCTACTGGCAATGGATTTTTCATGATCAACTATGGAGAAAGGGGGGCTGCATTTTTAGCCGTTCCTCAAAATCCACCCCGGAACATAGACCGGATCATAGAGGGGCGCTTCGTTCATATTATGCAACGAACTATGGAGCGGTATCACCTGTCCAGGTTAAGGGCCGGCGTAACAGAGCCTATTTTTGAACGGCTTATTTTCAAACTTATGAAAATGCCCAGAATTAAGCAGAAAGCTGCATAAAAAAACGTGCCCTTAAATGAATAAGGACACGCTTTTCTATTAAACATTTTATAGCGCTGAATTATAGACCACGCACCAAATTGCCAATAGCTAAAAGAATGTAAGCTGAGACTGCAAGCCAAAAGTCTTGTGCAGCAATAACTGATGGAATGCTAACCAGACCTTGGTGACTAGCAATTGCAGCAACAGCTAATATAAGTGAAATCAAAAAGATAAAGATTGTTGGTGGATTTAGTCGCATAATGCGCCCCTCTCATATAAAATTTTTCCTTGGGGTATAGTACCCCTAATCCCAATTGCCATAACATTGTTTCTACACAGTTTTATTACTTTTCGAGAAACGTTAATGGTAGTTAACGATTAGCATATTGCCCTTAGCAATTACACATTAAAGCCTTGCCCCTTCGCCTAATTTGCTAAATTTTACCCCACAATTTGCCTAATAATTGTAATTTTGCCCTTATTTTAAGCAAAAAAAGCTCGTTTTATGCTCATTTTATGGTTTTATGTGGCCATTAATAAAACGTGGATAACTAATGTACAATTTCTTACTAAGCATAAATAAAGGCGGTCAATTCTAAGGTTTCGACGCTAAGCACAGTACCTAAAAGGTTTTATCAGCTCGGTTGCTTTGTGGGCAACTGAAGCGCTACTAAAGCGGTTGCTTTGTGGGCAACTGAAGCGCTACTAAAGATGAAGGAGAAGATCCACGTTAATCTAGTCGACAGAAAAATAATTATTTTGCTGGATTGCTCTTTATAATATCCATTGGGTTGGAGATATAAAGGCACAAAAAAAGCAGCGTGGTTAAGTTTTTAGGTAAAGCAATGAAGAAATTGCATCATAAAAACCAAACCCTAAAAATTTAAAATATTTCAAACGTGAAAGGGGGCGTTTATACAATGAATGGAACTGAATTTAGCGCCGCTTTTGCAGGCGCATTGAGCGCATTAGAGCAAATATTTTTCTTTCTAAGTATTATATTTATCCTCCTTGTTGGAGCTTGGGTCACAGCGATTTTCTCTGGATCGCAAGGTGCAGGTGTACCCAAATTTTCTACAAATAAGAATAGAAGAAATGAGAGGGGGGTTAACCGTCACCTAACCCTTCATAGAATTCAAGGAGACGAATTCGGTTTTTTAGGTGAGCAATTATTACACAGTCTACGTAAAGAATATGCAGGCAGTCTTTGGTCAAGATGGACAAATAAAAACAAGATGCGTTCTTTCCACATTAGTACCGGTCATTTTAGTACAAGAATGCCCTGCAAAAACACACATCAAAGCGCAAAAAACAGCACGAAAGGTCACTCAGTAGAAGTATCGATAGACGGAAATGTCAAAAACAAGCAATTAAATTTGCGGTTCTTCCCACACGGGCCCCTGCATATCATTGATCCTGCATTTAAAAAGAATGAAACAAATATCCAGCCTTTAAGAGATGTAAGTAAATACAAATCACAGCAAAATGAATTCGCTGCAGAAACGGAACCATTTAAATACGTTTATGAATGCTCAGATTTTCCGCTTTTTGAGTTAAAAGAAGTTGGTTTAGAGTGCCCGCTGAATAGAAAAAAACAAAAAGCTGATGAAGTTCTCTTTCAAGCGACTGTGGCTGGGATAATGTGTCGAGGTTGCGGTATTGCCCATCAAATTGTGTCATTAAAGAAATTAAGCAAATGGGCAAAACAACTCGATGAGTATCTCAAGGGAGAAGTCACTAAAAACTATTCAAAAGCAACATCTAAAGAGAAAAATACAGAAATAATCGTCGTTACAGCTTGGTGTTATTTGGTGGCTGGGTTAGGCCAACAAGATGAGCAACAGCTAAAGCGATCTCTGGATCTATATGAACTCTTGTCGGAAGATCATTGGCAAGGACGCGAAAAGGCTGAAATGGCCGGGGCTCAATCAAATGAAGCTTATGCGGCATTTGCTCTGATGCAATTGAATCCAAATGATCAGAGATACCCACCCAAAATCAAAACTGCGGTTTTAAAAGCAATCCGCAATTTTAGACGTGACAATTTTCCTCATAGCTGGGGCAAGCTCATGTGTAAATTAGCTTTTGCTGAAACAAGCCAACGAATTAACGAACACGAAGAAATGCAACTGACTGAAAGTGAAGATTTGGCCGAAGTAGGCCATACTTTTCAGTCTATTGAAATTGCGTTAGATGATGCAATTGAGGTTTGGCGCAAAAACAGACAACAAGATGCAATGTGTGAAGCTTATTTTGCAAAAGGAAAATTGGCAGTAAATATTGCCAAAAGAAATATGGGCGTCCAAGGATTGGAGCGTGCTGAAAATGGTTTTTTAGCCGCCTTGGCACTTTCTAGTGTGGAAAGCAGAGATCATAAAAATAGTTTTATGAAAATAAGCAGGCCAGATATAAGGCTTGAATTAGGTAAATTATATTTAAGCTGGGGCACGCGGTTCGGTGAAGCTGAGCTAATTGAAAAAGCCATTCATCATTTTGAAGCTTTGCTTGAAGAAAAAAGCAGTTCCAAAAGCTGTATCGAAGAAACTAAACTGGCTTTAGCTGAATGTTTTTTAAATTTTGGCGGTATAACAAATGAAGCACCCCACCATAAACAAGCAATTTTCAGATTTAACGATTGCCTGGATCAAGGTTTAAGAGGTCAAAAGCGAGATAAAGTAGAGCGCAGTATATCTGTGGCCAGAGCTCGGTTAGCCCTACTTGATCGCAATAAAGATCAGGTCATAACTGCTATCTCTTCTATTTGTTCAGTAATTGGGCAAAATGGCAAATTGTGGCCAACCAAAGATGTTCTCTTAAGATTGAGAGCGAGGCTAAGAGAATTGTTGTTCGCGCTTGAAGGCGATGACATCGCCTTAGATCGTGCGATAAAAGATCGCAGAGATCTGGTCAAATTAGCTGAAAGCGGAGCACAAGATGTGCGCTGGGCAGTTGAAATCAGTGACTTGGTAAACCTATTATCCAAACGCCAATATAAAAACAATGGCAAACAGGAAGACTTTAATGAAGCTCATTATTTATTAGAAAATGCAATCTCCATTGTTGAAGAAAGTGCAGATGTCGAAGAAAGTTCAAAAAATTTGCCCCCTGAACTTGATATACCCCACATCAGAGGAACGCTTTATTTAAATCTGGCAAAATTACTGGCTTCATTTGCACGGGTGCATTTTGATGAGCAAGCCTTGAACGAAGCAGCAAACTACTATCAAAAATTCATCAATTTAACACCAAGAGCCATTAATCCGAGAAAAAGAGCTGAGGTTTTAAGTCAAATAGGTTTGATTATGATGGATCTAAGTGAGCAATATGGATCTCACAGCGGTTTGAAAGAAGCCATAGCCAGCTTTGCTGAAGCCCATGATATCTATCTAGAAGCAGGGCTCATTGATTTATCAAACCGAATGCGCCGCTTTCTTGAAAACGCTCAGGCCGCCCAGCTAGCTTATCAATTGCCAGATGAAGACATCTTGTAGCTTAAAAGCTAAAGCAAAGTTTATTCGCTCATTATCAGCACTTAAAGAGATTCTTCCTTGCATCAAGTGAAAGGGCGGATTAGTGTCTGCCCTGGATGTTTTGCAAAAAGAAAGATTTGCAAAAATCCCACAAGAAAATTTATTCAAAAGTTAGTCGTTGGAGTTAAATTGGGGCTAAGGTTTCATGAAACATTTGAAGCAAGGTCCTTCACGCACGGCAAAATCAAATAAATTTAAAAAACGAATATTATCACTCTTATTATCTTGAAAGGCCGTATCTATGGGTATCTTAGCGGATAGTCTCGCACGTGTTAAACCATCACCAACCATTGCCGTGTCAACCAAAGCAGCAGAACTAAAAGCTGCCGGACAAAACGTCATCGGCCTCGGTGCAGGAGAGCCAGATTTTGATACGCCGGATAATATTAAACAAGCCGCCATTGAAGCGATTAATGCCGGGAAAACCAAATACACCGCACCAGACGGCATTCCAGAATTAAAGCAAGCCATCGTTGATAAGTTCGAGCGTGAAAACGGAATTAGCTATCAGCCATCAGAAATTTCTGTTGCCTGCGGCGGTAAGCACATTATCTATAATGCGATCATGGCCACCATCAACCCTGGTGATGAAGTCCTCATCCCAGCACCATACTGGGTGAGCTATCCAGATATCACACTTCTAGCTGGCGGCACTCCTGTTGCACTAGAAGCTGGGGCTGACGCTGGGTTTAAACTCACACCAGAACAGCTAGACGCAGCCATTACGGATAAAACCAAATGGTTGATTTTTAACTCACCATCAAACCCAACTGGCGCAGCTTACACAGCTGAAGAAATCAAGGGACTAACTGATGTCCTTTTGAAACATCCTCATGTTTGGATTTTAGCTGACGATATTTATGAGCACCTGACATATGGTGACTTTAAATTTAAATCAGTGGTTGCAGTGGAGCCAAAATTAAAAGACCGCACATTAACAATGAACGGGGTTGCCAAAGCTTATGCGATGACAGGTTGGCGAATTGGCTATGCAGGTGGTCCCGTTGAACTAATAAGCGCTATGAGAAAAGTACAGTCTCAGTCAACGTCAAACCCATGTTCGATCAGCCAATGGGCATCAGTTGAAGCTTTAAACGGGCCGCAAGACTTTATGAATGAACGCAGAGACGCATTTGCAAAACGCAGAGACCTGGTTGTGAAATTGCTGAACCAAGCCGAAGGCATTTTCTGCCCCATGCCAGAAGGCGCGTTTTACGTGTACCCATCAATCGAAGGCTGCATCGGCAAAACAACAAAAGATGGCACTGTGATTAAAACAGACGAAGATTTCGTAACAGCACTTCTGTCGCAAGAAGGCGTGGCCGCTGTGCACGGTGAAGCCTTCGGCCTGTCACCATATTTCAGAGCCTCGTACGCAACCTCTACCGAAGCCCTGCAAGAAGCCTGCGACCGCATAATCCGCTTCTGCGCAAGTTTGTCGTGAGGTAATTTTAAACAAACAAACTCGGCTCCACTGCTTTATATCAAGAGTGAGCCGAGTGATGTGCAACGCATACTTGCGAATTGGGTACTGAGATGTAGAAAAAACTTAAAGCAGAAATCTTTAGGGAAGATCAAATAAATTAAAATAATTTAGCCGTTCGTGACCTTAATGAGAAATACATATCAAGGAATTTGTCATCTTAGCTTAAACAGTTTACTCATAATTCTTATTTTTTTTTATATTCAATTTAATATGTTGTTTAAACTTCAGAGATTCATTTTGAATTACGATGTGTTTTATAAACAAGGGTTTTGGCCACTTACCAAAACCTTTCCATACGAAATCGGAACTAGATACTATCAGGATAAAATGAACTGAAGAGATCAGGCTTTAATTATCATCTTATTCAAATATCTTTTGAAATTTCATCTAACTAGACACACATATGGGAAAGCGATGAGGCATTTGAGCAAACACTTTTCCTAAAGAACCTTAACACTATAAACGATATGCTTTAGGCTGGTTTGATTGCCCTGACATGCCAATACGTGTTGGAGTTTTTAAAGGTTTGGAATGGCTCATACATTCTGAGTATGATTGGGAACTTATCCCAATTCAGTTTTGGCGAAGACTTGAGGAAACGGATGATTATGAAGATAAAGAAGAGAACTTCTTTTTTCTGAGTATAAGGCGATGATGTTTGAATTGCGTCATGTAATATAAGAACCTGATAAGAAAGAGTTGAAAAAAATGCTACATTTCAAACCAAATCTCACTTGGCGAAATTTTTTATCAACCGCGCCTTATTTCAATTCCAATCTCTTTGATAATGTTGACTATGAACAGGGCCCAAGCTTAGCGCCAATTCCCAAAGCTGCCTTTTATTATGGGCTGTTTGATGGTGAAGTCAGTAATGGGGGGGTGATGCAATATTTTTTCAATCTTGCTTTTCTCTTGCCTGATTTTGAAAAAGCGCCAGAGTTTGTGGCAGAGCATCCTGTTTTAAAAGAAGCTCTACCTTTTCTAGAAAAAGTACATGATACTTGGCAAGAAAAGCGTGATCTTGTTTATAAAGCCCGGCTTCAAACAAAAGAAACAGTAGCATGGCCAGAAGAACTGTTTTCAGATACGTCTTTTGAAGATTTGGAAAATGAGTTTTATGGGATTAATCATCAACTCATGATCAAACTTGATCATCATATTCTACAAAACCCTGATTTATATTATAACTTGAAATTACCACCCGGCGTTACAGGTAAAGGGATTGAACATAGTGAACATCATGGTGCTGAAATGCGTTTTGTTGATGGATTTCCTGAAGGCCCTAACCTGATAAAGATTAAAAAGAATATAGCCATGATTTGGATCACCCAAAATCGGAATCGTCTTGATTATCGGACAATGGATTTTTTTGGTGAAAACCCTATTTATGGATGGATTGATTACCCGACACTTCGCACGCATCAAGTGGATTACAACGGCTTACATATTTCAAACATTGAAAATAAGATCGCGAATTGGATTAATCATGGTAGCAAAGAAAGTTTTGATAAAAATGGTAAATCTAAATCTTTACGCTTTTATTGCCAAGGTGAATAAACTCTATTCGGCGCGCGTTTAATAGATAGTGATGACAATTGTTATGACTTTAGAAAATAAAAGATTAATCTAATACTGGAGATGGATGTTTAATCTAGCATGACTGCTTGTGGCACAAAGCTGAAAACTCAAATCTATCCACACGAAGAAGGGAGTGCTCGTCTTCAGAGCACGTACATGCCGCCTGAGGCGTCCGGCATAATAGGTCAGCCCGAACGGAGCGGAGTGAGTACGGATAAGCTGATTGTAAAAAATGCCGCACCTCGTAGGGCCTGCTGCTTCAGCAGCAGAATAGCCAGTGAGAGAAAACAGCGACGGTTGCTGGTAGGCCAACCGAAGGAGCGTCAAAAAATAAAACGGCCTCTCTGGGGGAAGAGAGGCCGTTTGAATGATCCAGCAAGTTGATCGGAGGATGAGGGGTGTGATGAGATTGCTGAACCAAATTCCTTTTAAATCTGCGTCTTACCTCTGAGATGAAGAGCGAATGGTCTCTCTCTCGCGAGGATAAAGCGAGTCCCAATATTTAGGATGCCGAGCAGATTGGCGCTTCACAAAACGATAAGGCACTTTGTTCCACACGGTCACTTCATCGCGTTTATTATCAAGAAGGTAATCACCCTGTTTCGTGCGAACGGTAAGAATAGCATGCCCCGCACCTTCTTCATCACGAACCACAGTGATAAGAAGAGAGTTTTCAGGCCAACCATTATTAGCCAATAAACGGCGTTTCAATAAGACGTAATCTTCACAGTCACCGCTACCAGTGGGATAATCCCAATATTCAATCGTGCCATGATGCTCTTGATCAGTGACCGGCTTGATATCTCTATTGACAGCACGATTAATCCTGACAAGTTGGCGCCAGCGCTCTTCGTTGAGAGAAATTTTGTTGGTGATTTGACGATATTTATCGCAATCACGTGGATAGCGTTGGCAAAAACGAACATGACCAATAGGTGGTTTCGAATTACCATAAACCCGCATATGCGGTGATGCTAAATTTTGACCATCAACCCACACTGCAAATTCAGCAGTGGCATTGGTTGAATAGCTACTTATACAAATTGCGAAAAACGCAAGACTATAAATTACTCGATACATTTTTAGTCCCCTACACTCTGTTACTAATGGGGAGCATGACACAAAAACTTTTCTATGACGCAAATACGCGCGCCACAAATTTAGTTACTTTTAAATCAGCTTCTACTCAAATTTACTTAAAATTTTAACTTAAACTCTGGTTCTTAAATAAGGCATAATAAATTCAAAAATATTAGCGGATGTTTTAGGCCGGTTTCTAGTGGGAAACCTGAAAGCTAATTAAAAACATCTGAAGCTAAAAAAACTTAGCTGATGCTTTGTGGGCATCTGAAGCTAAAAAAACTTAGCGGATGCTTTGTGGGCATCTGAAGCTAAAAAAACATAGATACATCGTATCTAAGGCGATAATGTTCCAAATTCAGATAACAATAGGGCAGCAGAAGGGGCTGTTGTAAACTCAATACCGATGCCTTCATCGTGGTAGCGAGCAACAGTTCCTTTTAATTGTCCTAAGGTAACTTGTGAGCCCATTGGAGGGCGAGCAGTGGTGATAATAGAAGCACCACTTAAAGAAAAGTTCTGAACCTGACAGGTAATATCAATCTCACCAGGCAGAATAAGGGAGACTTCTCGATTATTAGCAATAAAGCGATGATGCCGGCGCATGTCCGGCATTTCGCCATCAATTTGATTGACGAGCCAGGAAATCTTCAGCGCAATACGCTCACGCTGAGTATCAGACATATCAAAGCCAACACCAAAACTTTCGGGCTCCGATCGCATGACTTGGCCTTTGGCCCGTCCAATATGGTCAAGATAGAGAATAACCTGCTCACCAACAGCTGGGTTAACAGATGAGGCGATAGCAGCGCCACCAGCGGAAATATTCAACACGCGGCAGGTATATTCCGTTTTATCTTCCAACATAAAACGTCCCATAAGACGCATGTTAAAGCGGCGAAAACGTCGGCGCTCAACACCATCTTTCTGGGTCTCATGTTGTTTAATGATTAAATAATCATTATTTCCTGTACTTGTGTCCTTAATAAAGTCTTTTAAGACTGAATCAGAGACTTTTCCAGTTTCACTAGTGGATGACATATAGTTATTCCAAAGCCCATCTTCTTGATAACAAGTAGCTTACAGAATAATGTTTTGTGAGTTAATGAATGAATAATAGCCGGAGATAATTTGTATAAAATTTGATCTATTTCGAAAAAATCTAAATTTTATGGTGAAAAAAGAGTAAATTTCCAGTCAATTTGCCAGTCAATTTGTAAGTAAAGCCCATGCATCAGCATGATGACAAAAGAAACTGATCAGTCAGTTTTGCCACCTTCAAATACACGAAGCGAACAATTCTTCCCCTCAACCAATCTCTTATGTGGCAAAAAAGGAAGTGCCGTTACATTTGAAGAAAAGAGACCAGAGCGAGCTGGAGACGCTTGTTGCTTCAAAGAACTACTACGCAGCAAACTTATATGGACTTCACTTATTTCATGAAACTCTAATTCGGTTAAACCAAGCCAGGGAATATCGCCAATCGGACTAATAGAACCAAGAATACGGTCAATTGTTGTACCACCATGAATCATAGGTAAGAACAACATTTCAAAGTCACCAATATGATCATTGGATGATTTCGCCTGAAAAACGACAGAGACGATGGTTCCATCAGTCAATAACTGATTGAGATAAGTCGATAAAATAGGACGTTCATCTGATGGCCAGCAATCTAAAAAATCCAAGCTTCTAAATTCACGGCCAAAGATTTCACATAATTTACTCCCCGCAAGACGGAAATGTAATTTTTCTGTCGCTCTTTTCTCTAATATGAAAGTGACAGGTAAAATATGTCCGATGGCGGAGGGGATAATTTCCACTCGTTTCGGCGCAATTCTATTTCCGCGAACTGAGTTCCAGTAGTCGAGAAGGTCTTGGTTTTCTTGTTGGTACATTTTTATATTGCATGCCCATTGTTATTTTATGAAACGAAACTGTGTAAAATAAAGCTGATTGCTCGCTTAATTTAGATAATAGGCAATAAGTAGCAGGCACTATGCCAACAGAGACAAAATCATAAAAACAAGGGTCCAAGTGCTGGAATTACGCAGAATTAAGGTTATTAAATAGGATTAATCTTCCAACTTCGCTTGTATTCTTAGCTGTATTTATTTGAAAATTAATCAAGTGATCACGCTTATTAATGAATTTTCACAGGGAAACTTGCGTCAACCTGACGCATAAGGCATCATAGTAACTTCATTGAAGAAAACTTTGCAGGTCTAAAAGGTCCAATAAAAAAAATACAGCCATAAGAATTCGCAAAAGACCTTCAATGAAACCGTAGACAGTTAACCTCTATCCGGAAAGTTAACCTCTATAAAAGAAGGAGCTATGAGAAATCTATGAATGTAAATACCATCCTGAACGTTAAAGGCGGTGATGTAATCACTGTATCGACCTCAACTCCAATCCTTGAAGTGACAAAAACATTGGCCAAATTTGGTATCGGTTCCATTGTTGTCACAAATGAAGACGGCACTTTAGCTGGGATTGTCTCTGAAAGAGATGTGGTGCGCGCGATTGCTCACATGGGCGTGGATGTCACGAATGAATCTGTTTCAGAAATCATGACAGAAAATATCATTACATGTGACCGCAATGATAGCGTCGATAAGATCATGGGAATTATGACGTCTAAGCGGTTCCGCCACATGCCCGTGGTTGAAGAAGGTAAACTTAAAGGGATTATCTCAATCGGTGACGTTGTTCAGCAAAGAATTGCTGAAGCTGAGCTTGAAGCAAACGCAATGAGAAGCTACATCGCAACTGGTTGATTAAACAGCTCAATTAAGCTCTTGAAACTTGGATTTTCAGATCATTGTTGAGATAGGTAAGTTTTTTAATTCTTCATTAGCTGTTTTGCCTATGGGGAGGCAGAACAGCTAATGTCTTGTGGCTACTCCAAGACAAAACATAGCTTTGTAGTCAACCCGAAATGGCTATTTGAAAATTGTAGCTAAAATTTCTAGATCATATCCTATGCTGCAAGGGAGCCAAGGTGATGCTCAAGTTCATCACGAGCGCGCCAAGTTGCCTCTTCTCCTAAAGAAATCATTTCCTCAGCCCGATGAAAATCAAACAACCCAATATCGTCTAAACGTGGTTTGATTGAGAAATTAGGCGGATCACCAGCAAGTCGCGCACGGGCGATACGGTCCTGAGTAATATTAAAGGCATCCAGCATAACTTTAGAAATTCCAGGGCTCTCACTCTTTTCACTAAAGAAACGGGAGCGCCATTTCCCCAAAGTCGTTTTGCGGTTCAGTTTGCTTTCATCTTCTGTTGGGGTGTGCTCGATCTCTGTGGCTTCGTGACTGGAAATGACAGTTCCCTTGCCGTAGGAATCATTGTTCAAATTCACAGCAATAACAATATCAGCTCCAAATGCCCGGCACACTGAAACAGGTATGGGATTGACAATGGCACCATCAAAAAGCCAGCGATTATTAATGTTGACCGGTTTGAAAATTCCAGGAAGTGCATAAGACGCACGCATAGCATCAACCAAATAGCCCTTATCCATCCAGACTTCATGGCCAGAGCCAAGCTCTGTCGCCACTGAAATATATTGGCATTTCATGTTTTCAATACGGACATCTTTAAGGTGGGTTTCAAGAGTTGCACAAATCCTCTTGCCAGTAATCAAACTTGAACCAGCAAGATTTAAGTCCATAAAACCAAGGACTTTACGGGATGTGAGTTTGGTTGCGAAATGTTCTAGTTGAGGAAGTTCTTCAGCAGCATAGCAACCACCAACAATGGAGCCAATAGAGGTGCCGGCGACAATATCCGGTTTAATTCCGATTTTCTCAAGAGCCTTTAGAACGCCAATATGAGCCCAGCCACGTGCTGCACCTCCACCAAGTGCAATGCCTATTTTTTTCTGTCTCATATCTCACTCTCTTTCATTAATAAAGATAGCTTACGAAATGCGTGCTGCTATAACTCTCACTTGTGCAAAAAACTCCTATAAACAAGCTTAATCCCTGTTTCAAAATGAGGCTATGTGAAGCTAGCCTTATGGTTACTATACTAGAACTCCATTAATGAATTATTGTTGAATGAAACATTCATCGATGAGTGAAAGCTCAATCTTCCCCAATCCAAAGAAGGAGCTTAGTTAAACGATTGAGGGATATAACCCCATAGGTATCCGGTGTCTAGCAGCGCACCTCGCAGGCCTATGAGCTTCAGTAGCGCGGTTGCTTGTGGGCAACTGAAGCGCCACTAAAAGAGAATAGTCATGAGAGAAAAGAAAAACTCACCATACGAAGAAGGAGTTCAACCCATTTCGGGTTGAAGGACATGACGCCAGGGGCGTCCGGTGCTTAGCACCGCACCTCGGAGGCCCAAGCGCCATAAGCGCTTGGAATAGCCGTGAGAGAAAATTATGTTCCGTAAACGTCTCTTGGATTAAAGAGCGGTTTCATATCGTTAAACGATAAAGAGATTTCACTTCCCGAGGTGGACTGATCATGATTAATAGACAATTTGCGATAATAGCAGCTCTGGCGTCCTGTATGGCAAGCCGCTTTCGTACCTTCCATCTCAACCATGAAGCAAATGGAATCTTGGTCGCAATCAATAAGCACATCTTTGATGAGCAAGCGGTTGCCACTGGTTTCACCCTTTTGCCAATAAGCTTGGCGTGACCGAGACCAAAAATTAGCGTATCCGGTCTTAAGGGTGGTCTTCAAAGCATCAATATTCACAAAAGCCTGCATCAAAAGCGTGCCTGAGGAAGCTTCTATAACGATGGCAGGTATCAAACCATCACTGTCAAACTTAGGGGTGAAAGCTAAAGTTTCATCAAGGTTCCCGGCGCCATCATTTGCCATTATTAATCATTCCCAAAAAGCGATTTCTTAAATCACTATCATCTTGAAATACACCCGTGAAACGAGTGGTGATAGTTGCGACGTTTGGTTTGTTCACACCCCGCATAGACATGCATTGATGTTCAGCTTCAACCAAAATAGCGGTGCCGCGCGGGGCTAATCCTTGATCAATCACATTGGCAATTTGCGCTGTCATAGTTTCTTGTGTTTGCAAACGCTTGGCAAAAGTTTCAACAATGCGCGCAAGTTTAGAAATTCCAACAACCTTATCTGAAGGAATATAAGCAACATGAACCTGGCCAATAATTGGCACCATGTGATGCTCACAATGTGAGTTCATGTCAATTCCGCGCAGCATAACCATATCATCATAGCCATCAACATCTTCAAATGTGCGCGATAAAATCTCTAAAGCATCTTCATTATAGCCTTTGAAAAATTCATCATAAGCTTTCACCACGCGTTTGGGTGTATCAACCAACCCTTCGCGTGTCGGGTCGTCTCCAGTCCAGGCAATCAATGTTCTCACGGCGTCTTCAGCTTCTTCTCGAGTAGGACGTGAAGTAAGCGGATCTTTGCTGCCATTTGTCGATTTCTTTAAACTGTCAGATTTGTTTTTGGAAGGAGTGTTAGTTATGGTAGTCATTTGTCACCTAATTTTTTAAGCTCAGTCTCAAGGTACCCAAGATATGATAGGGTGATATAAGATCATTTCGGCATATCATTGTTTACGGAATACTCAATTTTGAGCACTTAATCGTTTCTGTTAGAGAAAGCAAATATAAAATGAGCTTTCATTTCAGCTGTACGAAAAGAGATAGAAGGTCATATCTTGTAAGTTCTAGCTTTCACTTTTAAGTTTTAATTTCATCAAATAAAATGAATAAAATGAATAAAAACTAATGGTCAGCTTAAAAACTCTGATCATGCCCTCGCTTAATTCGCCCTTGAGCTTAAGTTTTTCATATAACATATTAGACGGTATGTATGTGAAATAAAATTGCAGCGACAAAACGCGGCAGAAAATTAAAAAACTCACACCTCATTAATGTTACAATGTAACATATACAGGGGTAATGAACAGGTTTCAAGCATAAGCATTATTTTTACTAGATTTATCTTAATGAAGGACCACAACAATAAATGAACGCCCCGGAAGATATTTACAGCACCAAAATTCTAGAAGTGGTCGCTTCAATGCCTCAAACGGCAGCTTTTGAAGAGGCAGACGGGTCTGCGACCAAAAGTTCAAAATTATGTGGCTCAAAAATTCATGTCGACCTGAATGTTACAGATGGAAAAATAAGCAAATATGGTCAAACAGTTGAAGCATGCCTTCTCGGCCAGGCGGCTGCCTCAGTGATGGCCCAAAATGCCATTGGTTTAACCAAAGGTGATATTGAGGCCATTAGAGATGAAATGTTAGCTATGCTTAAAGAAGATGGACCAGCACCTAAAGGCATGTGGTCAGACCTCGAAGTGCTCTATCCGGTAAAAGACTACAAACCCAGGCACACATCAATGATGCTTGTATTCGAAGCAACACTGGCAGCGTTAGACGAGGTGTTGAAAAAAAACACAAAAAGTTAAGGCCATGAATATAATAACTCTATTAGATTTATCTACGCGCTGGGCACTAAAACTGCCGATTTATGTCTACCGATATTCTCTCTCAGCGATTATGGGGCGGCAATGTCGTCATGAACCAAGCTGCTCATTATATGCAATCGACGCAATAAATCTAAATGGAGCATGGAAAGGGTTTTGGCTAACTTTGTCGCGTGTATGGCGATGTGGGCCAGGCGGCAGTCATGGGTTTGATCCAGCCCCGGATTTAACAGATGTTACTTACCCGCTTTGGAAAGCCTGGGCTTATGGAGTTTGGAGAAAAAAGAGTTTGGGTCAAAAAGATGAAAAACAAAACAACAACTGAGCTATGGCCATTACTTCTGTTTTATTGAACCTGTGAAAGTACCATCCACTTCAGTAGGACTTACCCGGTCTTCCCTATCAGATTTCCCCTCAGTTTGGCCGCGAGCAATAGCATTTTCCTCTTTCAGCTTTTGAGGCTTCACCCGATGTTTCCAATGGTTCAACTGTGCTTTTCTAAATTTGCGAATAGCACAAAAGGCCGGATTTAATTTTTGATTTAAGGTGAGGTTCTCGCTTTGTCTATCATCCCGTTTCCACTTCATTTGATTGTTCAAAGCGTTCTGAACAGATTTCGAAAGCCACCAACTCATTGAAAGCCGTTTGCTAGATCCAAGCTCATCTTTAATCCCAGCCACTTGAAAATGGACAAACCTGTCTTGGCCATCAATACCGGCAAGCGCGATCGCATGGCTCCCTCGGGCGACACGTGCATTTAATAGCGCGCTGGTAACTGAGGTTAGCTCAGGTAAAAATTGGTGCTCTTCTGGTGGTGGGTTGTGATTAACAAAACTATGCTCAGGGCAGCGAAACTTTTCTGCGCTTTGTAAATGTTCTGGGCTCTCTTTCAGCGTAACCGGGTGGTTGCTAATTTGAATGAGAATGGGCTTCAAAGCATTGTTTGAAAGAGTTTCAATTGCTTTGGCAAGCTCCAAAGTTGTTAGCATCCCTGAATTGTCAAAATACCCCCCATCAACAACCCGGTCGATAATCCGTCCCTGTACATTGCGTAAATTTCCGTGCGGAGAAATCAAAGGAAAACGAGCCGAAAGCGAAATAGCCTTGGAGATGGAAATATCAGGAATGGCCTCTTGAGATTGTTCACTGTCCCAATTTTCTGCTGCTAGTTGGCCATCGTCAATTTTATGCGCCAGAAGTTCATGGAGATCCAAACTGTCTGTGAAAATTGAAACAATCGGTGAGGCAGACGACTGGCTCTGATCCGCACTTGCCAAATAAGGAGCAAATTGAATTTTATCTCTGATATTGTAACTAGGCTCTAACGGCGTTGCTATCACCCTCTTGCCTGTCGAAACAGATGTGCCATTTAATAATAAAAGTGGCAACCAGTGTTCTTCATTAGGGACATAAGAAAGAAGCGGCTCTACTAGGTGAGGGCGCTCTGTCAAATACTGAAACCGTTTGTGCCATGCCTGCTCCAGACTTTTTGCTCGGTCTGTTTTTGTGAGTAACCCGATAAGACTTGAAAGCGCAAGATTATCACGAAATGCGAAAGAGATCATCGCTGGTGATAAAAAGTCGCCAGCTGTAATCGCCTGCAAACAGTTTTTCCAATTGGGCTGATAGTAAACTTTATCCTTAGAGGCCGTTGGCACAGAAAACAATAATCCGTCTTGCCGCAAAGGCTGCCCCTTACAAGGATCCGTTCCATAAAGGCTGGAAGAGCTTGTCTTTAATGAAGCCGCATAAGCAGCACTTCCTAAAGACCCTCCTGAGACAGAAGAGATCGCGAAAATATGTTTAGCCACATCTTGAGCCGTTTTCGGGCGTTCAGAATTTGGCAATTGCTTGGGCCAGAAAAGAGAGGGATTATCGTGTAATTCACCAAGAACTGTTGCTACAAAAAATGCAGAGCGAGAGGCACCGCCACTTGCGGCAATGAGAATAGGCGGCGGGCAGGCCCGCGGCGTTTCCTTGCAATTATGATGATCCATCCAAATTTCAAGCGCTTTTTTTAAAGCTAACTTTTGTGAGCCTTGCACGGGAGAGCTAAGTTTATCAGAGATTTTCTGTGTGTCTTTTTTCTGTATGACAGACGTCAGTTCAACATCATGATTGTCTCCAAAGCCCCAACTAAGCGCAATGCCACAAATGATGAACACGGTGAGAAAAGGAAACCGTAATTGGTTTGAAAGAAACGTAACGGTAGTAAGGAGTGGCACCCAAATTGAAAGTAAGACAGGCAATAACAAGGCACGTCCAATTTCAAATGGCGGCTGGTCAGGGCTATTAAGAGCAAATAATGCCCAAATAATCATAACTAACGTGAGCGCGAAAAGACCAAGCATCAGCCCGCGTACATTCTCAGAAGGAGCTTCAAAACGAAAGAGCCCTAATTTACGAAAGGGGAAAAACTTGGGACTGTTGGCTTTAAGTTGCTGTGTGTGATTGGGGCGAACTTGAATGGGAAGATATTCGGAAAGGGCCCGTGTACGGCGAAGCATAAATCGGTGCGACGCAGGAAGCACTCTAGTTAAAAAGCCAAGAAGCGCCCTCCGTTTTGCAACAAATGTGTAAAATACAACCCCCCACAAAATGGTTACCAATGGGAGAGCTAAGTTATGCAAAACCTGCATACGATAATGCTCAGCAAGGCGTGTTTTAAAATATAGATCACTTGCAGCAGCTAGCCAATAAAGAATGGCAATGCCAGAAAGAATAAAAGCCGAGCGCCCTAAACGTCGCGTAATCGTTTGAACAAGAACTAAACCACCAAGTACAAATATAAGCGGCAGAATAAATTGGTTTGGCGCGCTGCTAATGAGAAATTGATCGTCAATTTGCAGGTTTCTTAGCGCATTTACCTGGCCAATGAATATGGCAATGATACAAGTCCACCCCAGATAACGAGGCACAGCTTCAATCCAATAAGCATAAGCCGCCTCATCACCCCGAGACAATGGCCAGCTTTCAAAAGATAACACCGTCCGCGCGCAATAATGAACAATAAATGCCCAAAGAAAACTCAACCCATAAAAGGTAAACCAGAATTTGAATGTATTTATATAATCAGCCGTTGTTGGGTTTTGATAATAAGTAAGCTCTGTATAGAGGTCTTGAACTTGTGGTAAGAAACTAAGAACCAACGCAAGTAATGCACTTGCAGTACTAACACGGCAAAGCCAAAGGACAAGCAAGAGCCGGCGCACATCGCGCCAGACATCTGCTACAAAATCGACTATTGAGCGAGCCGTAAACATCTAAATGTCTATTCCCTTTTAGCCAAAGCTTAGTATTCAAGCTAAAGCAAAGTATCTGAAAGTGAAAAATCCAATCAGCACAAAAGACAAATAGATTGGTAATATAAGAAACTCAGTCTGAATGTTCTTAATCAGTTGTTCTAAAGGCTTGATATCACTCTATAGATTTGAACAAAGAAAAAAGGCGCGATTCAGTACCGCGATTTTAGCCGAATTGGCCAGTGATGACGAGATGCCCAATGTCAGTTATACACATGACTTAATATGTTGATGGCCTAGTCAGAGAAGCTAAAAGCGATCAATGTTGCTAAATAAAATAGGCCTTAGCTTCAAACACTGGACTTTCTACCCTAAAACGTGTAGATGCCCCTTATTCTAATTATTTAAATAAAGTCTTAGACTTCAATTTTCCACTTACCTGCACTGGTTTGCAGCGATTGAGAGGTTTCCAAATGGTTTCACTAACATTTCCCGATGGCTCAGTTCGTGACTATGATGACGGCATCACAGGCTCAGAACTCGCATTATCCATCTCTAAATCACTATCAAAAAAAGCACTGGCAATTTCCCTGGATGGCGAGCTGCAAGATTTAGCAGACCCAATTGAGAAAAACGGCCAAGTTGGCATTATCACAAGAGACAATGAAGAAGCTCTTGAGTTGATCCGCCATGACGCTGCCCATGTGATGGCAGAAGCTGTGCAAACCCTCTGGCCAGAAACCCAAGTGACAATTGGGCCCGTGATTGAAGATGGTTTCTTTTATGACTTTGCAAGAGAAGAGCCGTTTAGCCTTGATGATTTAGAAAAAATCGAAGCGAAAATGCATGAAATCATCAAGAAAAACGAACCCTTCACCAAAGAATATTGGAGCCGTGAAAAAGCCATTGAACATTTCAAGGCTAAAGGAGAAAACTTCAAGGTTGAACTGGTTGATGCCATTCCTGAAGGTGAAGACCTTAAGATGTATAAACAAGGGGAATGGATGGACCTTTGCCGTGGGCCGCACATGGTCTCAACAGGGCAAATCGGAACCGGCTTTAAACTACTTAAATTAGCCGGCGCTTATTGGCGCGGCGATTCAAACAACCCAATGCTTCAGCGTATCTATGGAACGGCCTGGAGTTCTGATAAAGAATTAAAGGCTTACCTTCACCGTTTAGAAGAGGCTGAGAAGCGCGATCACCGCCGCTTAGGCCGTGAGATGGATTTATTCCACTTCCAGGAAGAAGCACCAGGTTCTGTTTTCTGGCATGATAAAGGCTGGAGATTGTTCCAAACGCTGATCGCGTATATGCGCCGTCGCCAGGAAGAAAACGATTATAAAGAAGTTAACAGCCCTGACATGATGGATAAAGGACTGTGGGAAAAATCAGGTCACTGGGAAAAATTTGGTGAGCATATGTTCACCACAGAAACACCAGATGAGCGAGTTTATTGCTGTAAACCAATGAACTGCCCAGGTCACGTTCAGATTTTTAAAAATGGTTTAAAGTCATATCGCGACCTTCCTTATCGTGTAGCAGAATTCGGTAAAGTTCACAGATATGAACCCTCTGGTGCCTTGCACGGTATGATGCGTGTGCGCCACTTCACACAAGATGATGCGCATGTCTTCTGTACTGAAGAGCAAATCACAGAAGAATGCGTTCATCTGAATGAAATGATCCTATCTATTTACAAAGACTTTGGTTTTGAAGATGTGATTATCAAATTCTCAGATCGTCCAGAAAAACGCGTTGGCTCTGATGAAGTTTGGGATAAGTCTGAAGCAGCGCTTAAAACCGCCGTTGAAAAAGCCGGTATGAGCTATGAGCTCAACCCTGGCGAAGGCGCGTTTTACGGGCCAAAGCTTGAATATGTGCTTCGTGATGCAATCGGCCGTGATTGGCAATGCGGTACAGTCCAGGTGGATTTGAATCTGCCGGGCAGACTTGGCGCCTTCTTTATCGGTTCAGACGGTGACAAAGCCCACCCTGTGATGATCCATCGCGCGATGTTTGGCTCACTTGAGCGGTTCTGTGGCATTTTAATTGAGCACTATGCTGGTCGTTTCCCACTCTGGTTAGCACCGCAGCAAGTGGCTGTTTGTACAATTGTTTCTGAAGCAGAACCATTTGCTGAAAAAGTCATGGATAAATTAAAAGCAGCTGGCCTTACGGCAACGCTTGATATTCGCAATGAGAAAATCAACTACAAAGTACGCGAGCATTCACATGCAAAAGTGCCGGTGCTTTTTGTCATCGGTAAACGCGAAGCTGAAGAAGACACAGTCTCAATTCGTCGCCTAGGATCAAAAGACCAAGAGGTTGTGAATGTTGACGAAGCCATCGAGGCCTTGGTCAAAGAAGCTACCCCACCAGACATGAGATAGCTTTTAAGGAATAAAACAGAAAAACCCGCAAGATAAAACATCTTGCGGGTTTTTTATTAAATACTGCATCACAGAGTTAGCTACCCGAAGAAGGAGTGATGCCTTTTCGGCATCAGGACATGGCGCAGCGTCAGCGCAGCCCGGTGC
This sequence comes from Hyphomicrobiales bacterium 4NK60-0047b, assembly GCA_040367435.1. Taxonomy (NCBI): domain Bacteria; kingdom Pseudomonadati; phylum Pseudomonadota; class Alphaproteobacteria; order Hyphomicrobiales; species Hyphomicrobiales bacterium 4NK60-0047b. Next base: position 155,438 of record BAABWY010000003.1, on the reverse strand, counting down.
CTAGCACCGCCTCTCGGAGGCCTATGAGCTTTAGCTCATCGAATAGCCGTGAGAGAAAACTAAAGGAGTGATGCCTTTTCGGCATCAGGACATGGCATAGCGTCAGCGCAGCCCGGTGCCTAGCACCGCCTCTCGGAGGACTATGAGCTTTAGCTCATCGAATAGCCGTGAGAGGTATTACTGAATAATCACTTCAACTTGCTTTGCGTCACCAGCTGTAACAGTGAAACTTTGACTATATTTTTGAGTGCCTCGTTCAGCAAGGATTGTATAATCTCCAGCAGCTAAGATATGAGTAGGCAAAGCACCAGCGCTTTTCTTGATTAAATCTCCCCTAGGCGAAAGTAGGCTCCATTTCGTATCGGCAAGAGCTTCCCCGCCTTTTTGGTAAACCAGTTTAAAAGTAACCTTAGCTGAACGATGATTAATCGTTGCTTCAGTTAATTTACCAGCGACAAGAGAAATATCAGCTCTTGATTGCGCATTTGCGTCACCATAAGTGCTAACAACATGATAAATCCCAGCATTGAGGCGAACAACAACACCGGGTCTGACTTTACCAATCACCTTAAGCCGTTTACCAAATTGGTCACGTTCATCAGAATAAATATCAAACGTTACCTTGTTTTCAGAGATCGGTGTGCCATTTGCAAGAACAGAACTAATGCGCAAACCACCTGCATTGAGTATGAAATGTTCTGTTGAGTTCTTACCTGGCTCTACTTTAACTTTGCGTGTTAAAAATGAACGACCATAGGCAGCATTAATCAAATATGTTCCCTTGGAAAGAGACATGACAGGCGCCGCAGTGCGGTGCGCACTAATAAGTTTGTGTTTGCCGGTTTTCTTATCGGGTTTTTCATTGTAAATCCGCCAAACAAGCCCTGTTTTTATTTCAGCGCCCCCATCATTTAAATGAGCAACAAGGGCAAGACCGCCATGTGTCGTGTTAATCTTCAAGTTGTTCTGCTGAAACTTATCCTTAATCTCTGTCTTACCTTCATTCTCGACAGCACCAGTAATTGTTTTTTTTGTTGGCGTTACAACAATCTCAGTCGCGCCAGCCCATGAGTTTTCATCTTTTTCTTGTAGTTTGTTTTGAGTAACAAGAACAGGCTTTACAAGCTTCGCGCGTTCAATGCTGGCTCCAAGGGCAACGCTAATTTCTTTTGCTGTTCTTGCATAAGTGAGCTTGCCATTTGAAGGAGAAATCACACAACTAAGCGGATTAATGGTTGGGGAGTTTGCTTTGCCAATGCCAATAACATCAATCGTAATATTAGGGTTTGCCCCATTTAAACTTAAAGCGGTCTCACATGGATCAAGCGGGCATTTACCAGCACCATCACTTAGTAGAATAATGCGCAAAGGTTTGGATTTGTCTTTCGCTAAACTGGCTGCATCAAGCAAAGATTGACCGATCGGCGCGGCTCCGCGTGGTCGTAACGGGTTAATCACAGGCACAAAGGTTGAGGCGTTTAATTTCTGCAAAGTCTTGATAACTTGAACAGAATTACAGCCACGACTAGCTATGTGACCATAAGCCAGTAATCCAGCATTGATCTTTTTATCAAAAGTTTTTAATGCGCTGGCAAGAGCCTTCTGAGTGATAGTGACCTTGATCTCATTATCCAGCTTTGCCCACATGCTTTTTGATAAGCCATATATAAAAACAACCGAAGGAGTATTATCAGTTTGAGCCACTGCTTTGAAGGAAGTGCTGGGCAAAAACAATAAACTACAAAAAAGACAAAGCGCTAATTTATATGCTGCAGTGTGCCTATTTTGATTGTTCGAAGCTCTTTTGTAAGCCTTAGAGATATTGAGTTTATTTGGAGACATAACGTTCTCATTCTGTTGTTTAAATAGTAAGATACAAAAATTAAAAACGAGTTCAATTTTCATAAATCTATGACTTTCATAAACCTAATGTCGTTTTGGTTTGCCAAAAGTGTAACTACTATAGGATGTAGACCTTAGTTGATTTGCTTGTCAGATAAATCAAAAATTTTGGGTTTTCTTCCCTTTATTCTAAGCTTTGATCTAAATTTATCGTTTCCAATCTCTGCCACTATTTTGTACGTCCCAGCAGATAAGTACAAACTTGGCTTTGGTTCAACACTTTGCCAAACCATAGTTCCTTTTTGATCAAATAACTGCCAAAATATTTGATGGCGAGAGAGAGCATCGCTGCGTTTTGAAATTAAAAAGCTCACCAGGGTTTGGCGAGAAGCAAATTTTACAGTTTTTGTTTCGTCATTTTTAATCTCAACATCTTTTATACGTGCCCCATCTGTCTGCGAAGTTCTGTAGATAAGTCTGTATTTTCCAGGAGAAAGTTTAATTTCATTTTGAAAATCAGAAAGGTCAGTGATGTGTTTTATGTCAGAGTTCTTTTGAATTCTCAAAACTTCAAGGTGCGGGGCTTCTTCCGGAGTTTGATTAGAAATTTGAATTTTTAGAGATCCCTGCTCAAGAGAAAGTGCTTCTTTCGAAGAATCTCCGGATTTGATAGAGAAACTATGACGCATCGATGAATAACCATCAGTTATATGCGCTAGATATTTTCCAGGTGCGAGATCAAATTGAGGAGCCTTTGCCCGAGAACGAGCTGTCTCTACTAACTTATCAGGTTTCAGGTCGGTTCTGTATATTTTGATATATGGCGCTGATAAAGCGGTGCCGTTTGAGGCATTTTTTAAATCAAAGCGGATACGACCTGTTTTTTGCCAAATAGGAATTTGAATAAGTTTGCCAGGTGCTGCGTGCAAAAACCAGTTCTTCATTTTCCCATTCTCAATACCTGAAACTTTATAAGTACCTGCAGGGATTAAGCGAATTTCTGAAGTCTTAGCTAAATCATAAAGGAGAGTCTCACTTTTTTGGTGAGGTGAATTAGTCTTTTGTCTTAAATCCGCTTGGCGTTCAAGTAACAATTTACCAAAACCAGATCGGCTGTCAGGAAGTGCCCATCCAGCAGGCAGTTGAAATTGGCTTAAATCAAAAACAAAACGTGCCAATTCACGCCTGTTCTTTTTAATTTCAATGTCTCTAATGACTTGATAGTCATCAAAGTCAGCAACAATACGATAAGCTCCAGGAGATAAATCAAATTCGGTTTCTGCTCTTTTACTAGTCCAGGGAGGTAAGTCGCGCTCTGCAATCTTCTCATCTGTTAATTTTTCAATTTTCCATGAGATACCCTTTTTCAAAGCAGGGCTTTTCGCTCCAAGGTGGGCTGAAAGTTTAATGCCAGGCTTAACAATAATCTTTTTAGGGACAGGTTTTTTATTGATCGGTGCCTTAAGAGGGAGGCCTTTTAAACTAGAATTTAAAGCGGCTGTAAGGGCAATTTCCAAAGTTTCTTTGTTTGAAGGAGTATGAAAACTACCACCACTATTTTTAGATAAACAACGCAGAGATTTTGCATCTTTAGGCAACATCGAAAAAGCAATCACATGCACAATCAGTTTGTTTCTTTTCGCAAATTCGGCTGTGATTAATGAGCATGGATCTTTTCGGCAATTCTCTGGCCCATCGGCAAGAAGGATAATGGATGATCCAACAGGGCCTTTTCTATTTAAAATTTTAACAGCTGAATTCAAAGTAGACGTAATCGGCGTTTTACCAATGGGTTTAATGCGATTTACAATGCGAGAATATTGAAGAGGGTTTAAAGGTGATGTTTGTTTAAGAAGCTGAATATCCAGGCATGCCGCTCGTTTTCTATGTCCATAAGACATCAGCCCAAGGTTTAATTTTCCTTCAAAAGGGCGAATAGCACCGGCAATTGCTTTTCTAGCCACTAAAATTTTGTGACCATCTTTTATCTTCCCCCACATAGACCCAGAGCCATCAAGGATAAGCATGGTTTGTTGGGCGGAAAAAGCTTGATGGTCAGCTGAAAAGGCGAGGGAAGCAAAAGAAATGAGATAAAGAAAACATGATACTAAAAAGACCAAAAGGAGGGCGAGCAAGCAATGAAACTTCTTTAGGCCTAGACTTAAGTAAAACATATGCTTATTTCCAAAAATTTGAGAATGACACGTCATTTTGATGAATAGAACATTTTAACACTTTGACGTAAATAGTTCAGCTTTTCTATGAACTCAACCATAGCTTTATAGGACTTAACATACAGACTTAGGTCAAAAGCTAACAAAATAATTGTAACTATTATCATGAAATAAGCCATTTTTTTGAAAAATGCCCTAAATCTTGGAACTTTTCGGTCGGGCAAGGGAGTTATTCAAAGATTAACAGAGCGTTAATAAAGATCGCGTAAAGTTGTACAAATCTTATATCTCATATTTGTAGTGCGTATTAAAGAATAGAACTGGTAAAGTTATGGCTGTTGGTTCCACCACTCAAATACCCCTTAAAATTGAATCCGCACTGAAAAAAGCAGCTGCTGCAACGGGGGTTGATTTTCAATATTTAGTGGATACTGCCAAGCGCGAAAGTGGCTTTCGCCCAACTGTAAAAGCACCAACATCAAGTGCTTCTGGCCTGTTCCAATTCATAGAAAGCACGTGGTTGCAAATGGTCAAAGAAAAAGGGCCAGAACTGGGATTAAAAGAAGCTGCGGCTCAAATCACAAAAACTAGTTCAGGAAAATACCGCGTGAATGATGCTGAAACTCGGCGCGAAATTCTTGAGCTTCGCAATAAGCCCGAAGTCGCGGCCCTCATGGCAGGAGCCTTTACACAGCAAAATTCTGAAACCATTGAAGCCAAAATTGGCAGAAAACCCACATCAGGGGAACTATACATCGCCCATTTTCTAGGCGCTCATAATGGCAGTAAATTAATTCATGCCTCGTCTTTAAAACCAGATATGAAAGCAGCAGATTTATTCCCGCAAGCAGCTAATTCAAACAAGTCATTATTTTATAAAAGTGGGAACGCAGTCAGTGTGAAAGGCTTGTATCATAATTTAGTTCGCCGCCATTCTGTTCAGAAAATCGATGTTGCACAAAACAAACAGGAAATCAAAATTGCTGAACTCGAAGCCGTGAAGCAGCCTGTTATTTTGCAAGGATCAGCAGATTTTCAAAAAGAACTGCAGCCTACAAATTCATTTGAGGATGAAAAGGCCAACCATATTGGTCAAATTTTTCACCAAAGGCTGGATGGCACCTTATTCACAAGCAAAACTCCTGCAACAAAAAAACTGCAAAATAATCAGGGTGTCACCCTTGCCAGCGCTATAAATGGTGAGAAGAAAAACACTGTTAATCAAGGTGAACAAGGGCAAATTGGTGTGTGGGGTGGTACTTCAAATGTTGGAGTGAAAAACGAAAAATTTGCGGCCAATAATAGTGCAAAACAAAAACCCATTTTAGAGTTGGGTGAGAGAAGCTCATCAAAGGCAGCGGGGCTGTTTCGTAAAGGTGGGTTAGGCTAAGTCACTTGGTATCAAATTTGTTAAAAAGTGAAATTCTCTAAATTATAAACTTGAAGTTTATTTTTGATCTGCCCGTTCAAATTCTTGCTTTAGAATTTTCATCACCATTTGCCGAAGGCCAAGAGAAATTGCATTCGCTTTAGGGTCATCATGGTCTTTTGTGCATTCTTTCACAATGGTTTGAATAGAGCGCACATGCAGTTCAGCTATTTTTGGGCTAATCCGAGATACATCTGGTGTTTTTTCCAATAAGTTACAAAGAGTATCGCTAATCTCAGCAACCACCGGATATCCTAAAGTTGTAGCTTGGCCCTTTAAGTCATGCATAATCGTATGAACTTCTTTGCCAGCTGCGCTATCAAGACCATCTTGGTGAACTTGTGGAAGCTTCGAGAGAAGCTCATCGATTGAAGAAAGCATCCAGTCATCAAACTCGGCACTGAGTTCTTCAATAGCACTCTCGGCCGCCTTGATAGCTCTTTTGCACGCACTACCTGCACTTCCTGGCTTAAGAACACGGTCTTTCAAGTCAGTCCGTGGAGGAATGACGATCACTTCTTCATCTTTAGCTTTTTGCATTTCCGTTGACATGTTTTTTCAATCTCTATTGACTAGTATTACTTACAGAGAAACTTGTTCGCCAACCATGAAGGCATTTGAATCAGTTTTACGGCGCTCATCACCATTAAAGTTAGGATCAGCACTACGACGACGATCAGGGCCAAAATAGGTGCTAACTTTAATAAAGGGACGAGGGTTTTCAATCACATTTTGAACTCGTTTATAAAGAGCATTTGCAGAAACGGGTTTACATAAAAACTCAGTAACACCAGAATCTCTCGCCTGTAGAACCCGCTTACGCTCAGAGTAAGCAGTTAACATAATAATAGGTAAATAAGGGTGTTTAGAACCATCCGGATTACGGATCATTTGTGTTAGTTCGATACCATCAAAAATTGGCATTTTAATATCAGTAATTAGAATATCGGGTAGGAAATTTTCCACCGCTTCCAGAGCTGAAGCACCATCTTCAGCTTCACAAATTTCACGTGAACCAAAAGCACGTAATAAAGTCCGAACGATGCGGCGCATGTGCGCATTATCATCTGCAACGACGAATCTTAGTTTTTCAAATTCAATTTTTGCCATAGGTTTACAGGTCCAGATCAACTCAAAACTAAACTCTAGTTCCTTAAATACTTAAGGTTCCTGAATTTCTCAATGAACACACTATAGGCTTGAACCATTTAAGAAAGATTTGACAAAAACAAAAATAATACGGGTAATTCGCAGACTGATAAAGCGGTTTTGGTCAAAAAACGCGTTAATCCTTATCAAGAGTAAAAGAACTGTTCGTTTATGATACGTTCATCAAGCGCATGGCCAGGGTCAAACAACAACCTTAAAGAAATAGATTGGTCTTCCTTAATTTCCACCCGCCGAATGTCTTTAAATTCGTGATGATCCGCAACAGCGTTAATCGGGCGCTTCAAAGGCTCGAGCGCTTCGATCTCAACCGTAGCATGATTTTTAAGGAGAGCCCCCCGCCACCGTCTTGGCCGGAATGGACTAATTGGGGTAAGAGCCAGTAATTGAGCCCCCACAGGCAAAATCGGACCATGAGCTGAAAAGTTATACGCCGTTGAGCCTGCCGGCGTCGCCACCATCACCCCATCACAGATTAATTCAGCCAGGCGTTTACGCCCATCAACTGAAATTTTTAACTTTGCAGCTTGGTGAGATTGACGAAAAAGAGAAACTTCATTGATAGCCAGCGCCTTTAAAGTCTGGTTTTCCCCATTATATGCCTTCAATTTTAGGGGATGAATAATATTTTCCTCAGAAAGTTCAAGCCGTTCTAATAAACCTTCCAGGTTATATTCATTCATCAGAAAGCCAATAGAGCCAAAGTTCATCCCATAAATGGGCCGGGGACGATCTATTGTTGAATGCAAAGTCTGAAGCATAACACCATCACCGCCTAGAGCGACAATCACATCGGCATCTTCTACAGAAGAATGGTCATAGCGAGCTTTCAGATCAGCAACAGCTTGTTCAGCTTCAGCTGTGTCACCAGAAACAAAGGCGATTTTAGAAAATTTAGTCATGGTCATATATCTGGTGTCGCAATCAGCAATGTTAAGAGCTTAAGTTTTAAGCCTAAATGTTCTTAGAACTATAAAAAAGAAAAATACTCGAGGGGAGGAACTTTCTTTTAGATAGTTAATGTAAGGGCAAAGCAGCTCTAAAACATAAATTTATGATAGAGGTCTCGGTCCTTTTAAAATAGTTGAATAAATATCATAAACAAGAGCTTTTACCCACGGTATTCGTCTTTTGTGAATTAGTTAAATAGTTACAAGCACGTAAAAAATCAGATTTCATAAAAACAACAATTTACACAAAATGATCCTCCAAAATGGAGTGATAAAAAAATCATCTTGCATAGCTACCTAACGTAAGGTAGATTCCTGAATATTACAAATTTAGCAAATGATATTTACGGAGCTTATCATGACACCAGAACTCTATTGGTTAACACTAACCGCCTTGATGACATCCCTTTTATGGCTGCCCTACATTATAAATCGTCTTATTGAGATGGGCATCGGACAAGCCGTTTTTAATCCCAATTCTGACCCGAGCCCAAACGCACTATGGGCAAAGCGCATGATGTGCGCTCACGAAAATGCAGTTGAAAACCTTGTTGTTTTTGCCCCCCTAGTTATCGTTCTGCATATTGCAGGAGCGGCAACACCTCTCACAGCCACAGCAGCCATGGTTTATTTCTTTGCCCGGCTGGCACATTTTCTAGTTTACACATTTGGTATCCCTGGCCTCAGAACCATTGCATTCGCAGTGGGATTTTTCTGCCAGTTAATCATTGGTCTAACAGCACTCGGTCTGCTTTAAATTGTAAAGGTAAATACAATGAAACTATATGAGTACAACCCGTTTCCCAATCCACGTAGAGTGCGTATGTTCCTTGCCGAAAAAGGCATAGAGGATGTTGAGTTTGTTCAAGTTGATGTCCCTTCAGGTGAACATCGTACAGAAGAGTTTATAAAGAAAAACCCTTCAGCTGCTGTTCCTCTTCTTGAACTAGATGATGGGACCAATATAAGTGAAAGCTTTGCAATCAGCCGTTATTTTGAAGAGGCTTATCCAGAACCAAATTTGATGGGAGCAAGCCCAAAAGAAAGCGCCGTTGTAGATATGTGGCAAAGGCGTGTTGAGCAATCCCTCATGGGGTGCTTTGTCACATATTTTCACCAAGCGACTGAAGGCTTGGGCGCTCTTGAATTATATCAAAATAAAGACTGGGGCGAAAAAAATAGAGAAATGGCCCGTAGCGGCTTAGAGCAATTAAACAAACAGCTTGCATCAAACCAATATGTAGCAGGCGACAAATATTCAATTGCAGATATCACAGCCCTTTGTGCCATAGATTTTGCTCTATTCATTGAAATTGAGAAATTAGAAGACTATCCAAATATCAAGCGATGGTACGAAGAGGTCTCCAATCGTCCAAGCGCAAGCGCTTAAAGAGAGGTAAGATGACAAAGCAAGTTGCGATCATCGGCGGAATAGGAGCAGCATCCAAATTCAGCGAAGCTCTTTTGAAGGAGTTGTTATCTGAAGACTATCATGTGGTGGGGATTGCAAGATCTTCAAATGAGAAAGCTGAGCTGGTTTCAGAATTTCAAAACGCACAACAAAGTAACGGTCAGAATAGCGAAGTTGTGTTAGGCGATTTAAATGATAGTCAGTTCATTAAAACAGAGATAGAACGCCTTGAAAAAGAGATCGGCTCAATAGCTGTATATATTCACAATCCGGCGCAACTTGTTTTAAAACCATTTCTAGAGTGTTCAATTGAAGAGTTTGAGGGCAGTTGGGAAGCAATGGTAAAAACAGCTGTCGCTGTTTGCAAAGAACTCATTCCTCATATGATTGAGCAAAAATCAGGAACGATTATTTTCACAGGGGCAACAGCGTCTCTCAAGGGAAACGCAAAATCAGCTCCCTTCACCTCAGCAAAGTTTGCCTTAAGGTCATTAAGCCAATCATTAGCAAGAGAATTCGGCCCGTGGGGCATTCACATAGCGCATGTTATTGTTGATGGTATCATTGAAGGAAAAAGAGCGCAGGGGCAATTTAATTTGCCTCTTGATAAATGCATAAAACCTACAGCCCTCGCTCAACAATATGTAAATTTAATCAAACAGGATATTTCATGCTGGACACAAGAACTCGACTTGCGTCCCTATTCGGAAGTGTTCTAATGAGCTCAAACGGGAGTGTTCTAATGAGTGATAACAATATAAATTTAGACTTTTCAAAAAAACTGATCATTGAAACGGATAAAATGGAATGGATCCCCTCACCATTGCCAGGCGTTGACAGGCGCCGTTTAGAGAGAGAAGAAGCTGAAGCAGGGCGCGCCACATCAATTGTTCGCTATGCTCCGGGATCATCTTTTTCAAGTCACACCCATGGAGGCGGCGAAGAATATATTGTGCTGGATGGTACCTTCTCAGACCAATCCGGTGACTATGGCAAAGGCTACTATGTTAGAAATCCCCCTGGCAGCAGCCACGCTCCACACAGTGAAGAGGGCTGTGTAATTTTTGTGAAACTATGCCAAATGGACGAACAAGGTGAACCTCAGGTCAATCTGGACACAAACTCAGTATCCTGGAAAAAAAACGAAATTAATGGAGACTTCAACGGCCACAGTCAAATCCAGCTCTTTAAAAATGACCGAGAACATGTTCAACTTGAAAAACTAGAACCAGGAGCGGAGCTCACTTTGAAAACAGAGGGACAACGTGTTGAAATACTGATTTTAGAAGGGACAGCTGAATTAGACGACAAGAATTTGGAAAAATTCAGCTGGATCCGTTTGCCCAAACAGAGCGAAGCAGTTATGAAAACAAAAGACGGTTGTCAGTTTTGGAGCAAGCACGGCTCAATTTAAGCAGCCCTATTTAAGGAGACATGTAAAGGCTTTATGGAGAATACTGTAGTCAGCACAAAAGATAAAATTCTTGATGTCAGTCAAGACCTCATACAAAAAAGAGGGTTTAACGCCATCAGCTTTCAAGATATTGCTGATTTGGTTGGCATTAAGAAACCAAGTATTACCCATCACTTTGCAAGCAAAGAAGCGCTGGGCATTGCCGTTGTGCAGCGATACAGGAATGGTTTTTCCATTGCGTTAAATCGTTTAAACGATGATGAAACCGTAACAGCCATGCAAGCTCTCAGCTTTTACTTTACCCCGTATCGGGATTTAGGTGAAACAGGAGATAAGATTTGCCTCTGTGCCTCACTTGCAGGCGAATTCATGGCGCTCCCCGCTGATATGCAAACAGAAGTGGCACATTTCTTTGATGATCATTTGAATTGGTTGGAAGGCATTCTTGCAAAAGGTAAAAAATCAGGTGAGTTCAATTTCAACGAAACACCAAAAGATTTAGCTTATCTCTTCATTGATGCCCTGCAGGGCTCACTGATCGTGCAGCGGGCGACAAAAAATTTCACACAATTAGATCGTGTCATTGCCTCACTTACTGAACGGTTAAAGAGCTAGAATAGCAAAGCCTTAAGTATAGTGGACCCCTCATTTTTCTCATCCATAAAAAATCAAATGAAATAAATGCTTTTAAGCAAAGATCAGCAGTAGACTGATTCATTCTAAAAATTAATCAAACCCCACCTTTATATAACCTCAACAAATAATCAGGCGAATGGCTGCGATTTTTTATGAATAGTGGACAATTTGTCCACTTTACATCTGATCGAGTGGACAATTTAGCGACTTTGAAATGGCTTCATTCTGAACTACTATAGTCTAATAAGAATGAAATGCTTCAAAGATAAAAACTGCAAAATTAAGAGCACTAGAGAAGATCAGTTCAAAGAAAAAAACGCTAAAAATCAAAATGAACAACATCTCTAAAAAAGCGCCAATTGCACAAAATTAAGTGCACAAAATTTAAAGTGCATGAGGAAAAAGGGGAACGGTTTTTCTAAAACTATCATTTTCAAAACAAACTGAATGAAGAAAAATGATGGTGAAAGAAAGAGAAAAAACCTTCCCCTGATAATGCAAGCCAAACCGAGACACGAGCCGTCAAAATTACTGGTTCATATTCAAATATCTCTCGGTGGCGAACATAAGTTTGGGAGGGCTTATTTTGACCAGTGCAACTCTGAACCAAAACATAGGTTTGGCTGAAGAAGATCTCTTGAGGGTCAATCTATACCGCCTTTTAGCCCGGTGTCTCTCTTCCCCAATCGACAAGCCTTTTTTAACAATTCTATCAAACCTGCAAGGCGATGATACAGAGCTAGGCCAAGCGTTTAGAGCCCTTGCTAAAAGCGCTGCAAGTATCAATGAAAATGATGCCGCAGAAGAATATCAAAATTTGTTTATTGGCCTCGGTCGCGGTGAACTTCTCCCTTACTCATCTTATTATTTAACTGGTTTTCTAAATGAAAAACCACTGGCAAGGCTGCGCAATGACATGGTGCCTCTCGGCATTGAGAGAGACCCGGAAATAAAAGAACCTGAAGATCATGCGGGCGCTTTGATGGACATGATGGCAGGCTTGATAGATGGCTCATTTGGAAAATCACAACCGCTTGCAATTCAAAAACAATTTTTTGAAAATCATATTGCAGAATGGACCCCCCATTTCTTCAAAGATTTACAAGCAGCTAAAGAAGCAAAATTCTATCGCCCTATAGGAATGGTCGGAGAAATGTTTATTGAAATAGAAAAAGCAGCATTTGAAATGTAAGGAATTTGCGGATGCTTAGTGGGCATCTGAAGCAAAATGCGGATGCTTAGTGGGCATCTGAAGCAAAAGAAGGACATGCTTAAACAAAGAAATTAGAACTCGTAAAATCAGTGTCTTTAAACGGGGCCGTAAAGATCACGAGTTTATAAATTGAGGAAACCTGAAAAGTCCACGAAGAAGGTTTTCTAAAGCTCTTAGAGCTAAAAAAGTCTCTCATAGAATTAAGCTATAGCTTGAGAGAAACGAGTGGAAAGAAAGGAGTGAATAAATGACCAAAAAGCAAAATCAAGTTCAAGCAACCGCTGTTGAAACAGATCGTCGTGGTTTTCTTAAACTTGCCAGCATCGGCACTGTTGCAAGTGGAGCAGCTCTGTTAACCGGAGAAGCTGCAACTGCAAAAGAGGCAGCTGCTGAAACTATAGCTGAAGGAAGTGCTGGGTATAAAGAAACCAAGCATGTGAAAACATTTTACGATTCAGCAAGGTTCTAAAACCAACTGATGAGGTTCTAACTCAACTGGAACGTAAAAAACAATAATAAAACCAATCATTAAATTTGAAGACTGCAAATTCAAACGGAGATTAAAATGCTCAGAAAAAAGACAAATGGGGTTGCGAATGGCTCCCGGCTGTCCTCTGTGCTGTCAAGCTTTAAGGGAACAGTGGTAGATCGCCGCGACTTCCTTAAAAAATCCGGCCTAACATTAGGCGGAGCAGCAGCCATTTCTACTCTTTCAGGAGGAATGGTACGGAAAGCAAAAGCCGCAAAAGTCGGCGCTGCCGGTAAAATGGAAATCAAAAAATCTGTCTGTACTCACTGTTCAGTTGGGTGCACGGTTTTAGCCGAAGTATCCAATGGGGTATGGGTCGGCCAGGAACCAGGCTTTGATAGTCCATTTAACCTCGGTGCACATTGCGCAAAAGGTGCCTCAGTGCGCGAGCACGCCCATGGTGAACGCCGGCTGAAATATCCAATGAAACTGGAGAACGGCAAGTGGAAACGGATTTCATGGGATGTAGCCATCAATGAAGTTGGCGACAAAATGTTAGACGTACAGAAAAATGTAGGTCCAGATTCTGTCTATTGGCTCGGCTCAGCGAAACACAGCAATGAGCAAGCTTATTTGGTGCGTAAATTCGCTGCTTATTTCGGCACAAACAATGTCGATCACCAAGCCCGTATTTGTCACTCAACCACAGTGGCCGGTGTTGCAAACACCTGGGGCTATGGCGCGATGACAAATTCATATAATGACATTCACAAATCAAAAGCAATTTTCCTCATTGGTGGTAACCCAGCTGAAGCACACCCAGTGTCTCTGTTGCACCTCCTAAAAGCCAAAGAAGAAAATAACGCACCACTTATAGTGTGTGACCCAAGGTTTACTCGGACAGCTGCTCATGCGGATGAATATGTGCGCTTTCGCCCGGGTACAGACGTTGCCCTCGTTTGGGGTATTCTCCACCATATTTTCAAAAATGGATGGGAAGACAAACAGTTCATCAAGCAACGCGTTTGGGGCATGGATCAAATCCGTGAAGAAGTTGCTAAATGGACACCTGAAAAAGTTGAGAACGTTACAGGCACCCCTGGATCTCAATTAGAGCGTGTTGCCAGAACTCTGGCAGAGCATCGCCCTGGTACAGTGATCTGGTGTATGGGTGGTACTCAACACACCAATGGTAACAACAACACCAGAGCTTACTGCATCCTACAATTAGCCCTAGGCAATATGGGCAAATCAGGTGGCGGAACAAACATCTTCCGTGGCCACGATAACGTGCAAGGCGCAACAGACCTTGGCGTGCTAGCCAATACATTACCAGGCTATTATGGTCTCTCTGCCGGCGCATGGGGCCACTGGTCTCGCGTTTGGGAAGAAGATGCTGATTGGCTCAAAGGCCGGTTCGCAGTCATGAAAACAAGTGACGGTAAAAACAAAAAAATGATGCACGAGAAAGGCATACCTGTTTCTCGCTGGATCGATGGTGTACTTGAAGCCAAAGAAAACATTATCCAACCTGATAACACGAAGGTTATGGTTTTCTGGGGCCACGCACCAAACTCACAAACCAGACTACCCGAAATGCGCAAAGCAATGGGCATGTTAGATATGTTGGTCATCATTGACCCGTACCCAACCATGTCAGCTGTGTTGCAAGATAGAAAAGACGGTGTCTACCTCTTACCAGCTTCAACTCAGTTTGAAACATATGGTTCGGTAACAGCTTCAAACCGGTCGCTCCAATGGCGTGAAAAAATCATGGAGCCAATGTTTGAATCTCTACCAGATCATAAAATTGCATATAAGCTTGCAAAAAAACTCGGTTTTGCTGATCGTTTGTTCCGCAACATCAAAGTGAACGGTGAAGAACCCCTCGTGGAAGATATCACACGCGAGTTCAATAGAGGTATGTGGACCATCGGTTACACAGGGCAATCACCAGAGCGCATGAAAATGCACATGGCTAACCAGCACACCTTTGACCGCACAACATTGCGCGCGAATGGTGGTCCAGCTGATGGCGAGTATTATGGTCTGCCTTGGCCATGCTGGGGAACAGCTGATATGAAGCACCCAGGCACTGCGAACCTATATGATCCATCATTACCAGTTGCAAAAGGTGGTCTATGTTTCCGCGCTAGATTTGGCGTTGAGAAAAATGGCGACAACCTGCTTGCTGAAGGATCTTACCCTGTCGGCTCTGAAATTAAGGATGGCTATCCTGAATTCACTGTTGGCATGCTAAGAAAACTTGGTTGGTTAGGTGACATGACAGACGCTGAAATGGCAGCTGTTAAAAAGGTTGCCGGATCGGATGATGAAGCCAAACTTGATAAAGTGAACTGGAAGGTTGATTTATCTGGTGGCATTCAACGGGTCGCCATTAAACATGGTTGCGCACCGTTTGGTAACGCAAAGGCAAGAGCCGTTGTCTGGACATTCCCAGATCCGGTGCCCATTCACCGCGAGCCGCTCTACACGGCACGCCGCGATCTATTGGCTGATTATTCAACCTATGAAGATAAAACCTTCTGGCGGTTGCCAACAGCCTATAAATCAATCCAGGAGAAAGACTTCTCCAAGGATTTCCCAATGATCATGACATCTGGTCGCTTGGTTGAATATGAAGGTGGTGGTGATGAAACACGCTCCAACCCTTGGCTTGCCGAGCTTCAACAAGACATGTTTGTTGAGATTAACCCGGGTGATGCCAATGATCTAGGTATCAGAGATAAAGACACTGTCTGGCTTCACAGTCCAGAGGGTGCCAAGATCAAAATCCAGGCAATGATTACAGAGCGGGTGGGCCGAGGCGTTGTCTTCACACCATTCCACTTTGGTGGTCATTATCAGGGCGAAGATCTCCGCTCGAAATACCCAACGGGTGCTGACCCAATCGTCTTAGGTGAGGCGTGTAACACCGCACAAACTTATGGCTATGACAGCGTAACCCAAATGCAAGAAACCAAAACGACGCTCTGCCGTATTGAGCGCGCGTAACCTTTAGGAGGAATAAAAATGGCTAGAATGAAATTCCTCTGTGACGCAGAACGTTGCATCGAATGTAATGCCTGTGTGACAGCTTGTAAAAACGAGCATGAGGTACCGTGGGGTGTCAATCGGCGCCGCGTTGTCACCATCAATGATGGTAAAGCAGGAGAGCGATCAATCTCGGTTGCTTGCATGCACTGTTCAGATGCACCATGTATGGCCGTCTGTCCAGTTGACTGCTTCTACCAGACAACTGATGGCGTTGTATTGCACTCAAAAGATCTCTGCATTGGCTGTGGCTATTGCTTCTATGCGTGTCCGTTTGGCGCGCCGCAATATCCGCAAGCTTCAAATTTTGGCTCTCGTGGCAAAATGGACAAATGTACTTTCTGTGCCGGTGGCCCGGAAGAAAACATGTCCCAGGACGAGTTCCAAAAATATGGACGCAACCGTCTTGCAGAAGGCAAGTTACCATTATGCGCAGAAATGTGCTCAACCAAAGCTCTCTTGGCGGGGGACGGTGACACTGTTTCCGATATCTACCGTCAACGTGTCGTAGCCCGTGGCTTCGGCTCAGGTGCTTGGGGATGGGGAACAGCATATGATCGTAAAACAGGCGGTTAATCCCCCACTCCTGTTAAAAACAGGCCTGTTTAAAACGTGACCGGTTAAGTTAACCGGAAAAAAGATAATGAGGAGATTACAGTGAATTCTGACATCTCCTCATTATTAAGAATTTTCAACTTGTCTTGTTTTGAATGAAGCAGGTTGAAGATGAGAGTGACATAAAAATTTGTGCGCATAAGCATACCAAGCCAAACAGATAAACCTCATTCAATGAGCCCTCAATTGAGCATGCATAAAGTGGCATGAATAAAATCACAGCAGACTTTCTTCGATAGAGATTTGAAGAACGGCGCGTATAAAAATTCAAGGGAATTCAATTGAGTGAGTAGGGAGAAAAAAATGAACAGTCTTCAATCACCGGAGTCACAAAATAACAACTTGCTCCGAGGGATGGCAAGAACCAATAAAAAAACGTTAGCTCTACCTTTAGGGCCACTAAAAGAAACCATGAACTTTGTTATGGGCTTGGTAATGATCGGGCTTATTCTGTTTATCTGTAGTGTCTCTAACGCCCAGGCAGAAAGCTCAGTTCGCCCACCAGCCAATGCGGTGAAAAATGTAATCAATAAAGACGCCGCTAAAAAGTTTCAAACCAACAGAATACCTGGCGCTGTTCTAAATAGAAGTTCAGATTCAGATACCTGGCGTGCTATTCGTCATGGTGTGAAGGGCAATGTTTCAATCCCGGATACAAAAGCAGGCGTTTTAGTGCAAGATTCTGGTGAAAGCTATAGAGCCATTCGTAACGGTCCCCTATTTAGCTATCTTGGTTTCTCTATGCTAGCGACTTTAATTCTATTAGCCATTTTCTTTGCCTGGCGTGGAAAAATCAAAGTCGACAAAGGCTTGTCTGGCCGTAAGATCAAGCGTTTTTCTACCATCGAACGAACCGGCCATTGGCTCATGGCAATTTCATTCATCATTCTGGGGGTCAGTGGGCTTAATATTACATTTGGTAAATCAGTAATTCTACCGATCATCGGTAAAGATGCCTTTGGACCGTTTACTTACTTTTTAAAACTCACTCATAACTACATTGCCTTTGCTTTTATGCTCGGGCTGATCATCGCTTTTGTTTGTTGGGTGATGCATAATTTACCTAATCGTGGCGACATTAATTGGATCCTAAAAGGTGGTGGCATCTTTAAAAAGGGTGAGCATCCTCCAGCCGGTAAATTTAATGCAGGCCAAAAACTTATCTTCTGGGCTGTTATGATAGGGGGACTTTCTCTAAGTGTTTCAGGCTGGGCTTTGATGTTCCCATTTGAATATTCATTCTTCTCAAGCACCATGTCAGCATTTTCAGCTATAGGGCTTGATGTTGGAAATTGGCTCGGTATGGGAAGCGCTCCCTACAGTGTTATTCAAGAGCAGCAATATAATAATATCTGGCATGCCATCATGGGCGTCCTTATGATCTGCCTGATCTTAGCTCATATCTATATCGGCTCAATCGGTATGGAAGGGGCCTATGATGCCATGGGCTCTGGTGACGTCGATGAAAATTGGGCACTTGAGCATCATTCTCTTTGGGTTGAAGAAGTTAAAGCTCAAGAGAGAAATGCTGATGGCGCGAACGTTCAAGCCGCAGAGTAGTCATTAGAGATGAGTGTAGCCACAGATCGAAGAAAGAGTGTGCGTAAAGGCTCACCCTTAGCGCACTTTGCAACCACTGCGCTAATTCTATCAATCAGCGCAGTGGTTGGATTTGAAATGGTCCTGTCGAATGTCCTCCTAAATAAGGGAAGAATACACGCACAAACTAATCAACCTCTTTTGCCAGAAAAATTAAAAGGTCATGGAGGGCCAGTTAAATCCATAGTTCTGGATGGAATGGATAAGCTCGCCCTAAGTTCATCTTTCGACTACTCAATTATCCTTTGGGATCTTTCAAATAAAAAAGGAAGAATAAAACATCGCATGCTTGGTCACAATGCCGCCGTCAACGACATTGCCTTTGTCCCGAATGGCAATAAGTTGCCCAACAAAGCGGTGTCAGTTTCAGATGATGGTAGCTTTGCGATTTGGAATTTAACGACCGGAAAATTATCAAAATTAATAGAAGATACGGGTGATAAGGTTCTGGATGTAACGGTCAGCCAAAATGGTAAATTTGCGGCTGTTGCAAGATGGGACGGTACTGCCAGATTGTTTGATATAGAAAAGCAAGTTCAAGCAAACACGTTTAATGGCCATAGAGGGAATGTGAATTCGGTCACGTTTAGCCATGATAATACACTTCTTTTTTCAGCCTCTTACGATGGAGATATCCGAGCTTGGCATATCGATGAAAAAGCCAAACAAAATAAAATCCAACATGGCGGCATCATCCATTCAAACGGGTGGGGAATAAATGTCATTCACCTAATGCCAGATGGAAAAGAAATATTATTTGGAACGTTAAATGGTGATGTCTCATTGTTGGATATAAAAAACAGAACTGTAAAAAAAATTGGAAATTTTCAACATCCAATTTTATCTCTGGCGATCAATAAAAATTCTGGCTGGTTTGCAGTCGGCTTCAGTGACGGGTACATCCGAATATTTGATCTCGTAACTTTTAAACAACTTGAAGAATATAAAAATTTCATTGGCCCTGTCTGGGGCTTAGCTTTTTCAAAAAATGGAAAAACGCTCTATCGCTCTGGTCTCGATGATTTCATCAGCAGATGGCAAGTTTTTCCGAAAGAAAGTTTTAAAGTGACGAGCAGTTTGCAACCAAGGCGCTTTCAATTCAAACGATCAGAAGATCCCGGCGAGGTAGAGTTTCAAAGAAAATGTTCAGTTTGTCACACACTTGGCCCCAATGATAAAAATAGAGCAGGCCCCACATTGTATAAATTATTCGGCAGAGAAGCTGGAACACTTAAAGGTTATAAGTTTTCAAAAGCTCTCATTGCCTCTAAATTAATTTGGAATGAAGAAACAATCGGCAGATTATTTGACGAAGGTCCGGATATCGTAACCCCAGGATCAAAAATGCCAGTTCAAAGATTAAAAGCAGTTCACAGAAGAGATGCACTGATACAATTTTTAAAGAAAGCAACGGTAGCTAAATAGTGCGGATGCGTAGTAGGCATCAGAAGCACATCAAAAAATGCGGTTGCTGCGACGGTTGCTAGTGGGCATTCGAAGGAACGCTAAAAAGTAGGCAACCTGAAGCACATCAAAAAAGCGGTTGTTAGTGGGCAACCTGAAGCACATAAAAAAAGCGGTTGTTAGTGGGCAACCTGAAGCACAAAAAAGGATAAAAAATGAAAGCAATTATTATAAGCCTCGGACTTGTCGTTCTCATCGGCATAGTTTCATCTTGTCTGTTAAACGGCAGCTTAAACCAATCTTCAACCGAAGCTTTCCAGGGAAAATCAATTCGCTTGTAAATTTAAAACTTTAAAATGTTGTAAGGAAAGAAGACTAGAATAAAAACAATGGATCAAACCACACTTACATTCCCACCACTATTGAATGGTCATGAATTTCATGAAACCAACCCATTAACAGCATCTGACCCACACCTAATTGGTGACAGTCCGGTTCGAGAGACTGATTTAGTGACAGATACACTCGATAAACTTAAAGAAAAAAAGTTGGGGGCTGGTGATTTGGTTTGGTCAACATCATTGGATGTTGCTCATTGTGCAATTGTTCTCGAGCCAGAAATTTCAGCTGAAAAAACTCTGACCATGGTTCCGCTTGGCATGGTAGCAATTGCTGATTGCTTAGGAGCCATTTGTCCACCAAATTTAGGAATAACATTTGGATGGCCAGGGCTCGTTTGTGCAAATGGGGCACGTGTTGGAAATGTTTCACTGTATTTTCCTACCAACACATCATTTGATGAAATTCCTGATTACGCAGTCTTATCCATGGCTTTAAATATTAAATGGCCAGAAGAAAACCATGCCCAAGATGAGAATGAACCAGGAAATGATTTAAGAAAAACTGTTCTATATGAAGAAGGCTGCGGTGATGTCGACGCCAGACAAATCATAAATTCATGGTCACGCCATTTTTTAACCTGGATTGATACATGGCAACAAGAAGGGTTTGAACCAGTTCATGAAAATTGGCTGTTCCGAGCGGCGAATAGAAATCAAATAACAACCATAGAAGGTAAAGAGCAAAGTTTTAGAGGGCAATTTGTTGGCTTAGATGAAGTTGGCGGCGCTCTTTTGAAATCAGAAGATCAAAAAATCCATCTCATAACTTTAAAAGAAATTTGGCAAAAAGCTAAAAATGGTAACCCCGGGATGACATGAATGAGCGAAACAGCACAGATTACTGAAAGAAAAACTATTTGGAAATCATCCGGGTTACATCTAACTCAAAAAGATGAAAATGGGTGGTTACTGGTAACTGATGATTTGCTACGTGCCTATTACGCGCGTCCAGAAATTCATCCGGTTGATGAGTCTTGTAATCAAGAACATATTCTCTTTGAAAGATTAATGGAAACTCCCTCAATAAAAGTGTCTGAAGACGATCTGCAAAAAATCATAGATAAAGATACAGTCGAAAATTACAAAATCATATTGGCTTTCAGAGATCACCTTTTGAAATTTAAGACAATAGAGCAAGCATATTTAGCGTTCTTCGATGAGAAGCATAAATTGTCCATCCCAAATATGTTCATCATTCACATGGTGCATTTGATTGTGAGCGGTTTGCTAGAGAAAGAAAAAAATCCATTTAATGTCAGAGCAAGTGAAATTCTTTTCCGGGAGCAATTAGTCACAAATCAAAATGAGCAAATTATGCTCGCTGATAAAGAAGCCGTCGAGATGTATAAAGAAACAGGTGGTCTCGGTGGCTTAGGAAGCTTGCTAACTGAAGCAGGTAAACAGCACCAAGATATAACTTTGGACGTTTTAACCGAAACTAATAAAAATTCATATTGGCAAAGAGCGGACCAATTTAACTTTGCTCTCGATTTTAGATACACGGAACATGGACCCGATGCCCTGGCAAATGTATTGAGTAAGTGGGTAAGACACATGTTAGGTGTCGATGTAAGAGTGCAAGCAATGCAGTCGATTAAAGATGAACAATGGTCATGGCACATAGGTCTTGATGAGTATTCTTCTAAGATTTTGAACGATTTATATGAGGGGAAATCTGAGGGAGAAGAAGCGATGAATAATTTCGTAGGATTGTTTCGTTTAGAGTTCAAAAATAAGACAGAAATCATTGAAGCAATGCAAGGAAAAGCTGTCTATTTAGGTCTCGCAATGTCTCCTGAAAATACCATAAATTTTAAGCCACAAAACCTACTGATGAACCTCCCCCTTCAGGCCGTAAATTAAGCTGAAAAAGGTGCGTGAAGTTTGGAAAAAATTAGCAAAAAAAGCACTAAGAAAATGTCTGTGAATTTATAGTAAATTGAGCCGAAGTTCATATTAAAAAATCGACTCAAAAAATGAAAAATAGATCGGATATTTTTTAAACTTTATCCGTCTCATCGTGAGTTAAAAAATCATCAATTGTCAGGCCTGATTTCTCAGCTGAAATATAGTCATCAGTTGTACGTGGTACAGGGCGTTTCGCAAGGGCAAATGGATCTCCATCATTTGTCTCAGCCATAGTTTCCAACCGACATGTATCACACATTTTTATAAGCTGAGCATTTGCCTCGCTTTCAAACATTCTATGACTGCCAGCAAGTTTTTCTGAAATCTTTTCGATTGTTGATTTCGCAGCAAAAGGAGTGCCGCATTTAATGCACTCGAACGGTTCTTCTTCGTTTAAGGTGACCGGTTGCATAGCAGAAGGGAGTAGGTTCAGCTGGGGTGTTAAACTAATCGCGTTTTCAGGGCATGTGTTCTGACATAATCCACACTGAACACAAGCAGTCTCCACAAAACGAAGTTCCGGCTTATCTGGATTGTCACGAAGAGCATCCGCAGGACAAGCCGATACACAAGATAGACAAAGCGTGCAACTATCCCGGTCCACTGAAATAAGACCATAGGGAGCTTCGTTGTTCAAAGCAATAATTTCTGCCTTTTGAGTGCTAGCCTCAGCTAAGGCGCCAATGCCCATTCGTGCGATCTCTCTCTTGTTACCAAGAGCAGCAAAAGTTTTTTTCGAAACAGGTTTGTAATTAGGTAGATCCCAAATAGCTTGCTCAAATTCATCAGGCTCACTTGAAAAAAGCAAATGTAACCGTTCCTCCTCAAAACCCAATCCAGAAAGAAGAGATTGAGTAAGAGAGATTTCTTTTTTCAGAGCTTCGTACTCTTCGCTTTGCTGAGCGTCACCAAGAAGAATGATGTGAGTAAAACCTGCGGCAAATGCAGCAACCAAAGCATCATGTCCAATTCCCGAAGGACTATGCACCTCAAGGGGAATAAGAGAAGCTGGTAAACCTTTTCCATAACGAGCGCTAAGGGAAATAAGTTCAAGTCCTTGTTTGTTATCATGTATTAGGAGCGATGCTTTCTCGCCGCCTGCTTTGTAATAGCTAGAGGCTAAAGTCTGAATGGCTTTAATATGGTCTGAACGGTCAGGAAATAAATAGGAAACAGCACCTGTTGGACAATGAGCTGCACAATTACCACAACCTCCGCAGATGTCTAAATCAATAGCAACATGGTCACCATTTGCAGTAATGGCGCCAGCCGGGCAATTGTCCAAACATTTGGTGCAACCAGTCTTTTTTGAACGTGAATGAGCACATATTTCCGAATTATAATCCACATAAATAGGCTTCTCAAATTCTCCAACAAAGTCTGAGGCTTCAAAGACTGTTCGCATTACTGCGGCTGGATCTCTAAGATCACAGCGGAAATATCCATCACGTGTTTCATGCCTAGTGAATAGTGGTGAGCCTTCTCTAAAATCAACAATCACACTACATTGAGATTGGATGTCATTGCGTTCACCTGCAAATGTCAGGTCGTTTTTTGAGGAAGGTAAAAGGGCAGCATATTCATCAAGAGTAACATCAAAGGAACCAAAAGTTCCGCTGGCTTTTTTGATGCTGCCTTTGAAAATAGGGAAATCAAATTTAGAAGGAAGAACCAAATCAGTATCAGCTGTTAACACGAGAGTTACGGACAGTTTCTGGTTTAGCAGCACGGCAGCTTCAAAGCACTCCTGTCCAGAACCAAGCACCAAACATAAGCCGTCACTACTAAGAGTTTTCACCCGAGCTGGTTTTTCTGGCAAGGTTGCATGCGCTGTTAGAGCTGCCATTTTAGGGGTTGTTTTTTTAGCGTCTGAACTCCAACCCGCGAACTCGCGAATGTTAAAAAATGACGGAGTAGCTGCACCAGCTTCTTCAGCAACTTCAGCAAAAAAAGTTGCTTCTTGAGTGCAGCCAACACACAATGAATTTGCGTTTAATTTTGCCTCAAAGTCAGCGATGCCTGTGCGGCATAAATTGGTATGAACAGGCAGGTCCCCAACACCCAGATTTTGGCCAATTTTCTCACCATCAATGGGCATAGAATTTGCACAATTGCAAAGCAAAAAAGTATGTTTGCTCATTGCCTATAATCTCCCTATACTAAGCATAATATTTTGGGTTTTAACCCTAGTTATTTTTTAATATTAGAAGACTATAAAAAAGCGCTCGAAGCAAGCAAAAAGGGGAGTTAAATCTTTGTGAAAAAAGAGCTCAAAATTAATGTTGCTGTTATCGCCGAAATTCGAAAATCTAAATCCCATTCAGACACGCAATGGGCCGAAGATTATTGGATACCAAGCGCAGTAATTTTTGGCGCAGTTAACCATGAAGTTGGAGACGTAATTCGCCAAACAGAGAGTGCAACAGCTTACTATATGGGGCGCTCGGAAATTTACTGTCATGCCAAGGAAACAGAAAGCTATATTCACAATTTTGAAAGCGAAGTACCTGCCGTATATGTCGTTCTGCGCCGAGATGAGGAAGACGAATACCCACTAGATTATTTCGTCCACGCGGTGACAGTTTCTCCCTATGAAGCGCAAGATTATGCTGACCCTGCAGAGGACATCATTGAACGGGTGCCAATGCCGACAAAAATAGCTGTCACTCTTATGGATTTTATAGACCAGCACCATGTTGATGAGCCCTTCAAAAAAAGAAAGCGTAAAAACTTCAAGCAAGAACCTCAACAATTTGGAAAAGAGCCTATTTTCAATTCCTCAGACGATAAAAAGTCAAACGGGCATATTTTTAAAGGAAGCCAAAATGACTGAAAAGAATAAAACAGCTGAAGAAACATTCCTCAAGAGATGGTCGCGGAGAAAACAGACAGATGATGTTGAGCTAACGGACCCTTCCGCTTCAGATATAAAAAATGAAAACAACGAGCTCGAAAAAAACAATGAATTAACCACTTCTGAAAAAGAAGCTGAAGAAAAAGAAATGGCAGAGAACCGTGAAGCAGCTGAAGCCATCGAGTTAGAAACTCTAAATTACGACTCTGATTTTGGGCCCTTCATGAAAAAAGGAGTACCAGATGTCTTAAAAAATTTAGCGATGCGAAAACTATGGACCAGCAATCCCATCCTCGCCAATGTAGACGGTTTAAATGATTATGATGAAAATTTTGCCGATCCTGCCCTCAATGTTTTTAAATCTAATTGGAAAGTCGGTCGAGGCTTTCTAACAGAAGAAGATGATGAAAAAGAACGATTAAGAAAATTAGCCCTTAAAGAAGATTTGAACCAAAAAGAAGAAAGTACGACAGAAAATGAAGTGGCAGATACAGATGATCAACTAGATGACAATCAAAACATTGAAGAGGTCAATGAAGTTGATAGGGAAGAAATATCTGACGATCTGGACATACATGAAATAAGTGCAGGTTTAGATGAAACACCCATAGATGAAAGTCATTCTGAAAGTTTAATATTTCCCGAAAGAGAACTGGAGGAGGCCACACCCTCGATAAAACGTGTCTCAATCCGAAAGCGACTGCTCGAAGATTGATCAAGTGAATAGAAGTGGTTACCAGTCTATCCTATTGTAAATATTGTAGAAAAAAAAGAAATAAGAATGACATTAGACCTAAAATCAGAGCTGTTAGAAAATCTTAAAAAAGTTAAGGGACCCAATTTAGAAAGTAATATCGTAGATTTAGGGTTGGTATCAGAAATTCAGCTCATCGATAACAAAGCAACTTTTTCTATTTCTGTACCGGTTGAAAAAGCTGAAACTTTGGAGCCCTTACGAGCAGCTGCCGAGAAAGTAGCAATATCAGTGGCTGGAATTGATACAGCCTTGGTGATCCTTACATCCGAAGCAGTAGGGAAGGGGGCTGAGGCTAATCAAGCTCCGGTGCGGCCAGCTCCTTCAAATTCTGAAATGGGTTCTGTTCCGCCTCCTATGGCTAACGCAGGTGGAATGGCAAACTCAAGTGGAGTATCTGGCCAGCAACTAGGCTTGCCTCAAGGCATAAAATCAATAGTCGCAATATCATCAGGCAAAGGAGGTGTTGGAAAGTCAACCACGTCAGTAAATATCGCACTGGCCCTGCAGGCAAAGGGCATGAAGGTCGGAATACTCGACGCTGATATTTATGGCCCATCCTTGCCAAGGCTATTAGGCATCTCAGGAAGGCCGACACAAGTATCAGGGCGGATTATTAAGCCCTTAGATGGCTTTGGTATTAAAGTGATCTCTATGGGCTTCTTAGTTGATGAAGAAACCCCAATGATATGGCGGGGGCCTATGGTGATTTCTGCCATCACTCAAATGCTGCGCGAAGTGCAATGGGGTGAAATCGATATGCTGATTGTTGACATGCCCCCAGGCACGGGAGATGTCCAGCTAACACTTGCTCAACAAGTCCCTTTAGCTGGCGCTGTCATCGTCTCTACCCCTCAAGACCTGGCGTTAATTGACGCACGCAAAGGCTTGAATATGTTCCGGCAAGTTGAGGTACCTGTATTAGGCATAATTGAAAATATGAGTTACTTTATCTGCCCCCATTGCGGAGACAGACATGGCATCTTTGGTCATGGCGGGGCAAAAGAAGAAGCTGAAAGAATTGGTGTTCCTTTCCTTGGAGGTGTACCACTTCACCAAGATATAAGAACCAATTCAGATGCGGGAACCCCAATAGTAATCTCAGATCCAGAAGGTGAACACGCAAAAACATATAATCAAATCACCGAAAACATTCTCGAGCGGATAAAACAAGAAGAAGAAATGATCAATAGACCCAATATCGTAATTGAGTAAGGTTTGTGAAATAGGGTGACGTTGTAAGCTTTTGATTAAACTGAAGGATCCGCTAGGTGATTGCGAAGCATTTCTTGGTAAGACTTCGTCATTTCAGAGACAAATTCTTCCTGGTTCTCGACTTCAAGAACATTTTTACAAACATGAGAACTATACCGGGCCGCGGCATATAAAAAGGCCATGTGCAAATCTACAGCAGGAATTTTTTGGTTACTTCTGTTTGCAACATTGATGAACTTATCAGCAATATTCATAAATTGATCAGGTGAAATATTGCGCAATGGCTCGCCATCATTATTTTCGGTCATAGTAAAAGCCTTGTAAATCTGAATAGGATATAATTGTTAAAAGATAACCTATCTTGTAGAACAACCCCTCATCAATCAAGGGGGAAGATATAAAAAAATGCCCCAGCAAAAAGCCAAGGCATTAAAGAAAAAGGCATTAAAGAATATAAACTCATTAAAAAACCAAATGCGTCAAATGACACTCAATGATTTAAAACATTAGTGTTTTGTCTTGCTAGCTTTTGCAAAAGCAGCGGCAAACGGATTAGAGCTATCGATACCATCAGCTGATTTTTCTTCTTCTTGCGTAGAGGCATAAGATTGATTTCTTCCATTCTTGCCGCCTTGTTTGTGCCCCTGCTTTTGGCTTACAACATCTCGCTCGGCTTTGCGTGTTGCATCTAACCCATCAGCAGATTTCATAGAAAGGCCAATACGTTTGCGGGCAACATCCACTTCCGTGACACGCACCTTAACAATAGCTCCTGTTTTAACGATCTCATGTGGGTCACTAACAAATTTGTCTGCCAGCTGCGAAATATGCACAAGACCATCTTGATGCACACCAATATCAACGAAGGCACCAAAGTTCGTCACGTTAGTAACAACGCCTTCAAGTTGCATACCTTCTTTCAAGTCTGTTATTTTTTCAACTCCATCAGCAAAGCTGGCGACCTCAAAAGTCGGACGCGGGTCACGCCCTGGCTTATCCAGCTCAGATAAAATGTCAGTCACGGTTGGCACACCAAATTGTTCATCAGCAAAAGACTGCGCATCTAGCCCTTTCAAAAAAGAACTATCACCAATGAGTTGGTCAATAGCCTTCCCCGTTGTCTCGGCAATCTTTTTAACAACTGAATAAGCTTCAGGGTGAACAGCAGATTGGTCCAGTGGGTTCTTGCCCTCGCGAATACGCAAAAATCCAGCCGCTTGTTCAAACGCTTTTGGGCCAAGCCGGGTTACCTTCTTCAACTCTTGGCGAGATTTAAAAGCACCATTTTGATTTCTATAAGCAACAATGTTGGCAGCTAACGTTTGGTTTAGCCCTGAAATATGACTAAGCAATTCAGCTGATGCCATATTCAGATCAACACCAACCGAGTTCACACAATCTTCAACAGCAGCATCAAGTGAGCGCTGTAAAGCGGCCTGGTCAACATCATGTTGATATTGGCCAACACCAATGGCTTTGGCTTCAATTTTAACAAGTTCAGCAAGAGGGTCTTGTAAGCGGCGGGCAATCGAAACTGCGCCGCGAATTGATACATCAAGATCAGGAAACTCTTTAGAGGCCAATTCAGAAGCAGAGTAAACAGAAGCGCCTGCTTCAGATACGATGATTTTAACAAGCTTTCGGTCAGAGCAGCGCTTAATAAGTTCAGCCGCTAAGCGGTCTGTTTCTCGCGACGCTGTCCCGTTGCCAATACTAATGATTTCCACATTATGTTTTTGAACCAAGGCCGTTAATATCTTGAGAGACCCTTCAATGTCATTACGTGGCTCATTTGGGTAAATCGTTGAATAATCTACAAGTTTTCCTGTCTTATCAACCACAGCAACTTTAACGCCGGTTCTAAATCCTGGGTCTAAGCCAATTGTTGGTCGAGCTCCTGCTGGTGCTGCAAGCATAAGGTCTTTCAGATTTTGAGAGAAAACACGAATAGCTTCAAGCTCGGCTTTTTCACGTAAATCTTGTATAAGGTCACCAGAAATTTTCTTATGCAGTTTACCTTTCCAGGTTTTATGCACAGTATCTTTCAACCAGTCATTGCGTGTCTTTGATCCGCCATTGAATTGAAATTCATTCGCAATTTTTCGCTCACAAGGATGAACATCAGCCTCATCATCAATATCAAGTCCGAGAGAAATGACACCTTCGCGTTCAGCCCGCAAAAGCGCAAGGGCCCTGTGAGGCGGAATGTCTTTAAAGTTTTGCTCAAAAGAAAAATAGTCCGCAAACTTCGCACCTTCTTCTTCTTTGCCTTTTTTAACTTTCGTTTTAACAGAACCATCCTGGCGCATAGCCCCGCGCAAAGAGCCTAAAAGTTCAGCCTTTTCTGTTAGACCCTCGCTGACAATATCAGCCGCACCCTCTAAAACAGCGTCTATATCAGCAACGCCTTTGTCTAAAGAGACATACTCTTTGGCCATTTTAAAAGGATCAATATTCGGTGAGTTAACTAACTCAATAGCCAAAGGCTCTAAGCCTGCTTCTCTTGCAATTTGTGCTTTTGTTCTGCGTTTCGGTTTATAGGGTAGATACAGGTCCTCAAGTTCAGAGCGTGTCATCACAGCATTAATTTTTTTAAGCAACTGATCATCAAGTTTACCTTGTCCATCAATCGTCTTAACAATGCTGGCGCGCCTTTGTTCTAACTCTCTAAGATAAGTGAGGCGTTCTTCAATTTTTCTCAATTGATCATCATCTAGACCGCCAGTGCGTTCTTTTCTATAGCG
The DNA here is from genome assembly GCA_040367435.1 of Hyphomicrobiales bacterium 4NK60-0047b. Classification (NCBI taxonomy): domain Bacteria; kingdom Pseudomonadati; phylum Pseudomonadota; class Alphaproteobacteria; order Hyphomicrobiales; species Hyphomicrobiales bacterium 4NK60-0047b. Next base: position 126,185 of record BAABWY010000003.1, on the reverse strand, counting down.
CGCGATAAACGGCACGGTCGCACCTTCATCAATTAAGGTGACAGCAACCTCGACCTGTTGAGGACGAGCATTAATTTCAGAAGCTATAAGCGTCTCGATTTGAGCCATATTCAAAATCTCTTAAAAAGTGAAAGTTTATATATAAAAATGAGTTAAACAAGGAAGTTACGAAAGGACTTTACTAAAGTTCTCTGCCCTAATTCCTAATTAGGAGGAACCCAATAAATAAGGTATCCCAGTAAGGGAAGAATCAATATAGCAAAAATACAGGCAAACTGAGGAGAAAAAAAGAAACATTAACATGTCAGTAAAATAAGTATTATCAATGAATGTATTGTGATCAATCACACATCTCATTGACCTGCTTTTCATTAAAAGTTTGGTCCTCACTTAGAGAATTGTCTTTGGTGAGTTTCAAATTTTTTTAAGGAGATCAAAATGATCAATAGATTAAGCAATACCCTTGTTATCGCTGGTATGAGTGTCGCTCTATTAGCTGGCGTCGCCGAAGCTAAAAATAGCAAAAAAGACCGTTTTGGAGATAAAGTTCAAAAAACGGATATTCTAAAGAAAAAGTCCAAAAGAGCTCAGAAAAACCGTGTTGCGAAACGACAAATAAAGCGTGCAGCTTTAAAGCAAAGAGCAAAACTTGGTAAGAGACAAAATAACCTTGCTAAACGTGTAAATATCAAACGTCCAATCAAGACAAATGTCAAAAATAAAAATCGTAATGCATTGAAAGAGCAGCTGAAAAGGCCGATAAAAAGAATGCGTCCTCTGCCGGATAAGCGCGTGACAACCCCTAAAGCCATTGTGAAAACTGATAAGCGTGTGACGACACCAAAAACTGTTATCACACAAAAAAACCAGGATCCAACATCAGGTCGATTAAATGCACGTAAAAATAAAGATGAGTATTTCAAATGCGCTAAATTCAGTACAGCTGTTTTAAATGCATGCATGGCCGATGCAAATAGAAAAGCGCAATCCACAAAACCATGCCTAACACATTATCAAGGCAATATTGGTCGCTGTCAGGCTAAGTTTCTATAAACGGCTTAATGGTAAGAACACAAAAATGAGGGAGGCGCTAATGACCTCCCTCGCATCTACTTAAGTCAGTTAAAGTGAGTAAATAATTCCTTAACCGGTAAACGCACTAAAGGCAAAGCCTTTGCCATCTTTTTCTAATTTACCAGCATTGGGAAAACCAAAATGGTACCCAGCAACAACAGCTTTTTCTTCTAAAACACGATTAAATAATTTAACGCGCGCTTCCTGAGCCGCTTTCGGATCACCATCAAAAACAAGATGCCAATTCGGGTTCTTGAGGAATAGAGCTGGCAAATTAGCTGCATCTCCAGCAATAATCAGTTGTTTATCACCGCTACTAACATGAAAAGCTGTATGGCCAGGAGTGTGACCATAAGCTGGAATTGAACGAACGCTTGGGAGTAGTTGCTTCTCACCTTCATCAAAAAGGGTAATGTTCTTCCATTTCGGAAAGGTCGCCTGGATACGCAAGGCCAAACCTTGAAAGCGCTTAGGTAATTTCGAAACAAGTGCAGGGTCAGTCCAGAATTTATATTCCTTAGACGGCATCATGATTTCTGCATTTGGGAAAACTTGCTCATTCGTCTCTTTTGCCATTAAGCCGAATATATGGTCGGGGTGAAAATGAGAGATAAGAATGGTATCAATAGACTTGGCTTCCACACCAGCAGCTTTTAAGTTTTTCATCATCATTCCGGCATCTGGTGAAAGTTGACCACCTGTCCCACTGTCAACCAAAACCGTTTTCTTACCAACTTTCAAAACCGTTTGAGAAAATTCAATCGGCATAAATTCGGTCGTTAATCCTCCCTGCTTAAGTGCAGATTTCATATCATCAAGGCTGGCATTGCGAATAAAGTTCGGATCATGTGGCTTTTTCCAAATACCATCATAAAGAGAGGTGCAACGCACATCCCCAATATCATAATTGACAAACCCTTGCTTCAATTTGGTTTGTGCATGAGCATCCGGAATAACAGCCATGGGGCCACAAAGACCAAGAACAGCGGCACCGCTAGCAGAGACAACAAGTTCTCTGCGGGTAATATCTGACATAATGTTGTGTCCTTAAATTTAAAATACGAGATGAATATTTCTTCTTCGATAAATATAAATGATAATTAGGACATTTGTTGTCGCTTTTGTTCAAAGTTTTGTGAGTGTAGAGAGTGATGAGCATGAAGGCGAATTCCAAAATGCATTAAACAGTACAGATAACGAAGAACAGCCCCTCTAATCAGGATATCAGTTCGCAGAAAAAAGAATCATATCATTCCTTCAAAAATGGATTTCAGAGATAGCTTTATCAATATTATATGTTGCAATAGCAGCTATAGGCCTCATTAAACACCGCAAACAAGGGCTAAAAAATTAAGCGCCTGCACAAGAAAAAAGCAATCCAATTCTTTAGTAGAAAATTTTGAAACTTATATTGAATAAAGAATAGGCAAATCATTGCCTACTTTGTAAGCATTTGAAAAATAACAAGATTTTTGAATAAAAAACACGGATTCAATTTGCATCTTTATTTTTTTGTCACTATCGTGATGAGAAATATTGGAGACAATTATTAATTTTGTTTTTCTACCGGGGGTAACCGAAAATGAAAATGAATAGTAATTCACTAGGCAAATTAGCGTTTATATCTGCGCTGTTCGCAGCGCCTTTAAGCGCTAACGCTGGTGAAGCTCTCTTCGATGCAATTAAAGCAGGTAAGCTTTCAATCGATGAGAGATATAGATATGAATATGTAGACCAGGATGGCATTGCAGAGGAAGCAAATGCATCGACATTAAGAAGCCGGGTTGGATGGAAATCTGGTAGCTTTTATGGTTTAACTTTAGGTGTTGAATTTGAAGCTGTAACAAACGTTTTTGGTGATGAATTTAACAACACAATCAACGGAAAAACTCAATTTCCAGTTGTTGCAGATGTTAAATCTCACGAACTAAACCAACTTTATATGCAATATGCAGGTCTACCTGGAACAGTTGCAAAAATTGGTCGCCAAGTGATCACTGTTGATAATCATCGTTTTGTTGGACACGTCGGTTGGCGCCAGAACAATCAAACATTTGATGCAGCCATGGTGAAAAATACATCAATTCCTGGTCTCACTCTTACATATGGTTATATTGATAAAGTGAACCGTATTTTTGGTAATGATTCACCAAATGGTGATTGGGATAGTGAAAGCCATATTCTACATGCTGCCTATAAAATAAAAGGTGTAGGCGTTGTAAAGGGTTATGGATTTTTACTCGACTTTGATGAAGATAGCCCTGCAAATTCAAACGCGTCTTACGGTATCTCTCTAAAAGGTAAAAGAGAATATGCCGGTTACGGTTTGCACTACTATGCTGAATATGCTCACCAGGAAGATTACGGTAGCAACACATTAGAGTATGATGCCGACTACTATCATCTAGCTCTCGGTGTTTCTAAATCAGGTCTAAAAACAACTGTGGGCTATGAAGTTCTAGGCGCCGATGATGATTCAACTGGACGCTTTAGAACACCACTAGCCACATTGCATAAATTTAATGGTTTTGCTGATAAATTCTTAGGAACACCAGAAGCTGGCCTGGAAGATTTTTATGTTGATGTTACATACAAAGTCAAAAATGCACCTGGTCAATTATCAATCTTCAACGGGCTGCTGCTTAAAGCTCAGTACCATGACTTCAAGTCTGAAGAAGGTTCAATTGATTACGGCACAGAATTTGATTTCTACGCAAAGATGCCTTTAAGAAGAGGTGTATATGTAGAAGCCAAATACGCAAACTACAATGCAGATCAGTTTGCGACAGACACTGAGAAATTTATCATGGGTGTCGGTTGGAAATATTAATTTCCAAAATACAAAAACAAAAGAAGTCTTAAACCTTCATGACTTCTTTTACTTGATCATTAAACTCTCCTATTTAAAACTGCACCTGCTGGGGTTCCCATACCAGTAGGTGCTTTTTTTTAGAATTTTTTTAGGTGTGTTAATGAATTTTCAGCCTAAGCACTAAGCGCTTTTTCGGCCAGAACACATTTCAAAATGCCATAGCTATAACGCCCATCAAGCGCCTCATAACTTGGTTTTAATTGGCCGGTTTCAAATATGTTCTGTTCTTCAAAAGCTTGACCAATTTCAGCAATGGCGACCTCATCAATTTCTTGCAAGTCTTTGATCTCAAGAATACCACCTTCTATAGCATCTGCAAAATGATCATAAATTGTTGAAATACCAATATTACGCTTTTCAGAAATAACATCAGGCTTGTGACCTTGAATGTGTAAAAGTAAAGTCTGGTTAACGGTATCAGAGAGTTTGTTATCAAGTGCAGTTAAAGGCGGATGAGCTTTGATGACCTTTAAAAAATCATCTCCATAGCGGTTGATCTTACTCTCACCAAGACCTGTTATATTATAAAGCCCTGTTTTTGTTTTCGGCCTAACAGTGACCAGTTCCTCAAAAGTGCGGTTATGACAAATCACATAAGGTGCAACCTTTTGAGTTGCTGCTAATTCAGTGCGAAGGGCAATCAAAGCATCCCATAAAGGCTTATCAGCGGCTGGAACTTTCGTATCTTTACTACGACTTGCTCTTTTGGTTTTAGCAGTGATACGTAATCGTCTCAGCTGAAACATTCCCTCTCCCTTCAAGAGAGGGCGACACGTTTCGCTTAATCGGAGGCCACCATATTTATCATGGTCAGATATTAAAAATCCTCGAGCAATAAGCTGCCTGAAAATACTACGCCATTCTTTATCACTAATATCACTGCCAATACCAAAGGTAGAGACCTGGTCATGATTATTCTGAATGATGCGTTCATCGGAATTTCCCAGCAAAACTTTAATGAGGTATGAAACACCAAAACGTTGACCTGTTCTATAAACAGTGGAAAGTGCTTTTTGCGCCAGTTCGAGCCCTTCAAATGTTTCCGGCGGTGATATGCAATTATCGCAATTACCACAAGTCCCTTTAGTAACTTGCTCTTCCTCTGTTTTTTCCTCAACCTTAGTTTCTTGTCCAAAGTAGCTAAGTAAGTGTTCGCGCCGACAAGTCGTGGTTTCACATAAGCCAAGGAGAGCATCCAATTTCTCTCTCTCCACTCGCTTCTGCACATCACCAGCGTCAGAATTTTCAATCCATTGTTGATAGGTAATAACATCATTAAGGCCATAAGCCATCCAGCTGTTGGCTGGTTCACCATCACGTCCGGCCCGCCCAGTTTCCTGATAATAAGACTCGATTGATTTCGGTAGGTTCAAGTGAGCAACAAACCTAACATCAGGCTTATCAATCCCCATGCCAAAAGCAACTGTTGCCACCATCACAATGCCATCTTCTCTCAAGAAACGAGTTTGTGCATCTCGGCGGATAGCAGCATCCATACCAGCATGATAGGGAAGGGCCGTGCGCCCTTTCTTAGAAAGCCACTCAGCGGTTTCTTCAACCTTTTTGCGAGACAAACAATATATGATGCCAGCATCGTTACTATGTTCAGCCTCTAAAAAACGCCAGAGCTGTTCACGGTTGGCACCACCTTCGGCGATCGTATAACGGATATTCGGGCGGTCAAAACTAGCAATAAATTGAGCGGCACCAGTTAATCTTAACTGCTCGACAATCTCAGCCTTTGTTCTTTGATCAGCTGTTGCCGTCAGCGCAATGCGCGGTACATGAGGAAACAGATCAGCAAGCGCAGAAAGCTGGCGATACTCAGGTCTAAAATCATGTCCCCATTGAGAAACACAATGAGCTTCATCGATAGCAAAAAGCGAGAGGTCAGCACTGGCTAATAACTCTAACATTCGATTTGAAAGTAAGCGTTCAGGTGCAACATAAAGAAGGTCTAAAGAGCCATTAAGCAATTGGTCCTGAACATCACGTTGCTCTGCTTGTGTCTGTGTTGAGTTTAAAAAAGCGGCTTTTACACCCAGTTGAATGAGAGCATCAACCTGATCCTGCATCAGAGCAATTAAGGGAGAGACAACGATGCCAGTCCCCGGACGCACAAGAGCAGGGATCTGATAACAAAGAGATTTCCCCCCGCCAGTTGGCATAAGGGTCAGGCAATCGCCGCCACCAATCAAAGTTTCAATTACTGAAGCTTGATGGCTGCGAAAATCGTCATAACCAAATGTTTTCTTGAGAATTTCCCGCGCTCTTAACATGAAAAACAAATATCATAGCCAAGACATTTATGCGATACGAGAGTGAGCCTTGCACACAGAAGATCAGACTTAAAGAAAAAGCACTTTAAGTGTCATTAATCTCAAGTTCAGTAAGAAACATTTTCTTGAGGGTTTTCTCATTAATAACTGCATCTTCTAAAGTATATTGCCGAAAGACGTCAATAAAAGCAGCAATAGCCTTGTGCATAATTGATTGTGCACCGCAATTACCAATGATTTTACAGTTGTTTTTTTCAGGATCAAGACAGGAAACAAGATAAAAATCAGCTTCCATTTTTTGAATAACGTCACCAAGGTTAATCTCAGAAGGGGGGCGTGCCAAACGAAGACCTCCATTTCGTCCGCGTTCACTAATAACAAATTCATGATGAACAAGCTCTTGAGCAACTTTCATCAAATGATTCTTGGAAATTTGATAACGCTCAGAGATATCACTAATCGTAGCTAACTTATTATCACGGATAGCTAGAAAAATAAGAGTTCTGATGGCATAGTCTGTATGAACTGTTAAGCGCATGTATGGTCCTGATAAATTAAGCTGTTCAAAAGATACTTTAATATAGAATGTATTAAAAGATACATATTTCTTCTCATTTATGACCCTACAACTATAAATGTACGGGAAATAGCAGTCTTTAATCTAAATTAAAGAGTAGAATAAACTAGGATAATAAATGGGTCCTGCCCTAAGACCCTAGTTGACAATTTTTGAGGTCTATGCCATTAAACCCTTAGAAAAGGCCAGTTTTTTTAGCTGGCCTCTGTTTTTTGTGCGATTGCTCGTTTTTTTAACGCTTAATCGTTAATGACACTGATATTAGACCTAATACGGTTGTTTATTTTCTACATTAAACTTGAGTGCCCTTGCCTGATAAGTCATTCTTTAAGACCTAACTGAACTCTGTAGGAATTATTTGAATGATTACAAATAATTATAGAAGTTCGGGGCAGTGGCAAAGCGTAGAAAAAAATAAAATTACCTAATTAGGGTCATATTTAACTTACGATATTCGGATTTAAAACAATGAAGATCAGAAATTCACTTAAGTCGCTTGCAAAGCGCCACCGGGATAACCGCGTAGTACGTCGTCGTGGCCGTCTTTATGTAATTAACAAAACAAACCCAAGATTTAAAGCGCGCCAAGGTTAATCTAAGAAGGCTAATCTAAAGCCTAATTGTAGCGCATTAGCTTAAATCTAATGGATTGAATAAAAAAGCCGCTTTGCAGTTATCTGCAAAGCGGCTTTTCGTGTTTTCGCAGTGTTCTGTTTTCCCAAAGAGAACTTAAAAACGAACGCCCTATCACAACTGAAACAAAAAAATACTCACAATACGAAGAAGGAACCCAGTCCACTTCGGGCTGGGGGACATGGCGCAGCCCAGCTCTTAGCTCCGCCCTTCGGAAGCCTGCAACTTCAACTGCAGAATAACCGCGAGAAAACAAGTGCAAACTCCGTCACTGGATGAGAAGTGTACATTTAGTAAGAAAATTTATAAGGTCAACCTAGCTGAAGAAGGAGTGACGCCATTTCGGCGTCAGGACATGACGCCTTTGCGTCCGGCGCTTAGCGCCGCCCCTCGGAGGCCTGTAGCTTCAGCTGCAGAATAGCCGTGAGAGATATAAGAGAGACTACTCGTCATCCTCATCACTACTCAAATGCCCCTGTTTATCTTGGTAATGCCCTTTAAGATCATCCCTCACAGTGCCGCTCCATGGCTCAATACCAGCCACATAAGCCGCACGGGCTAGAAGGTGAGCAGAGATAGGTGCGGTCAGTAAAAAGAAGGCCACACCAGCAAGAGCGCGGGACGCAATATTTATTTCACCGGCATGAATTGCAATTGTTACAAGCATCAAGCCTGAGCCAAATGTACCAGCCTTACTGGCAGCGTGCATCCGTGTGTAAACATCAGGTAACCGAAGGAGACCGATGGCCGCAATCAAATTAAAAATCGCAGCAGCAATTAAAAGACACCCAAGAAAAATATCCAGCATCAGTTTGCCCCCCCACTTGATTTCAACTGTTTTGCGTCATCACCATCTTCGATTTCTTCAAGCTTGTCACCAGCAGGGGTATCATGCGTTTCACCCCTGTGCATGAGCAAGCGAGCAAATGCCACAGTTGCCAAAAAGCCAACCAAACCTAACGCAATCGCCATATCGAGATATGCATAAAATCCAGTATGAAGGGTGAAGATGGCAATGAAACCGATACCCAATGTCACCAGCATATCAAGCGATAAAATTCTGTCGGCTAGAGTTGTTCCTAAGATCAATCGTAAAATTGTGAAGAGGAACGCAATGATGCTGAGACCAAAAGATATGTAAATAGAGAGTTCAAAAAATTCTTCTGGGCTCATCGTAAGGCCTCCAAAATTTTGCGCTCAAAACCATCGGCAATATCTTTGCGCAGTGCGTCAACATCTTCTACATCAATACAGTGAATATAAAGCGTTTTATTATCATCTGAAACGTCAACGCTCAGTGTGCCAGGTGTTAAAGTAATAAGATTGGCAAGCAAAGTTATTTCATGTGGTTCATCAACAGTGAGCGGAAAAGAGATGAAACTTGGTTTGTAGGATTGTCCGGGTTTCAGAACAAGCCACGCCACCCGCAAAACGGACATAAACAGTTCTTTTAAGAACAAAAAGACCAGCCCAATAATCAACCAGGTTCTGTTAAAATATTTTGATGTGCCAAACTGTTCTCTAATTAGCCAAAGCGCCGCGCTGGAAATTAGAAAACCAAAAATCAAATTGATGAAAGTAAAAGAGCCTTGTACAGCACACCAAGTAAAGGCAAGCAAAACATTGATTAGAAAAATCTTGTTCATGAAGCACCTCCAAATACGGCTGCAATATAAGAGCTGGTATCAACAAGCCCTTTGGCTCCCATTGAAGAAAGGTCAAACAAGTAACCTGGGAGCAGGCCAACGATCGTAACCAAAATCATAAGCAATAAAACTGGCACATATTGCAACTTGGAAAATGAAGTTAGCTGTTTCTCTTGTACAGCGACTTCATTCTCTCCTTCCGCCGTAAGCGGTCGCCAAAACCCAAAAGCAAAAGCCCGGCCAAGCGAGATAATAGAAAGAAAGCTACTAAAGATAATGGCAAAGGTTCCAACATAAGCTTGTTGGTTTATCGTCTCAGAAATCAAAACCATTTTAGGCCAAAATCCTGAGAAGGGAGGAAAGCCCATGGCAACAAAGCCCAAACCTAAAAACAAAAGGCTTAAAAGAGGTAAATCTTTATTGATGCCAGAAAGGGAGCGCAAATCAAGACTGCCACGATGCTCATAAATCACACCAGCAATGAGGAACAAAGCTGTCATGATGAGGATCGAGTGGACCATATAAAAAATGGTTGCCGTAAGAGCAATTTCAGTTCCAATGGAAATGCCAATGAGCATAAAGCCAATCGATGCCACAAGAAGGAAACTAAATAATCTGCGTAAATCAGTTTGTGCTACCGCGCCCAAGGAACCGCAAATAGCCGTGCCAACTCCTACATAAAACATCACATCCATTAACCAGCTATCACCAGCAACGGGAAGCGTGATGGTAAAAGTTCGAAGAAGAGAATAAGCACCAACTTTTGTTAGCAAGCCGGCAAAAAGGGCTGAGACAACAATCTTCGGCGTATGATAGGAGGCCGGTAGCCAGAAATAGAGAGGAAACGCCGCTGCCTTCATTGAAAATGCCAGGAGATAAAGCCCTGAGACAACAACCAACGGTCCTTCAAATCTTAGGGGAGCAACGATCTTACTGAGATCAGCCATGTTTAAGGTGCCATAAAGCCCGTAAAGATAACCGGTCGCGATTAGAAATAGTGTGGTTGCAATTAGACTAAGGAAACAATATTTAACAGCACCATCCAATTGTTTGCGTGTACCACCCAGAACAATTAAACCGAAGGAAGAAATCACAAACACTTCAAACCAAACATAAAGGTTGAATATATCCCCCGTTAAGAAGGACCCGTTGACCCCAACCAAAAGAGTTAAGATAAGCGGATAAAACCCAAACCGTCGTTCTCTTGATGAGGCATCGCCCATGCCATATAGAGCCACACAAAACACAGCTAATGACGACGTCATAGTTAATATGGCACCGAGAAAATCTGCCGTAAAACTAATGCCAAATGGAGGCAACCAATTGCCCATGGTCATCGCCACAGGGCCATCCAGTTTCACCTTCATTAAAAGCTCAAAACTAGCATAAATATTTGCAGCAAGTGCCAACAAAGCAATGTAAGGGTGCAGTCCAACAGATCGTCTGAAAATGATCAAAATAGCTGCCGCCACCAGCGGGATCACAACAGGGGCCAGAATGTACCAATCAACTGCAGTGGTTGCAGTTTGCAGCATTGCCCCTTCTGTAGAGATGGTTTTCATAAATTAATACCCTTTTGGCAAATGAGATGGTTCAACTGGTTCGGCAATGCGCATCTTCGCTGTATCATCAGTCCCGATTTCTTGATAAGCCCGATAAGAGAGCACAAGTACAAACGCAAACAACGCAAAGGAAATCACAATCGCTGTAAGAATAAGCGCTTGTGGAAGCGGATTGGCAATCGACGCTTCAGCAACCTTAGCCCCTTTTTCAATAATCGGAGGAACACCACGAGTGATCCGCCCTGAAGTGAAAATCAGAAGGTTCACACCATTGCCAAGCAAGGCAATGCCAATGAGAATGCGCACCAAACTCTGCGATAGCAAAAGATAAACACTGCCAGCAAAGTAAAGACCGACTAAAATTGAAAGATAACTTTCCATATGTCTTTACTCCTTCTCTTCTAGCGCAAGAGCTATGGTCACAAGTGAGCCAACAACAACTAGCCAAACACCAATGTCAAACATCAGCGGTGTTGATAAAGGCACTTCAACGCCCTTAGCAATTTCAGGGAACCACCAAATACCAGTAAGGAAAGGAACATCCTTATAGAGAGAAATTACACCACTCATAGCTGAAAGAAACATGCCAAAAGCTGCAATTGAAATCGGGTGGAAATAAAGAGCTCGGCGCACCGGCGCTACTCCGCAAGCAATGCCATAAAGAGCAAAAGCAGAGGCGGCAATTAGTCCACCAATAAACCCGCCGCCAGGATCATTATGACCAGCAAGCAAAACTACAATCGAATAGATAACCATTAAGCTTGTTAAAAGTGGGACAATGGTTCTTAAAATCAGAGTGTTCATGAAGTCTCCTTAAGTGCTGGGGAGCCTTTGGTTGTTTTTTTCTCAGGAATAGCTTTAACGCGAATAAGCGCAAGAGCAGAAACACCAGTGATAAGCACCACTGTAATTTCACCAAGCGTATCAATCGCTCTGAAATCAACCAGAATGACATTCACAATATTGCGGCCATGTGCAATCGCAGCAGAGTAAGTTGAGAAGAATTCAGAAAGCCGCATATCAAGTGGCAACTGAGTGATATTCATCAGCAACGCCCCCATACCAACACCAACAGAAATCGCTACAACCCCATCAAAAATAAGAGAAAGAGAGCTGCGTCTGTCTTGTTTCATGAGCTGCAAGCGCGTGAGTACAAGAGCAATAATCACAACAGAAAGCGTCTCGACCATAAATTGTGTGAAAGAAAGGTCAGGTGCACCAAATAACATGAAAATGAGGGCAACTGAAAAACCTTGTATACCAAGAGAGATAATTGCCGTTAGCCGTGTGTTTGCAAAAACAACTTGCAGAATGCCAATAACCAGAATGACGAAAACCCCAATTTCCCACAAACTCAACTTCGGAAAGCTAGGAACGTTCGGCCAGATATTAAGATTATACATCGGTACAAGCAAAGTAAGAGCTGTAATTAAGAATGTGATTCGCATATAAGTGCGAATCTCACCTGTTTGTAAAATGCGGGTGAAAAGGCCTGCAAACCAGGTGAGGAAGCAGATTGCTTGGTCAAACCCTTTATCAGGTCCCCAACTAATGAAATTCAAAATCTTATCAAAGATCTTCTTCAATTCAGCCGTGAATATAAAAACCCCGATACCCAAGCCAACAGTAATAACACTGAGAATAAGCGCTGGGTTAATGCCGTGCCATAAATGCAAATCAAGAGTAACTTCCTTGCCAGCAACAGCGCTTACCATTGGCGAAAAGAAATTTGTTTGCATGAATTGAAGGGCAAATATTGCTGTAACTAAACCCGTAATAGATAGAACCAGCGGCCCAAGGAAGAGCATCACGGGGCCCTCATGCACAGCTTTAGGTGGATCAATCCACTTGCCCATAAAGGGACGAATTGCAATGCTTGCCGCAACACCAAACATCAGCGCGTTACCAACAATGGCAACGATTGCAATCGTCCATTCATGCAATCCACCATGGGTCAATGAATAGTAAATCGATTCTTTTGCTAAGAAGCCTATAAAAGGCGGCAGACCGCACATGGAAAGCGCAGCTAGAGCAGCGGCCAGTGCAGTGATCGGCATGGCACTACGAAGGCCGCTGAGTTTATCAATCTGCCGCGTTCCAGCTTCATGATCCACGGTACCAACCACCATGAACAAAGCCCCTTTAAAGAAAGAGTGTGCAATGAGATAAAGCACAGCTCCCTCAATAGCACGTTCGCCGCCAACACCAAGCATCAACACCAGAAGCCCCAAGGACGCAACCGTTGTATAGGCAAGCATTAGTTTCATATCTTTATCGCGAACGGCGAGGATAGTACCTGCAAGCAAAGTCGCACCGCCAAATAGTGGCAGAACCGTCTCCCATAACTCAGTCTCTCCAAGCATCGGGTATGTCCGCATAAGAAGGAAAACACCAGCTTTCACCATGGTCGCAGAGTGCAGATAAGCTGAAACCGGGGTAGGCGCTTCCATAGCATTCGGCAACCAGGAATGAAACGGTACTTGAGCTGATTTGGTAAATGCACCAGCCATAACCAACCAAAATATCAGGCTATAAAGCCCGTGCTCTTTAATAACCTCACCTTTAGAGAGTAATTCAGAAAGCTCAAATGTCCCGCCAACAAGGCCAATGAGAGTGAAGCCAGCTAGCATCACCAAGCCACCAAGACCAGTAATGATTAAGGCCTGTAAAGCGGCGCGCCGTGAAGCTTCGCGTTCATTATCAAAACCGATAAGAAGGAAAGAGGTAATGGATGTCAGTTCCCAAAACACAAAGAGGGTGATGAGATTATCAGAGACAACCAAGCCAAGCATTGAGCCCATAAAGGCTAATAATACGGCTAAGAAACGGCCGAGTTGCGGGTGCCCCTTTAAATAACCACCAGCATAAATAACTATGAAAAAGCCAATCCCTAAGATTAGGAATGCAAATGTAAGGCTAAGTCCATCAATCATAAAGGAATAGTTGATGCCAAACCCACCTAGCCATTCATGAGATTGTAAAACAGTTTCTCCCTTGGCAACGGCGGGAACAAATTCAAAAAAACGATACAGTAAATAGCCTGGAACCAGAGCTAATATCCAGCTCGCCCGATGACCCAACAGAAGAACAAGTACTGGCGCAAGAAGTGCTGCCAAAAAAGGAGTGAGAACCAAATAGCCAATCACAAGAAAGCCTCTTTATTTCAGGTTAAAACCAGCAATGTAAGCGAGAACAAATCGAAAGACCGGTAAATCAATAAACTACTGAACAAAATAATTAAACAAGGAAACAAACAAGAAACAGAAGGATACAGAACTCAAAAAAACAGAAAAACCTATTTTAAAATAACAGACACCCTTTAAAAGGCTGAACACAGTTTAGGCTGACGCTTAGTTAAAAATGAGACACGCTCTGAAACTTATATAAAAAACTGAGTAAGAATAAAAAGAGCGAAAAGTAGAACAAAGACACTCATCTCAAACTTTAATAACCCAAACAATAGCAATGATTTTTTTTAAAATTCAAGCCATTGATCCTATAGAGGGCGGGTTATCCCAAACAAAACAATTGGTATTCATCTTATTCGTGACAAACCCCAGTAAAAAAACAAAAAACTATCATCAATCAGCTAGCGATAAGGGGGTAATAATGATAGAACCAACAGTTCAAATAAATTTCTGTGATCTTTGAAGATCACCATCAAATCTTAGGCACTTTCAATTTTCAGGACAAATCTATGAGCACTCTGCCTGCACCAAAAGCCGAAAAACGACCAATTTCAAACACCCACCATGGTCTTACTTATGAAGACCCTTATCACTGGCTCCGTGCAGATAATTGGCAAGAGGTCATGACAGACCCATCAAAACTAGATCACGAGATCAGATCGTATCTTGAAGCTGAGAATGCTTATACTGAAGAGGCCCTAAAAGACACGTCAGATTTGCAAGCTATACTATTCGAAGAGTTAAAAGGGCGGATTAAACAAGATGATAGTTCCGTCCCTCAACCAGATGGGGAATGGAGTTATTACATCTCATATGTCCAAGATGGTGAACATCCCCTCTATTGCCGTAAACATAATGAAACAGGCATTGAGACCGTCCTGCTTGATGGGAATAAATTAAGCGAAGGCAAAGCATATTTCCAATTTGGCGGCATTAGCCACAGCCCAAATCATGAGCTGGTTGCCTGGTCAGTTGATGACAAAGGCTCTGAATATTACACGGCCTATATCAGGGACATAAAAACTGGCGAAGATCGGACCCATTCGATTGAAAAAACAACAGGAAACATCTGTTGGGGCAATGATAGCGAAACCCTTTATTATGTCCAGAGAGATGACAACCATCGCCCAGCCTTTGTGTACAGACACTTAGGTAACAGGCACTTAAGTAATGCAGCAGACAAAACTGATGAATTGGTCTACCAGGAGCAAGACCCGGGTTTCTTTGTAAATATCGGCACAACTCAATCAAATAAATATGTCGTCATCAATGCATCAGGTCATGAAACATCAGAGTGGCATTTAATCGATGCTGACGATCAAAAAGGGGCGCCTGTCTGCGTTGCAGCACGCATAAGCGGTCATGAATATTCTATTGAAGAGCGAAATGGCACGCTTTACATCCTCACCAACAAAGATGAGGCTGAAGATTTTAAAATTGTAACAACCCCTGTTGATCAAACTGCAATGGAAAATTGGAAAGACTTAATTGATCATCATCCAGGGCGTTTAATTATAGATATCAATGTCTTCGCTGATTACATGGTGCATCTAGAGCGGGAAAATGGTCTTCCTCGTATTGTCATTCGTGACCTTGAAAGTAATTCATCGCACGCCATTGCATTTGATGAAGAAGCTTATTCACTAGGGCTTTCAAGTGGCTATGAGTTTAAAACTGATTTAATTCGTTTCACTTATTCGTCAATGACCACGCCAGCTCAAATATTTGATTATAATATGAGAACCAAAGAGCGGGTTTTGAGAAAAACACAAGAAGTTCCATCCGGTCATACCATCGAGGATTATGTCACAAGAAGAGTGATGGCCGATGCCCATGACGGAGAGAAGATCCCTGTCACATTGCTTTATAAAAAAGACACACCATTAGATGGCTCAGCGCCTCTGTTTCTCTATGGCTATGGATCATACGGTATCTCAATGCCAGCCGGTTTTTACGCTAACCATTTAAGCCTGGTCAACCGTGGCTTTATCTATGCCATTGCTCACATCCGTGGCGGTAAGGAAAAAGGCTACAATTGGTATAAAAATGGCAAAATGGAACATAAAACCAATAGCTTTAAAGACTTCATTTCAGCGGGTGAATATCTTGTAAAAGAAAACTTCACAACCAAAGGCAAGATTGTTGCCCATGGTGGATCTGCCGGTGGCATGCTGATGGGCGCCGTAGTGAACATGAACCCCGATTTGTTTGCAGGAATTATCGCAGAAGTTCCCTTCGTAGATGTGCTCAACACAATGCTTGATGACACGCTACCTTTAACACCGCCTGAGTGGCCGGAATGGGGAAACCCAATCGAGAGCAAAGAAGCCTACGAGCGCATTAAAAGCTATTCACCCTATGATAATGTCAAAGCACAAGACTATCCATCAATGCTGGTCATGGCAGGACTAACAGATCCTCGCGTTACCTATTGGGAGCCAGCAAAATGGGTTGCCAAATTACGAGACACTAAAACAGATGAGAACAGCCTTTACTTGAAAACAAACATGGAAGCAGGTCATGGAGGTGCCTCTGGCCGGTTCGATCATTTAAAAGAAGTGGCCATAGTCCAAAGCTTTGCCTTAAAAGTGGCTAATTTAATCTGATAGATAAGTAAAATTGTAAAACTCATTGAAATTTATGAATAAACATGAATAACTAAAGCGCAGAAAAATAGCGCGGTTGCTTTGTGGGCAACTGAAGCGCAAAAAATAGCGTGGGTGCTTCTTACGGATGCTTTGTGGGCATCTGAAGTACAGAAAAGGCAACTTAAGACTTATATAGTCGTGAGAGAAAAAAGCTATCGGCCCGAAGAAGGAGCCCAGCCCTTTTCTGGCTGGGGGGACATAGCGCCATAGGCGTTCGGCGCTTAGCGCCGCCCCTCGGAGGCTCATGCACGATTAAACACTTGGAATAGCCGTGAGAGAAAAAACGCCACTAAAAAGGAAATATCGTATGAAGCGATCTGTTATAAAACAACCTGTGCAGAAAATACTATTATCGCTATTGGCTATAGCGGGTCTTTGGGCCACATCTCATTTCAAACCAGAGACAGAGCAAGCAACAGCGCGCGATTATGGTAACAAATACAGCTCTGATAAGCGCCATTATAGAAATCAAAAACACGTACCTGGCCGTTTTGATTATTATGATTTGGTTCTTTCCTGGTCACCAACCTATTGTGAAACAGCAGGCAAACATAAAAGAGAACCACAATGCACCTCAGGTCGCCCCTATTCATTTGTTCTGCATGGTGTGTGGCCACAATATAAAAAGGGCTGGCCGCAAAACTGTAGACTTAAAAAGAACCCATGGGTTTCAAGAGAAGTCATTCAATCCATGCTCGACATCATGCCATCTAAAGGTTTGATCATTCACGAATATAAAAAACATGGCACATGTTCAGGTCTCACACCTGAAGGGTATTATAAATTGTCGCGCCACCTCTATAACAGCGTGAAAATTCCGCCAAGATATCAGAAGCCAAGCAAGCCAATGCTTTTGTCACCAAAAGAAATTGAAAATGATTTTCTCATTGCAAATCCTGAGATGAAACCAGAGATGATCTCGATTGTATGTGGCAAGCGCCGTTTGAAGGAAATTCGTATTTGTTATGATAAAGGCGGCAAATTAACAGCCTGTGGTCAAAACGAATATCAAAAGAAATTATGCCGGTTACCAAAGGTTTATTTACCTCCAGTGAGATAAAGGCATCTTTATTTATTTTTATAAAAAAGATCATAAAAAAAACGAGGCTTTAAAAAAAGCCTCGTTTTTGTTTTTTGAATTAGCGTGAAATTAGAAGCTAGCTGAAACCGTTCCAACAAACCGTGCTTCTGAATTTTCACCAGCATTTGGGTCATTGCCATCATTGTCAGTGTCCCAGTAGCGAAGATCAAGAGTGAATTTATCATTCAAACCAACCTCAACACCAGCATTCCAATAGGTATATGAATTTGCTTCAAAACCATCATCAAGAAAATCAACATAACCGATTAACGCTGAGAAAGATGGCTTCATGCCACGATATTCACCAAGTGCAACAACAACCTGCCATTCAGATGAAATCACATCACCTGTCTCTCCTGTATAATCAGGTGACCAATAAGTTGTTGAATTGAATGTGATACGATCTGTAAGTTCTGTTGAAGAGCCAAATTTAAGTTCAACATAATCAAGTTCGCCGCCAGCATCTTCAGCACCTGGGTAAGCGTAATAAATCACACCTAGATCAAATTCTGTATTGCGCCATTTGTGCTTTAGACCGGCGTAAACATCAATTTCGATATTTGCAATATCGTTACCGTTTCCATCAGATCCAAAATCTAGGTTCGATGCCCAAACACCAGCATAGAACATTCTATAAGTGGCATCAAAACCACCTTGAATGGCTGGGTTCTCTTCTGTTTGAGAAATTCCGCGAAACACATAGTCTGTAGTAAGTGCCACATTAGCTGACAATTCAGGACGATCTGAATGAACAACAGGTGCATCTTTTAAGCTACCGCCACGGTTGAACAGATCACCCGCATGAGCAATCCCAGTGCTAAGAAGAAGAGCTGCAGAAAAAGCTGCAATTCGTGTTGTTAAGAAGTTAGTTTTCATTAAGTACCCCCTAGTGGATTAGGTTACCACCTCATAAAAAGTGGATTAGGTTTCCACTACAAAAAAAATTAAGTCAAATCACCAACATGAGAATTTAGAGTGACAGGTTAGTTATTTGTAAATGTAAAAATTAAAATCAAATCTAGTCTATTGAAGCCGCATTTTTCACTATAGATCCAGAAACTTTCCGAGACAAATATAGCTGATTCGTAACTTTTTTACGAAAGCAATAAATCGTGATCAGGCTTGATATCTTCAGAATAATTAAAAACGGGGCTTCAAATTTTGAAGCCCCGTTCTTTGGAGAATAGTCTTTTTTGAATGGGTGCTTAGAAGCTAGCAGAAACAGTTGCTACAAAGCGTTCTTCAGATTCATCAGCTAGACCAGAAGCATGGTCATCATCAATGTCTGTATCCCAATAACGTAGGTCAAGAGTGAACTTTTCAGCGAAACCAACTTCAACACCAGCGTTCCAGTATGTATATGAAAGCGCTTCATTTGCTGATTCAAGAAAATCAACATAGCCAACAGTACCTGTGAATGTTGGTGAGAAGCGGCCGTAAGTACCAAGCGCGATAGAAACACCACCTTCATATGTCAAAGTTTCGCCAGTTTCACCGGTATAATCAGGTGAGTAGTAAAGTGTGCCACTAAGACCAATTTTATCAGTCAAGTTACCGCTTGCACCAAATTTGATTTCAACATAATCAAGTTCAGCAGTAGGATCTTCAGCACCAGGGTATGCATAATAAATCACACCAAGATCAGCTTCGATAGCACCAAATTTGTGTTTGATACCCGCATAAAGATCAATCTCAATGTTAGCTATATCATTTCCGTTATCATCACCACCGAAGTCTAAGTTTGAAGCCCAAACACCTGCATAAAACATTTTATACGAAGCGTCGAAGCCACCTTGAATAGCTGGCCCTTCTTGTGTTTGTGAAATACCACGGAATATGTAATCTGATGTTAAAGCAACATTTGCAGACAATTCTGGACGTTCACGTTCAACAGGAGCGTCCTTCAAGCTGCCGCGTTCAAATAAATCAGCTGCATTAGCAACACCAGTTGAAACGAATAGAGCAACTGTCGTTGCTGCAATACGACCTGTAATGGATTTATAATTCATTTATTCCCCCAATTGGAATGTAACTTTGTAAAAATTTTTAAAACACATATATGAAAATATGCGTTTACTCAAAAAAAGAAGGTTAAGTACCTTCGAAATCAAAAGTAGGTAAGATCCCCGTAATCATTTTTCTCGAACAATTGAAACAATATTTCAAAATTCGAAAAGGGCCTTATGTTCTTTCAGGAATAAGTATTACAAGTTCCGTGCCAAGTCGTTTTGCTAGGCATTGCTGCTTATTAAATTAGCAAAAATGTCACATACTGGTGATTCTGTGACATATTTGTTTCGGGCAAAAAAATAGTACTGGTTGTGGAAAAAACTATTCTGAACAGCAAGTTTGCAAATGCTTAATTTTTATGCGTCAGCAAAGGAATGATGGTTATTAATAGCTTTATTGTCTAAATCAAATGTGTTTGGTAAGACTTCATTTTACGATCTAGGAGATCCATGAATATGTCATATGTTTTTCTCGTTGCAGGGCTATCACTGTTGGTTTTTGGCGGTGATATTCTGGTTCGCGGCGCAGTAGCCCTTGCTGTTCGAATGAACATACCACATTTAATAATTGGTTTAACCATCGTTGCCTTTGGTACGTCAGCTCCAGAATTGTTAATTTCAATCAGAGCTGCGCTGGCAGATCTCTCAGGCATCACACTTGGTAATGTTGTTGGGAGTAATATTGCAAATATTTGGCTCGTCTTAGGTGTCCCAGCTTTAATTTCTGCGATTTGTTGCGATCAAAAAAATATTCATCACAATTATTTCTTTATGTTAGGCGCTTGCATAATACTGGCAGTTCTTTGTTTTTGGTCACCATTGACCATTTGGCACGGTGTTGTTCTATCAGTGCTAATGCTTCTTTTTCTCGTGGATGTATTTTTTAGAGCAAGAAAACATAAAAACGAATCTGAAGCATTAGATGAAGATGTCGAAGAACTAATCGAAGAGATCGAGGGCTCAAAAGAAACGCAACTATGGAAAATGGTGTCTTTGGTAATCTTGGGATTAATCGGCCTTGCAATCGGTGCTGAGCTCACCATTAAAGGAGCAGTTGAAATTGCAAAAACGTTCGGAGTTTCCGATACAACCATCGGCCTAACTGTGGTGGCCATAGGAACATCACTTCCAGAACTAGCGGCAACTGTAATGGCAGCTATTCGCGGGCATTCAGGCTTAGCGCTCGGCAACGCAATTGGATCAAACATCTATAATATATGCGGCGTCCTTGGCATCACTGCACTTATTACTCCCATAGCAGTTGATCCGGTCTTCTTATCATTTGACTTGTGGGTGATGATTGCAGCCTCTCTATCAATCTTGCCCTTTATTCTCTTCAAATGGAAAATAAACAAAATCGTCGGCGTCATTTTCCTCTTGGCTTATGGCCTGTATACATACAAGGTTCTTGAGATGGGGCGCATAAATCAGACAGAACAAGCATCAGGTCAATCCGTGATCAACGGTACAGCAGCAAACTCATGAGCAAAGTAAAAAGCATAGCCCTGATTACCGGGGCCGGTAAAAGAATAGGGCATCACTTGGCATTATCCCTAGCCAAAGAGGGCTGGTCAATTGCAGCCCATTATAATCAATCTGAAGAAGGTGCCCTCGAGCTTAACCGAGAGATTAAAAAGTTTGGCGGTAAAGCCATTTCCCTTAAGGCAGATTTGAAAAATGATAAAGAAGTCATACCTCTCATTGCCGCTTGTCAGGCTGAACTAGGTCTGCCAAACTTGCTGATCAATTGCGCCTCAGTATTTCACAAAGATGAACTGAAAACACTGGAGAGTAAGACCTTTGATGAGCAGATGGCAATCAATTTAAAAGCGCCTTTGTTGCTAAGTAAAGCTTTTGCTGAGGCTCACCAAAAAGCTCTTAGCGGTGGCGATAAAGATGCATCTGCAAATATCATCAACATAACTGATCAAAGAGTTCAGAAATTAAACCCAACCTTTTTTAGCTACACTCTAAGCAAGGTTGGTTTATCAACAGCCACAATCACCATGGCGCAATCTCTTGCGCCAAACATCCGTGTCAACGCAATTGCGCCTGGCCCTGTTTTGCAAAGCATTCACCAAACAGAAGATGAATTTAAAAACGAATGTAAAGGTACATTGCTTGAGGCCGGCACAACACCAGATCAAATTTTTGAAACTGTAAAGTTCATTTTACAAACTAATTCTTTGACAGGTGAGACAATCACATTAGCTGGTGGTCAACATTTAAAATGGTAATCGTTGAATATCATTTGTTTGTGGTCGAAAAGTAGTGGTTTATGGCAAACGTATTATTCGCCTAGCGGTGATGATTGAGCTGAAGGGCCTTCTTTTAAGCTAAGAACAAAGCCAATAATTTCAGCAACTGCAGTATAAAGCTCAACAGGAATTTCTTCATCAAGTTCAACCGCGCCAAGAGCTTGCGCAAGAAGCGGGTTCTCTTTGACGTAAACACCATGTGCCGTCGCTGCCGCTATGATTTGTTCAGCAATATGCCCCTCTCCTTTAGCAACAACCTTCGGAGCATCTTTGTGATCATAATGAAGCGCAACCGCTCTTTTAACAGAACCGTCACCTGAAGCATCCAGGACTGTATCACTGGCATGATTGCCGCTTTGTTTCTCTAAAGCGGTATCCGTCAGTGGAGCACCATTTGTCTTGGTCGGATCAGTCATTTTTAAATCCATCATCAATATAAGTAAAACTAAATTTGCGCATCAACATGGTCTTGCACTTTCGATAAATTAGATTTTGGGCGGCCTCTTCGAATTTGTAGTGAAGCCACATCAAGTCCAGTTGCAGCCAATCGGTCATCAAGGCTTTCGCGATAAAGGTTTAAACTTTCTGCAATTTCAACCCTCTCAGCCCAAAGCGTAACTCTCACCTGTTTACCAAGTAGCCCAAGTGAGGCATGAACAGGGCCGGTATCATCAGTTTCTATTGAGAATTTAACTCCATAACCATCTCTTTCTTCGCCCGTTTCACTTTCTTGCCGTTCTGGTGAGATTTGTAAGTTTACGAAAACCGGTTTATCAGCGCCTTGTATGGGGAGTTCTAAATTCAATTCGAGTGGTTTAGGAAGAGGCTTTTGTCGCACTTCTTGTACTTCCTCCACTGCAAGTGAAGAAGTGTTCTTATATTTGGCTGAAACATCCTCAGCCATTTTCTGATTTTGTAAGGTGCTTGCACCTGCATGCTGTGGAGAGCCTTGCGTACTGACCCGACTGGTAGTGTTTTCATGACCTTGTATGTGAGATTGAGATTGTGAACGTCCACCTAGTTTTTTCGCTAGTCCCGGCAAAGTTTCTGCGACAACCCCAATCAATGCAGACGCTGTAATTTGCGCCTGAGCTTGACCAGGTCTTGGAGCTTGGGATGTCACCAGCGCCTGATTTTGTACCTGGCTTTGGTTTTGAGTTTGAATTTGTTTTCCCGTCAAACCTTGAGCGTTTGAGTTTAATGTGCCACCTGAGTTGATCAAGTTGCTAGCCAAATTACTAGAATGCAAAGCGGAGTTAGGCTGTTGTGAATTTAGAACCTGTCCCCCCTGAGCTGAAGGCGTTAAGCCTTGTTGAGGAACGGGTTGACTATTTGGTATCTGTGCTTGTCCAGAAACCGGCACCGATGTTTGTCCGCCAGTCGATACAGCAGGAGGGCCATTTTGTACAATAGTGCTTCCGGTTTGGGTAACTGTGGCTTGTAGTCCAATTTGTTGACCTGCTTTCTGCACTGTTTGTTGAATGGGAGGCGAATGTGGTTTAGAGGAATTTGTGCCATCACCAAGGGTTTGCACCAAACGAACAGCGCTGCCATTTTGCTCAAGTTTTAACTGTAAGACTTCGCCCTTCTGCAAAGGAAGTGATGCTTTAACATCAAGTTTTAATCCACCTGTGAGAACTTCGGCACGACCATTTGGCAAAGATTTTAAAACTTCAACAGATAAGGGCTTGTTGTGATTTAGAGCTTGCAATTGCTGCAGCAAATTCTCTGTTTTATGCAAAACATTTAATGTGAGAGGCCCAGAGCCACCACTTGTTAAATGATTTTGTAACGCAGCTTGTACATGCGTCAAAGAAACAGACATGATGAACCACCGCACGAATTATTGTTTTTGAATAAATATTAACAAAAGTCTACCCCGAAAACCCTTAATAAGGCCTTACCAAGGTAAGTCTTTGTTAACAATTGAGATTTCAAGGAAAGCATTAAAAAACTTTAATCTTCTCCCTCTACAAATCAGTTTAAACTTAGGTTAGAGTATCACTGATGCTTTGTACTAGGCCGTAAACTCATAAATTACCTATTTTTGGTAAGAACCCATTTGGTTGTATATTAGGAGCAAAACTGCAGGAATTATGGCTTATTTTCAAAGCTTTGCGACGCTAGATACGACCAAATGGGCCTTATCTTTAGGACGCTCTCACAAGCCACCTTTGGCGTCGTCAAGCGCGGTTGCTAGTGGGCACTGAAGCGCAAACAAAAAGCCTTATACGGGGGAATGACCCCGTATTACGCTGTTTTACTAGCCAAACGCGGCTTGTGAGGCGCTAAAAGTAGTTAATTTATGAATTTACGGCCTAGTTGCTAGCGGACTAGCTGAAGTGCATTGGGAGAGAAAAAACATGATAAAATTCAAATTGCTAAAAACTTTATCTGTTAAATATCTTACATTTGCACTGTTATTTGCCTCAACCTTGACGACAAATTTAACTCATGTTCACGCAAAGCGCTTAGCCTTAATCATTGGCAATGACCTATACGCAAATGTCACTCCATTAAAAAAGGCGGTAAACGATGCTGATGCCATCTCAAACACCTTAAATGATCTTGGTTTCCAAACTCATTTGCACAGCAATCTTAACAGGCGGTCTATGAACGCTGCTTTGGCAGAATTCACCAATGAGATTGAAAAAGGCGATGAAGTGCTGTTCTTTTTCTCTGGGCACGGCATCTCTGTCAGAGGGGAAAATTACCTCTTGCCAACAGACGTTCCAAAAGTAGCCCCCGGCCAGGAAGGCTTCATCACAAGAGAAGCTTTTTCAGAAAATGAAATCATTCAATCCCTGCAAGACAAGCGCGTGCGAGTGAGCATTCTCATTCTTGATGCTTGCCGAAATAACCCTTTCCCTCGCAAAGGCACTAGGTCCATTGGACGGTCAATAGGATTAGGGCGCACTTCCGCTCCGCCAGAGGGAACCTTTGTAATGTATTCAGCTGGTGTCGGTCAGGAAGCACTTGATCGTTTAAGCGATGATGATCCTCACCCAAATTCAGTTTATACAAGAAAACTCATTCCCCTCATGAAAGAGGAAGGCTTGCAAATTGTTCGGGTTGCCAAAAGGTTGCGCTCTGAAGTTGAAAATTTAGCAAGAACAGCCGAAGGCGGAGCACATAAACAATACCCCTCTTATTATGATGAGCTAAGAGGTGATTTCTTCTTCAAGCCAGGCAAGCGAAGTGAAAAAAATACAGTTGCTGATGCTGATGAAATCCTATGGCAGGCCATTGAAAAATCAAACAAGAGCAGTGACTTTGAGTTCTATCTAAAAGAACATCCAACAGGGCGCTATTCTTCAATCGCTAGACTAAAACTCATCCAGCTAAAAAATAAAGACACCATTAAAGCTGATAAAGAAAAACCCCTCGTCGTCAAAGATGCTGATGATAAGCTCTGGAGTGAGGTGAGAGGTTCAAGGCGCTCTTTAGAAGTCGAAGCTTACATTCATAAATACCCAAGAGGCAAATATATCGCTGAAGCCCGTCGGATTTTGGAATTACTGAGGCACGCAGAATACCGCGAATATTCCCGTATCAAAGCGTTAGAAGAAAAAGAAGTGGCAGTGGTAACGCCAAAAGAAATAAAGAAACCCAAAACACGCTCCTACCAACATGGAGAAAGATTGCAAGAATGCGGCGAATGCCCCAAAATGGTTGTATTGCCAACCGGACAATTCTCTATGGGCTGGAAAGATAAACGAAAAGGGCAGCATCAATACGCCTTGCCCATACATAAAGTGAATATCAGTCGCCAAATCGCAATTGGTGTGCATGAAATCACCATCAAGCAATATGATGCCTTCATCAAACAATCAGGACATGACCCAGGAAGTCTTTGTTGGACCAATGAAAAAGGGCGCGGCAAATATAGAAAATTCCGCAATTATCAAAAAAACGGCCTGCCTTACAAATTGAATTACCCGGTAACATGTGTGAGCTGGTATGATGCCAAAGAATATGTGAAGTGGCTCAACAGGCAAATCCCAAGCGGTGGCTATAGATTACCAACAGAAGCCGAATGGGAGTTCGCCGCAAGAGCTGGGCGTCAAAGAAATTGGCATTATGGAAATAGAGTGAGTTTCTTGTGCCAGTTTTCTAATCACGCAGCTGCTGAAACCAAAGTAAAATGGCGCAATAAAACATGTAGAGACGGCGTAAAAGTTCTCTCTAAAGTCGGTGGGTTTAAAGCCAATCCATGGGGTGTATATGATATGTACGGCAATGTCGGAGAGTGGACTGAAGATTGCGTCCATTATGATTATAAAGGCGCACCTACAAATGGAGACGCTTGGATAATCTCAAACAATCGCAATCATGGCTCATGTGCAAACCGCATCCACCGTGGCGGCAGTTGGTTACAAAGCGTCCCATCAGTGACATCATGGAATAGGCAATTCACAAAACCAACAGATAGAACAATCACACTAGGCTTTCGGGTTGTAAAAGACTTGCAATAGGCGAGGCTTGAGGACTAAAAGTTCAAAGAATAAATTTTTACCTTAAGAGAGTTCCTTTTGAACAACCTAAACAACTGGAAAACCCGCCTAAAACCAGAACCCACAGAATTGAACGGCAAATTCGTTCAGTTAACTCATTATAATTTTGATGAGCACAGTGCAGCTTTGTGGGAGGCCCTTGGTGGAGAGAAGACCAACCAACTCATTCGTTTTTTCCCAAATGACCGATATGAAAATTCCACTAATTTTGGGTCTTGGCTAAAAGAAGTGAATGAGACAAAAGAGTTTCATACGATGATTATGTTATCAGTGAAAACAAAAGAAGTTCTCGGGATGGCAAGCTATATGAGATGTTCACCTGAAAACGGATCCGTGGAAGTTGGGGCGGTTGCTCACGGGCCGAAAATGGCCCGCTCACCTCTTGCGACTGAGGCGCATTTTATTCTCGCAAAATACATTTTTGAAGAGTTAGGCTATCGTCGATATGAGTGGAAATTGAACAATGAAAATGAGGCATCTCACAAAGCTGCAAAAAGGTTGGGGTTTTCTTTTGAAGGTATATTCCGCCAACATATGGTTGCAAAAGGAAAAAACAGAGACACAGCATGGTATTCAATGCTAGATAATGAATGGCCACTTATCAAAGCGACTTTTGAAAGCTGGTTAGATCATAGCAATTTTGATAAATCAGAGAAACAAATTAAATCACTCATTCAAATAAGAACTGAACTCGCAGCTGAGAATTAAAAAGAAGCATTTGCTGAAATGTTCTCTTATCATATAATGATGATTTAGTTTATTTAACTGTATGAAAAAACAGGAAATAATTAATTGAGTAATAAAAATTCTGATACATCCGCCTTTATAGCAGCTGCGCTCATTATGTTGTTTGTGTTTCTAGGTGTCTACTTTCTCCCGCCTTTGATGAAGCAAATGGCAGAGTACAATGAATGGCTAGCTTATGGATTGGGCTTTGCATTTATCATCAGTTTTGTGTTGATTTTCTGGGTACGCAGTTTCTTTCAAAAAAGTCAGCAAAAAAGCGACGATTAAAAATATCTTTTCCATTAAACTGCGACATATTGACGACCCAACTCATGTTGCTTATGGTTGAAATTCATTCAGTTTCTGGGGCGAAACTCTCTATATTTTGTCAAAAATATTAAATTTACTTATTCAAATTTAGAATGACATCAACCGCACAAAGGTGAAGCCATCTACAATGGCTCAGTTGATGATCATTTCAAGGAGCAAAAATGAAAAAAATTTATGAAACAGCTGAAAGCGCTCTTGAGGGCTTGCTGTTTGATGGAATGTTTATCGCAGCAGGCGGATTTGGATTATGCGGAATTCCTGAAAATCTAATTGAAGCCATTAAAACAGCGGGCACTAAAGACCTCACCTTTGCGTCTAACAACGCAGGTGTTGATGAATTTGGCATTGGTATTTTGCTTCAAACACATCAAGTGAAGAAGATGATTTCTTCATATGTTGGTGAGAATGCTGAATTTATGCGTCAATATCTCTCTGGTGAACTGGAATTGGAATTTGCCCCTCAAGGAACATTAGCTGAGCGTATGCGGGCTGGCGGTTGTGGCATCCCCGGGTTTTACACCAAAACAGGCGTAGGTACTGTCATCGCAGATGGCAAAGATCATAAAGACTTCAACGGCGAAACATTTATCCTCGAAGAAGGAATTTTCGCAGATCTCTCCATCGTAAAAGCATGGAAAGCGGATGAGACCGGAAATTTAATTTTCAGAAAAACAGCCAGGAACTTTAACCCACCAGCAGCCATGTGCGGCAAAGTCTGTGTTGCTGAAGTTGAAGAAATCGTCCCAACAGGAAGCCTCGACCCGGATCATATTCACCTACCCGGAATTTATGTGAACCGCTTGATTAAAGGTGATCATGAAAAACGGATTGAACAACGCACAACGCGCGCGGCTTAAAGGAGAATAGATATGTGGGATCGCAATCAAATGGCCGAACGGGCAGCACAAGAATTAGAAGATGGCTGGTACGTGAACCTGGGGATCGGCATTCCAACTTTGGTGTCTAACTTCATCCCCGAGGGTATTGAAGTAACACTCCAATCTGAAAATGGCATGCTCGGCATGGGACCATTTCCAACAGATGATGAAGTTGACGCAGATCTGATCAATGCTGGCAAGCAAACGATCACAGAACTACCGCAAACAGCCTATTTTGACAGCTCACAAAGTTTCGGAATGATCCGTGGCGGCAAGATCGCTATGGCGATATTGGGCGCTATGGAAGTTGATGAAAAAGGTGATCTAGCCAATTGGATGATCCCGGGCAAGCTCGTCAAAGGCATGGGCGGCGCGATGGATCTGGTAGCTGGCGTTGGCCGCGTTGTTGTGGTGATGGATCACACCAACAAAAAAGGCGAGAGTAAATTGTTAAAATCATGCACTTTGCCACTCACTGGCAAAAGTGTCGTTGATCGGGTCATTACAAATCTAGGTGTGTTTGATGTGGTTGAAGGTGGTTTAAAACTCATCGAACTAGCTGACGGCGTCACTGAAGAGGAAGTAAAAACCTCAACAGAAGCCACGCTTGTCTAGCGCGGTTGTTTTGCGGATGCTTAGTGGGTATCTGAAGCGCAGCCAAGAAAGCGCGATTGTTTTACGGATGCTTGTGGGCATCTGAAGCGCAGCCAAGAAAGCGCGATTGTTTTACGGATGCTTGTGGGCATCTGAAGCGCAGCCAAGAAAGCGCGATTGTTTTACGGATGCTTGTGGGCATCTGAAGCGCAGCCAAGAAAGCGCGGTTGTTTTGCGGATGCTTTGTGGGTATCTGAAGCGCAGCCAAGAAAGCGCGGTTGTTTTGCGGATGCTTGTGGGCATCTGAAGCTCAGAAAAGCGGGCAACCTGAAGCGCCACTAATAGCGCGGTTGCTGGTGGGCAACCTGAAGCGCCACTAATAGCGCGGTTGCTGGTGGGCAACCTGAAGCGCCACTAAAGAGCAATAGCGGCGAGAGAAAAACAAAACCCCGCTAGTTATTCAACTAGCGGGGTTTTTATACCGTCACTTACGTCTATAGCCCCGTTTGGAATATCTCTTGCCTTGATATTTGCGCCATCGTTTTTTAGTGCGCCGCTTAGACCCTCTAGAGGGTTTGCCACCATAGAGTTGCCTGTAAGTTAAGCCGCCGATAATCGTCTTAGGGTCTTTGTGGCTAAAGTCCTCATAGAGCATATTCATCAATGCAATCGGCACAGGCTTAAATGGTTTCTTCGGCACAATATGCACAATTTTATAACCATGAGATTTTAGGGCTGAAAGCAATCGGGGCAGGGCGGCAGCTGTTGCTGGTTTAATATCATGCAATAACAAAATACCTTTGCCGCGTCGTCTGAGCTGAGAAACCGTGTTTCGAATGATGCGCGCTGGGCCAAATCCGTTCGTATCTCCAGGCACAATGTCAACTGAGAAATTAGCGATATGGCGATCGCTGAGATAGTCATTCATTTCTTTATAATCATGCAGCCCTGGAAATCTAAAAAATGGAGCGATAGGGTGTCCCGTTGCGGTTCGGACATCCTGAAACCCTCTCTCGATTTGAAAGCGTGAATAGGGAAAATAATGGTGGCGTAGATCTCTTGGGTGACTATGAGTATGCGCTCCAACAGTGTGCCCCTCATTATAAACTTTTTGAATGATCTGCGGATAAGCTTTCGCCATTTTACCAACGGCGAAAAAAGTGGCTTTCGTACAATGACGCTTTAATGTCCGAAGAATGCTTTTCGTCACAGAAGGCAAAGGCCCATCATCAAATGTGATAACAACCTCTTTGTGCTTTAAGGGCAAAAGCTGGTCTTTAAATTGTACACGTCCGTATCGCGGTCCCGTACTTGTATCAATCTCTAGAACACGTGAAACACCAATGGCTCCCTTATTTCGGCAAGTCTCTCCTTTATGTGAAGGGCCTGCAAACGAATGATGAGAGAGGAGTAGTGAATGAAATAAAAACACACCGAAACAGATGGAAATTAGTGAAACAGACTTAACGCAACGAAAACGCAAAAACAATGTAATTGCTCCCTGTAAAAATCTATTATTTGTCAAGGTTTCAACTATGAAAACACAACAAGAAATAGAGTGTGAGGGGGTATAATAACTGTATCAATCAAGAGAAAAGAAGCATAATGTGAAGAACGAACTAAAAAAAATTGTCCCAGTGCATTAATCATCCAGTTTACACTGTCATATTAACAAAAATTCCTTTAGGTACATATGAGTTAGCGATTTCTGTCTTTGAATAAAGAATGACTTTTGAGAGTGTGGATAAAGCTAAATTTATGAAAGCAACATTCTGAAAACAACTTGGCTGTACTAAAACTCAAGTGACAAAGATATAAGAAAAAACGTTTTTTAAGGAGCGCATGGCAATGAGCAAGCATCAAATCACAGATGAGTTAAGCCAAAGCGACAAAGAAGAGATTAGTAAAACTCTGATCAAAGAGGTGATCTCTTCCATCAAAGCGGATGATGTTAAATCCCTTATAAAACTTGTCGGAGAATTGCACTCTTCCGATCTTGCTGACTTGATTGAAAATTTACCCGCCAAAAAACGCAACAAATTCATTTCCCTTTTAGGCGATGATTTTAATCTCGATACATATGCCGAACTTGAAGAGCCGGTGCGGACGAAAATTGTTGAGGATATGCCCAATGATGAAGTCGCCGACGTTATTCGAAAACTAGAAACGGATGATGCCGTCTACTTAATCGAGGATTTAGAAGAGGAAGAGCAAAGCAAAATCCTCGAGCAAATTCCTGAAATTGAGCGGGCACCATTGGAGAGGTCCTTAGAATACCCGGAAGATAGTGCCGGCCGCCTGATGCAGGCTGAATTCATCGCGGTGCCTCCATTTTGGTCTGTTGGTCAAACCATAGATTACATGCGCGAGACCACAGATCTACCAAACATCTTTTCAGAGATCTATGTCATTAATCCGGATTTTCACTTGCTTGGTATCATCACCCTGGACCGTTTGCTTCGAACCGGGCGACCCATTTCTGTGAGCGATATCATGGACACAAGCCACCATGAAATCGACGCAAATCTAGACCAGGAAGAAGTAGCGCGGCAATTCGAGCGTTATAATTTATTTTCAATGCCTGTGGTTGATCAAGATAGACGCTTGTTAGGTGTCGTCATGATTGATGACATCGTTGATGTGATTAATGAAGAAGCTGAAGAAGACATTCACCGCCTAGGTGGTGTTGGTGATGAGGCCCTGACAGACACTGTCCTTAATATTGCCAAAAGTCGCTTTACCTGGCTGGCGATCAATCTCTTCACAGCGATCCTTGCCTCCATCGTAATTAATATGTTCGATGCCACCATCAATGAAAAAGTCGCTCTCGCAGTTTTGATGACCGTGGTCGCCTCAATGGGCGGTAACGCGGCTGTTCAAACAATGACCGTATCAGTGCGCGCCCTCGCCACGAAAGAGCTGACGCCAGTTAACGCGATGCGCATTGTCTCAAGGGAAGGCATGGTTGGTGTTCTAAACGGTATCTTGTTCGCGATTGTCACAGGTTTGGTGACACTGGTCTGGTTTCAAAGCACAGGGCTAGCTGTCATCATGGGGGTCGCGATGATTTTTAACATGATCATCGCAGGTCTCTCAGGCATCCTAATTCCTATTCTTTTAGAGCGCCTAAAAATAGACCCCGCCGTCGCCTCAAGTGTTTTTGTTACAACTGTAACAGACGTCTTTGGTTTCTTCAGTTTCCTAGGGCTCGCCGCTTTGTTTTTGGTTTAGGGCGTGTTTTTAAATAGGTTAGTGAGAACGATCATAATCTATACTCAATAGATCCAGCCCAATCAAAAAAGTAAACACAAGCGATGCAAGCAAAGAAAAGATAAAAATTATTTTCTTTCTTAGATTTTAGTAAATTGATTTTACTAAATAAATGCTTGCGGACACTTAGAACTCCAATAAACAAATAAATCAAAAATTGAGCACATAATGACCAAAAGAGATGAGTGCTAAAGTCATGCGAGGATCCAAGTCTGGATATTAGCCAGATACAATATGAACTATGTCCAAAGAGAAATAAAAAAGTAAGCAGAGTTATGTGCCCTTTTTTATCACCAAATAAGTCTCGTTCTAGATGAAACCTTTTATATAGAGGATGTTGCTCATCGACCCACATGCATATTAACAAAGGTAGAGCGGTAAGAAATACCCCTATAGCTGAGATAGACATAACTCTCGTGTAATTGTTAAATATAATTATTAAATGTTCATCCACTTATCAGGCCTTGCAAAAAATAGTAAATACTGATGAATGATTATTCTAGTATTACTTGAGATGTAGCAAGGTAAAATGATAAATTATTCATGTTTAAATTTAGTAGAAATAATAAAGATCTATATTAGAAAATTCTAAAGCCAGTAAAAATTGGACCACGACTTTACTTTATCCCCGCCAAAGCGCCGTTTGAGGATAAAATTGTGACCAGGCAAACCAAAATGCCTGATGGCTTCCAAGATCAGACCCATCAGCGGCAACTGCTTTAATGCCACCTGCGTCAAGTTTCAAACGCACATTTTCAAAAGTAATAGCTTCACCTTTGCTCAATGCCACAAAAGCCTTACTTCGTTGAAACGCCACCGGCTTGCCAGACGCTGTGATGACACCAATAATATCCTCATGAACGGGCAAGCGAGGGTCAACATCACCAACCGGGAATATCGGACCATTAGCATCTCGGTTATTGCGAAAATCAAAATCACGACCAAACGCCAGTTCTTCGACCAAAACTGTTGTCTTAGGGTGAGCTTTTTTCCATGTGCCCCAGTCAGTTGTC
The DNA here is from genome assembly GCA_040367435.1 of Hyphomicrobiales bacterium 4NK60-0047b. NCBI lineage: Bacteria > Pseudomonadati > Pseudomonadota > Alphaproteobacteria > Hyphomicrobiales > Hyphomicrobiales bacterium 4NK60-0047b. The sequence continues at coordinate 93,033 of BAABWY010000003.1, read as the reverse complement.
ACAACGCTGGCTTGTTTCAGTTGCACATTTTTCGCCGCTAATGGTCCCGTTACCGCATGGCCTTTAAACGTATCAAACACTGAATAAGTCTCAACGTCATACATCACTTTATTCGATCTGATTAATAGGCCTGAAGTGCGCAATATTGGCCGTTTAACACCGCTAGGCACACGGTCAGTAAAATAGGCTTGGGCTGCCCCGCATAAAGTGCAGTAAGGAATGCCAAGATGACGTCCGCCTAAGGTGTCATTCACCATCTCGCGCACTTCCATAATGCGCCGCGGATAAGCACGGAACTCACCATTGACCTCAATCCCAAAAACAATATCTTCGTCTTTAAGCCAAGTGGCCTCGTTCGCACTACTTACTTTCGGGTTGTCAATCGCCGGAATACAATTGCATTCGTCATCTGTTTTATTATAAGCGCGGTCATCAATCAGCACACCGCCCCAAGAAACGTGCCGCCAATCTATATCGCCTTTTACAAAAATCTTATCCCAGCCAGGCACAACACTTGTAAAAATGGCGCGTTTTGCAACTAAGTAATCAGGCGGCGCAGGTATATCCCATGCAATAAGATGGTCAGTCGTCACACCCCATGAATTTGATTTTGGCACAGTCTTACCAAGCAACCTGGAAGCAGCATCTGTGAGTGCATCGTTCAATTGTTGTCCGGCAGTGAAGCGCATCAAGTCACTGATAATCCAAACTAGCCGCGGGTCTTTTGAGTTAACAATTATATCAAGGGCAATCCCTTGGTCTCTTCCCCAAGTCGACTGCTTAATACCCTCAATAAAAGCCACTTGCACGGCAGATAGCACATCTTTTGATAGCGGCCCCTTCGGTATGACTGGAGGCTTACCAAATTCCTTAATCACATAATCAGGAACAGTTGCAGCTTCCTTTGCATGCATCACATCGGGCCTCATTGCATCGAGCAAAAAGAGGGAAGCAAGTACCAAGGGTGCAAGCATGAAATTACGGAAATACGAACTAAGCGCAGAAACCATAACAGAACCTCTCAAATATCTGTTCCATCCAAACAGACACAGGCACCCAAAAAAGAGCACCCACGTCACCGACTGCACGCAGTTAAAATCAGCTCTATTCAAAGTGCCGAACACCACGCGCAAGATAATGACATTCTCAGTCTCATCTAAATAAGTTGCAAATCACAACACATCAGCATTTTGTGAACGGTGGGGAAGGGTGGGTGGAGGGTAATTCCGGCGAACTGATCAAAATTTTCTATTTTTATACCGAGAAAAGCATCCCATCAAAGGCGCTAGTAGCATCTTCTTAACCCACCCACCATGCTGCCGCTCTTATATCCAACATATGAGAAAATGAAAACCAAGACCGTTAGGAATTTGTGGATTTATAGCCAGGCCAGACAATGCTTTTATCTTAATTAATTATTGTCTATTTATTGTATTCGTTGAGATCTATCTCTACTTTATTAGGTGTTTGTTTAATGTTTAAGTATGTTTTTCTGTTTTCATTGGTCTGCTTTATTGTGTCATCTTTGTGTGCAGTTTTTTTGATTGGCTGGGGGCAAATGAGTTTGTTTGCACTTATTTGTTCCTTTGTGGCTGTAAAACCAGCTTTGATGTTGACCAATCAGAAATTTTACAAAGATCATAGACGTTCTTATTTTTTGTCGGAAGAAAACAAAATATTTTGGGCTGCTCTTGTCATTGCCATAGTAAATTTTTTATTGGTGCTTGTCGTGATACCTTATTTTGAACCGTAAGACCCTTCTGCGATAACGATCGTGCGTTTGAGTACTATGCCTGAAGCTTTAGTTTTTTTGACTTTGCTAGTTTGCGGTGCAAAATTTTAAATTCTTAAATATGGGATTAAGCATATGTATGGTGTTTCAAAGGTAAGCTGATTTTTCTAAAAAGCATAAGTTTTAGGAACACAAAGGTTAATGAGAACAGAGCCAAAACAAATATGCATATATTGAGTTCAAATTGTTATAAGCGTTAATATCATTATTGTTATTTTGTTTTTTTAATTGCGTTACTGTTGTGTTGAAAATATTAATTGCAAATTAGTTATGTCAATTTTTCAAAGAGTTCTAAATGATTAAAGTAAAAATTGGCAGGAAAGGTTCGGTGCATCCTGGTTTTGGACACATAGTGATGGCCCTTCTTGGTTTCTCTCATCTTGCGCACTTAAAAAAAGTTAGCTTATTGATCGAAGATGAAGAGTGGTCTTATGGTCGTTGGGAAGAATTTTTCGATGCACCCCAACTCTCAGGTAAAGCTTCATCTATAGAGTTTTACGATTGCACAATGAAAGATGGAGATTATGGTCTTTCCCTTTGGAAGCGTTATATCAAAGAGGATTCTGAATTCTATCTACCTTACCTTTGTGATCTGATTAAACCAAAACCTGGCGTGATTACAGATATAACAGAGGAGCTAGCTTTAGATTCTGAATTTAAGTCTGATTATCTCTCTATTCACTTACGACTTGGTGATAAAGTCCAGCAGCACGGAATGAGTCTTGAGATTGCGGCATTAAAACTAAAAGATGAAATAGATAAGATAGGTAATACTAGAAATATATTTGTGATGACAGATGACTATCGTGGGTTGCTTGCGTTCCAAAATGTATTGAATGATAGGATAAATATTGTTTCTAATTGTCCTGAAAATTACTTAGGCGATCCTCAAAGAATAAGATCTGCAGATAATCTTAAGCTACTTTTGTCAGAAATAAATTTTGCCGTACACAGTAAATATTTCATTGGAACAGCTTCTGCAGTCTCGCTTATTATATATTCTTTACGGCGACTAAAAAACAAAAACGGTAATAAAATTTTAGGTCATAGCCTACCAGCTTACGACTTTTTACGAGATGTTACGTAAAATCACGCTATCATTTCAAAGTTATGCCTTTTTCTAGTTACATGCGTTTTTATGCACTGTGCGATTATAATAATTAAGCATAGCAAAGAAAGAGTTTATGAAACTATTGTTATCAAACGTATTGGCTTGGCTGTAAGTATAAGCAAAAAAATTGCGCGCACAGCATAGGGTCGGGCGCATAACGCCCGATAACCCGTGAGTAAGCACGGTTGCGTAGTGGGCAACTGAAGTGCCAAGCATTAAGCAATAGCACTTTGCTCGTTGAAGCTAACGCCTTTGTCTTTAAGGAGCTGTTGTAGTTCGCCAGCTTGGGTCATTTCGCGAACGATATCGCAGCCGCCAACAAACTCACCTTTAACATAAAGTTGAGGTACAGTAGGCCAGTCTGAGAATGACTTAACGCCTTCGCGAATGCCCATATCATCAAGAACATTAACGTCTTTAAACTCAAGACCAAGATAGTCCATGATTTGAGCAACTTGACCAGAAAAACCACATTGTGGAAATTTATGTGTGCCCTTCATGAAAAGAACAACGTCATTTGAGGCCACTGTTTGGCGGATCCAGTCATGGATTTCTTGTTCACTCATAGTTTTAAATCCTTGTTTTAAGTCTGTTTGATCACCCTTTCAGGCGTCTGTTGGGGCTGATGTTTCTAAAGCAAGAGCGTGCAAAACACCACCCATATTGCCTTTTAAAGCGCCATAAACCATTTGGTGCTGCTGAACGCGGCTTTTGCCCGCAAATGCACTCGAAATGACCTTAGCTGAATAATGATCTCCATCTCCAGCCAAATCGGTAATCTCGATTTGAGCATCAGGCAGAGCCTCTTTAATCATCCGTTCAATTTCACTGGCTTCCATTGGCATAGGTGCAAATCCTTCTTTTCGTCTAGGACGTAAACTCATAAATTAACTACTTTTGGCGCCTCACAAGTCGTGATTGGCTAGGAAAACAGCGCAATACGGGGGCATTCCCCATATAAGTTGTTTGACGACGCCAAACGCGACTTGTGAGAGCGTCCGTAGGATAAGGCCAATTTGGCCGTATCTAGCGTCGCAAAACCTTGAAAATAAACCATATTTACTGCGATTTCGCTCCTAATATACAACCAAATTGGCTCTTACCAAAAGCAGTTAATTTATGAGTCTACGTCCTAGTATATAAGAGCGATTTTCATTTATGCCAGTAAATTCGGCAAATAAGCTTCAAACTCAGCAGATAATTGTTCCAAAGGTAAAGAACCGTGACTTTCGATGGTTATCTCATTTCCAGTTACCACCCCAATCTGGTAAGCAGGAATGCCTTTATCCGACAATTCAGCCAACAAGGCCTCACTGTCGCCTGGGTTAACAGAGACGACATAACGCGCCTGGTCTTCACCAAACCAGAAGCTACCAGCAGGAATATCGCCTGAAATATCATCAAGCTTAACACCAATTTTACCTGCCAAACACATCTCAGCAACAGTAACTAATAAGCCACCATCAGATGTATCGTGAACAGCTTTTAAGCGCCCACTAACAATGAGCGAGCGGATCATATCACCATGTTTACGTTCAAGATCCAAATCAACAGCAGGCGGTGCTCCATTAAAGTCACCAGTTTGCAACTCCTGATAAATGCTTTGCCCAACATGGCCAGTTGTCTCACCGATCACAATCAGAACATCACCAACATCACGAAGAGCAACAGTGGCTTGGGTAGAAATATCATCAATCAGCCCAATGCCACCAATAGCTGGTGTTGGCGGAATGCCAATGCCGTTGGTTTCATTATAAAGTGAAACATTGCCAGAAACGATCGGGTAATCAAGAGCTCGGCAGGCATCGCCCATGCCCTCTAAACAACCAACAAATTGTCCCATAATTTCTTCCCGCGTCGGGTTGCCAAAGTTGAGACAGTTAGTAATGGCCAATGGAGATGCTCCAACAGCAGTTAGGTTCCGCCACGTCTCAACCACAGCTTGCTTGCCACCCTCATAAGGATCCGCATAACAATAGCGCGGTGTCACATCGGTAGCAGACGCTAACCCTTTTTTCGTTCCATGCACACGAACCACTGCCGCATCGCCGCCAGGGCGCTGGACAGTATCCCCCATCACCATGTGATCATACTGTTCATAAATCCACCGACGTGAACAAAGGTGAGGGCCGCTCATCAATGTCTTTAATGTGCCAAGCACATCATCCGTTGCAGGCACGTCTGTTGGAGACACTGCCTCTGGTGTAGGTGTTTTAACAAATGGGCGCTGATATTCAGGCGCACTGTCAGCCAAAGTGGCAACCGGCAAGTTCGCTTCAACCACACCTTTATGATGCACAATCAAACGGCCAGTGTCTGTTGTCTTACCAACAACCGCAAAGTCCAAATCCCACTTATCAAAAATCGCTTTCGCTGAAGCTTCAGAGCCTGGCTTCAAAACCATAAGCATCCGTTCCTGACTTTCAGAAAGCATCATCTCATACGCGGTCATGCCAGTTTCGCGCTGGGGTACATGGTCTAGGTTCATCGTAAAACCAACACCGCCCTTATCAGCCATCTCAACTGAAGATGAAGTCAGACCAGCCGCTCCCATATCTTGAATAGCAATGATCGCATCAGAGCTCATCAACTCAAGACATGCCTCAAGCAATAGTTTTTCAGCAAATGGGTCGCCCACTTGAACAGTAGGGCGTTTCTCATCCGTTTGTTCATCAAACTCAGCTGATGCCATGGTCGCACCATGAATGCCATCACGCCCGGTTTTCGAGCCCACATAAACAACAGGCAAACCAACACCTTTGGCAGCCGAATAGAAAATCTTATCCGTATCCGCCAAGCCAATGCACATTGCATTTACAAGAATGTTTTGATCATAGCGCTTATCAAAATTCGTCTCGCCGCCAACAGTTGGCACGCCCATGCAATTACCATAAGCCGCAATGCCAGCCACAACACCGTTCACAAGGTGACTTGTTTTCGGATGATCCGGCGCTCCAAAACGAAGGGCGTTTAGGTTTGCAACAGGGCGCGCACCCATGGTGAACACATCGCGCATAATGCCGCCAACACCAGTTGCCGCTCCTTGGAAAGGCTCAATGTAAGACGGGTGGTTATGGCTTTCCATTTTGAAAATTGCTGCTTGACCATCACCCAAATCAACAACACCAGCATTTTCACCCGGCCCTTGAATAACTTGAGGGCCATCAACAGGGAGTTTTTTAAGATGGTAACGCGATGATTTGTAAGAGCAGTGCTCAGACCACATTACAGAGAAAATGCCAAGCTCGGTAGAAGAGGGCTCTCTGCCAATGATCTCAAGAAGGTGCTTATATTCATCATCACTAAGCCCATGCTCAGCGATTAATTCAGCCGTTATAGCCACTGGCTCAGGAATTTCAGTTTCAGATATAAGAGTTGTATCGCTCATGCCATTAATCTCACTCAATGAAGTGCCTCCACCAAACTTTCAAACAACCCAACACCATCTGTGCCACCAAGCTCTTGCGAGATCAGTCGTTCAGGGTGAGGCATAAGTCCAAGCACCTTCATGTCTTTATTGTAAATTCCTGCAATATTGTTCTGAGAACCATTTGGGTTGGCTTCGGAAGATGCAGTGCCCGCATCATCAACGTAACGAAACGCAACGCGTCCATCACCCTCTAGCTCTTTTAAGGTTTCATCAGAGGCAAAGTAGTTGCCATCATGATGTGCAATCGGAATGGTGATAATTTCACCGGCATCATATTTAGAAGTAAAAATCGTATCATTGCGCTCAACTTTGAGCTGCACATCTTTACATAAAAATTTAATGTCACGGTTGCGCATCAACGCGCCCGGTAGCAGCTCACTTTCAACCAAAACCTGAAAGCCATTGCAAATACCAAGTACTGGTACACCAGTCTTTGCCTTGGCAATAACATCTTTCATAATGGGAGATTGCGCAGCCATGGCGCCAGAGCGCAAATAATCACCAAATGAAAAGCCACCAGGAAGCACAATCAAATCACTCTCTGGAACGGTGCTCTCTGCATGCCAAACCATGGAGGGCTTAGTGCCCGTAATCTTCTCAAGGGCAACGCTTGCGTCTCGGTCGCAATTTGAAGCGGGAAAAACAATAACGGATGATCGCATCAGAGTTACTCCAGCTCAATAGAGTAATTTTCAATCACCGTGTTGGCCAGAAGCTTTTCGCACATTTCTGTAACCCGGGTCATTGCGGCTTCCTTGTCTGTGTCAGTCAGATCAAGTTCAATCAGCTTGCCTTGGCGGACTTCATCAACACCAGCAAAGCCAAGCCCCTCAAGAGCATGTTCGATGGCCTTACCTTGTGGGTCAAGAACGCCGGTTTTTAATGTAACAGTGATCCGTGCTTTCATTTTTGTGTCTTTCTTTAGTCTTTCGTAAAAGCTGCAACCATAAATGGCCTCGCTTTTTAAAACCGAGACCATATTAGTGATAGATATTTTGTTAATAAAATTAGGTGTGGAACAAACCTAACGAGTTAGGCTCCACCACACTGTCTTATTCGTTTGATGTTACAAGCCTTGGACCAGAAGGTTCGTTTGTTGGGTTCTCGGTTAAAATGCCAAGGCGTTTAGCAACTTCAGTATAGGCATCAATCAATCCACCTAAATCCTGACGAAAACGGTCTTTGTCCAACTTGTCATCAGTTTCTATGTCCCAAAGGCGACAACAATCCGGGCTAATTTCATCAGCAAGAATGATCTTCATAGTTTCATTTTCAAAATGGCGCCCAAACTCAATCTTAAAGTCGACAAGACGAATGCCGATGCCAAAAAACAAACCAGAGAGAAAATCATTAATTCGAAGGGCAAGAGCCATCATCTCATCTATTTCTTGCGGATTAGCCCAGCCAAAAGCTGTTATATGCTCTTCAGAGACCATAGGATCATCAAGCTCATCTGATTTGTAATAAAACTCAATGATAGAACGAGGCAATTGCATGCCTTCATCAAGTCCAAGCTTTTTGACCAAAGAACCAGCCGCAACATTACGAACAACCACTTCAATTGGCACGATCTCACATTCTTTTATGAGCTGCTCTCGCATATTCATCCGCTTAATAAAATGCGTCGGAACGCCAATAGAACCAAGGCGTTCAAAAATATGCTCAGAAATACGATTGTTTAGAACACCTTTGCCTTCAATAGAGTCATGCTTTTTAGCGTTAAACGCTGTGGCATCATCTTTAAAATGCTGAATGAGTGTTCCAGGCTCGGGGCCTTCATAAAGGATTTTTGCTTTACCTTCATAAAGCCGTCTGCGACGGTTCATATTTTATTCCTTTTCAAAACTGTGAAGGGAGATATCCCCTCAACAAGCTATATGGCCGCAAACTAGCCTAAACCCTCATTAAAAACAATAATTAACACAGGTTTTAAAGCGGCTTGTCCCCTATAACTCTTTTTCATCTCATACAGTTAAAAAATGGGTTTTAACCAGGACTTAACTAATAAATTGAGTTTTATCAACGTAAAGCCCTCGAAAAGCGTTGAATTTCGACTTAGAGCGCATTATGTCTGAAGTAAGATTGGTATAAATGAGTTTACTATTATTCAGCTTAAAAAACAAAATATGAGGAATGCCCAATGAATAATTTAAATGATCGTGAAAAAGCGTTTGAAGCTAAATTTGCCCATGATGAGGAATTACGCTTTAAAGTTGATGCCCGCCGCGATAAATTACTAGGCCTCTGGTTGGCTGAAAAAATGGGCAAAACAGGCGATGCAGCTGATGCATATGCAAAAGAAGTTGTTATTTCTGACCTAAAAGAAGCAGGTGATGCAGATGTGATTGCCAAAGTTATGGCTGATATTAAAGAAGCAGGCCTTGGCATTTCAGAAGCTGAAATCGTTGAAAAGCTCTCTGAGTTCTTTGTTAAAGCAGGTGAAGAACTTAGCTAAATAACGAATCAAAAAAAACACTACAAAAAGGCCGCATTTGCGGCCTTTTTTATTTCAAGCTATAATAAAACCTAGATACAGTTGCTGCATGATACAAAACTATACTTTAAAGGAGAGGTTCTGTAATTAAATATGGTTGTATTTGGTAGTAATTTGCATAAAGACAATAGGGAGTATAAATATATATATTAAATAGATAGAGTATAAGGTTTGATGTTCTTGGGGGAGAGCTGAAAATGATTGAAGAATTTATTGAAAATACGAATAGAGCGACCTCTAAAGAAGAGGTCTACCAGCTTTTTTTAAAGGCACTCAGTAACTTTGGTTATGATCGCACAATCTATACCTACTTAACCGACCAGCCAGATCTAAACAAAGAGGCCGAGCACGGTATAGTCACAAACTATCCTGATGAATGGATGGATCGTTATTTTTCCTCAGACTATATAAAAAATGATCCAACCTTTAAGAAGGCCCTTATTTTTAACGGCCCCTTCAGTTGGGACAGCCTTTCAAAAATTAAAGAATTCACTAAAATTGAAAAACAAATCATGGATGAAGCCAACGAGATCAATCTCTTTAGTGGTGTCGGTGTTTCCATTCATGGACATTTCGGAAATCTATCGGGGCTTGGCATAGCAAGTAGCTATGAAAAAACAAATCCAAGTTTAGATACCTTAAGAAAATTAAACGCACTCTCTAGGCAATTTCATTTAGCTTACTCAGATCATAATCAAGATACTGTAGAAGAGAAAAAAATTAAACTCTCAGCCAGAGAAAGAGAAATTCTACTCTGGGCTGCTGAGGGGAAAAGTGACCCAGTGATTGCTGAGCTGCTTGAAATCAAACATTCAACTGTCAGGTTTCATATTCAAAATGTTTTTAAAAAACTAGGTGTAAATGAGAGAACCATGGCCGTTGTAAAAGCCATCAAAATGCGCTTGATCTCACCAAGTTACATAGGGTTTCCATATAAGGGGTAAGCCCGCACTCTCTCTATTTAGAACTATTGAAAAACAATATGAAGACCAAAGTTTAAAAATGATAGACAGCTTTATTGAAAATACAAACAGAGCAAACAACAAAGAAGACGTCTACCAACTTTTTCAAAGCGCTTTGGAAAGCATGGGCTATGACCGACTTATTTATTGCTATGCAACCGACCAACCCAAATTAAATAGAAAAGCCGAATTTGGCATCGTCACCACTTATCCAGAAGAATGGACAAATTATTACAATCAATCCAACTTTATGGATCATGACCCAGTCGTTAGGCAACTCTTTAAATCTGACGGGCCTTTCGCATGGGAAAGCATTATAGAAAAACAGGAATTAACCAAAATCCAATCTAAGATCATGCATGAAGCAGAGGATGTTGGAATTTTTAGCGGTGTCGGTGTCGGTGTTCATGAGGGAATGGAAGTCTCAGGTTTTGGGATTACAAGCAGCTTTAAACGAGCCGCGCCAAATAAAGATATGCTGGCCAAGCTCAATCTGCTTGCCTTTCAATTTCATGAAGTTTATTCCAAACTAAATTATGCGCAGCCAACGGCGAGCCCAAACAATCTTTCTCTACGTGAAATTGAAATCTTGCATTGGATGTCTGAAGGAAAAAGCGATCAATCAATTGCTGATATTTTATTCATTCAGCACGCAACTGTTCGCTATCACATCAATAATATTTTTTTAAAAATAGGCGCCAATAACAGAACCATGGCGGTGGTTAAGGCCATTAAAATGCAGCTCATCACTCCAAGTTTCATCGGTGCCTTATTCCATGACCAAAAATGATTTTTATATGTTCAAAGGTGCAGCAGTTGCAATTCATGGCCGCTTTGGCGGGCTCTCAGGAGTTGGAATTGCTAGCAGTTACGATAAAGAAACACCTAATTTAGATATGCTCAGAAAAATAGATGCTCTAACAAGGCAATTTCATTTTGCATATTCAGACCATAATAAAAACAGCAACATAAAACTCTCACTCACAGAAAGAGAACGTGAAATTTTACTATGGGCAGCTGATGGAAAAAGCGATCAGGTGATTGCCGATATCCTTATGATTAAGCATTCAACAGTAAGGTTTCATATCAAGAATATATTCCATAAATTTAAAAGTGAACGAACGCACCTTGGCAGTTGTAAAGGCCATTAAATTAGGGCTTATCACTCCAACTAGCGCGGATGCTTTGTGGGCATCTAAAGCGCAGCTCTAAAAAGCGCGGATGCCGCGCCGGTTGCTAGTGGGCAACCGAAGGCGCATCAAAAGAGTGGGCATCTGAAGCGCAGCTCTAAAAAGCACGGATGCCGCGACGGTTGCTGGTAGGCAAACTGAAGGAGCGTTAAAAGAGTGGGCATCTGAAGCGTAAACTTTAATATGAGTACCCCCTATCAAGGTTGATAGGTGTTTTTACTTAGAAAAACTGTAATGTGAGACATAACAATGAATAGAATTGCTCACTTAAAGATATATTTTTAGGGCTGTGTTAAGCCTTGGATAATTTCTACAGAGAATAAACACATGAATTTGACCGATGAACAAGAAGTTGAGTTACGCACTACGATTGCTTCACTTTATTATCTAGCCAAAGATGCTGAATCTGTTGGTCTGGATCAAATCTCTAAAATCATAATGCTGACCATAAATGAGCTAGATCTTTCGTTGAAAGAAGATGGTCTAGACCTTTCTGATTTGATCATTAAAAATGATCTGCTCCCGCTTTTGGAATTCATGTACAAATATAGCAATGAAGAAAAATTTGAAATGATCGCAGATATGATCATGGAAAAAGAAGACCATAATGTTCATAAAAACAAACAGACCAAGGTCATAAATTAAACTGAAACTGTGCGTGCCAAAACAACTCAGCACACCAATAAAATGTAACTACCCATTAAACACAATTATGCTTAATTCACCTATGAACGAAAGATGGTAAAAGGTGAATAAAATGAGCTACAGAAGAGATATCGAAACGGAACTTACACAACAAAATGCCAACCTCTCTGTAAAGCAAACTTTAGCGCAGCAAATACAAATCACTGAGCGTGACATAGCAATAAGAAAAAAAATGTTAGGCTTTACAAAGGCACATGAAAAAAGCCTGACGAAGGCAAAAGAAATTGCCTACCAAAATGTAAATCAAATCGTTGAAAATTTTTACATAACCCAATTAGAACATCCAGAAATTTCACTACTCATCGGTGACTTGCACTCTCTTATGCGATTAAAAAGCTCAATGAGAGGATATATCCTTGATTTGTTCGGAGGGTTTTATGATATGGAATATGTCGATAAACGCTTGCGGATCGGTAAGGTCCATCACCGCATTGGTGTGTCACCAAAGCTTTATGTCTCCGCAATGATGCAGTTAGAAACCGCCGTTAACAATTGCATTCTTCCGCTAATGCAAGAAAAAGAAACAGAAGAAGTTTTTGTAGAATTTCAACAAGCTTTGAAACAACTCTTCATGTTTGATATGCAATTGGTCTTTGACACTTATATCGCAACCCTTGTCACTGAAGTTGAGATGGCAAGAAAAGAAATGAAAGACTATGCTGAAGGGCTTGAAGAAGTCATAGCAGAACGAACGGCACAGTTAGAAGAGCTATCATCGAAAGATTCGCTTACAGGCCTTTATAACCAGCGTGTATTTTACGAACAAATGCGCAGAGAAATTGCTGTTGCACAACGAATTGGTAGCCGCGTCACACTGATTTATTTTGACTTAAACGGCTTTAAAGAAATCAACGATAATAAGGGGCATATAGCTGGCGATAATATTTTAAAATTTGTTGGTCAAGTCATACAAAAAAACATTCGCGAAGTTGATATTGGTTGCAGATATGGCGGTGATGAATTCTGTATTATTCTACCAAACACAGAGCAAAAAATGGCAAAAGATATTGTCGCCAAACGGATCTTTAGCGCCTTGGAGCAACAGGACAAATTAAGAATTAATGTCTCAATGGGAGTTGTTCAAACCGGACCGGATGTATTTTGCGAACCAGATGAACTCGTCAAGGCAGCCGATCAACTCATGTATATGGCCAAAGGGAAAAGTCGGCAAAACCCTGGAAATCATGTTGAGATGACAGAATTTCATCTAGGTAAGGGCGATGCGAAAAAAGCAGTACAAGACCTAATTGCCCAAAGAAAAGCAAACGAAGAAAATTACCAGACCGTGGAACTCGTTGCGATTTAGGAATTGAGAAATTCTTCCCCTTTGTCAGCAGAGGCTTTTGTCAAACCACTAAAAAACTGCCAAAGGGGAACTGAATATTAGCCAAACACGCGCTTATAAATAGTATCGACATGTTTCGTGTGATAGTCGAGATTAAACTTCTCTTTGATATCATCTTCACTCAAAGCAGCTCGAACTTCTTCATCAGCCAAAAGCTCGGTCATAAAGTCTTTGCCTTCACGCCAAACTTTCATAGCATTGCGCTGCACAAGACGATAACTATCTTCACGGCTCACACCAGCTTGCGTTAATGCTAGAAGCACTCGCTGAGAATGGACTAAGCCACCTAGCTTATTGAGGTTCTTCTCACAGTTCTCAGGGTAGATAACAAGCTTATCCATCACATTCGTTAAGCGTTTCAGAGCAAAATCAAGTGTCACTGTCGCATCAGGGCCAATCATCCGCTCAACAGAAGAGTGTGAAATATCTCTCTCATGCCAAAGCGCAACATTTTCCATTGCAGGAATTGAAAAGCCGCGAACCAAACGAGCAAGACCAGTGAGGTTTTCAGTCAAAATTGGGTTCCGCTTATGCGGCATAGCTGAAGAGCCTTTTTGACCAGGCGAGAAATATTCTTCAGCTTCTAAAACTTCGGTTCTTTGTAAATGACGAACTTCAACTGCCAGGCGCTCAATAGAGCTGGCAATCACACCTAAGGTTGCAAAATACATCGCATGACGATCACGAGGGATCACTTGAGTTGAAACCGGCTCGGCTTCAAGGCCAAGCTTCTCTGCAACATAAACTTCAACCCGTGGGTCAATATTTGCAAATGTGCCAACTGCACCAGAAAGCGCACATGTTGCAATCTCTTCGCGCGCAGCAAGAAGGCGTTTTTTCGAGCGATCAAACTCAGCATAAAAAGAAGCCATCTTTAAACCAACAGTAACCGGCTCAGCATGAATGCCGTGGCTACGGCCAACACAGACGGTGTCTTTGTGCTCGTCTGCACGGCGTTTTAGAACCGCAAGCAATTCATCAAGGTCAGCAAGTAGAATATCCGTTGCTTTAACAAGCTGCACGTTAAAGCAAGTGTCTAAAACATCAGATGAGGTCAGCCCCTGGTGCACAAAACGGGCATCATCTCCAACATGCTCGGCTAGATGTGTTAGGAAGGCAATCACATCATGCTTCACTTCCCGCTCAATCTCGTCAATGCGGTCAACATTAAATTCAGCTTTCCCGCCTTTTTCCCAGATCACATCAGCAGAAGCTTGCGGAATAGTCCCAAGTTCAGCCATTGCAGAAGCTGCATGAGCTTCAATTTCAAACCAAATGCGGAATTTCGTAGCTGGTTCCCAAATATCAGTCATCTCTTTACGGGAATAGCGAGGGATCATGAGCGTTTACTTTCTATTGTGTTTAAGAAATGAGGTGTGGCCTCATAAAAAGAAAATTGTGATGGTTTAGGAGATTTCATTTTTGCTCTCGCCTGTCAAGAGTAGCTCAATGAAAACTCAGGTGAAAAATGACGCAAACCCACCAGAAAGCGAATAAAAATGAAAAAAGCAGCACTTCTTTACAGAAGCACTGCCAATTCTACTTAATTGATTTAGCTATCAAACTAGCTTTATCAATTAATCTCTTCTAGGACCAAACATCGTGATATACAAAGCACCAGCTGGCAAAAGGCCTAAAATTGAAAGACGTAGCGGGCTTAAAAATAGAGATGTAAATGCATTAATCCCTTGCACAAGAGAGATGTAAAAATCTTGCGCACCGCTAAATTGATAAGTCGGGCCAATTTTTCCAGGAAGTGGTAAATATTCATGTGCTAAAGTTAGAGCACCGCCCACAACCAAAAACAAAACTGTAAGAGTTAGAAAAGCAAAAACAAATCGAAAGAGTATAGGGCGACTAGCAACTAAAATCTGAAACCACCATGTTAATAAAGCGGCAATTGAACCTGAGATCCCAACAGCATAAGCCGTGTTTGCCACATCATCTGTTAATTCACCACCACCCATTTGGATGTGTTCTGTCATCAAAGCGCCAGATAAGAAAATTCCATAAATAACTGAAAATAAAATCGCAAGCACTAAGCCAGCAATTTTACCGCGTCCATGTCCCGCTGTTGCGGCTGCACTATTTGCCATTAAACTTCCCCTTAAAAACTTAAATTTCAAATTTCGATTAAAGAGCCTAACCAATGATTGAGACAGTTTCACGGCTCAAACACAGCTATTTTCGTAACTAATGCCGTTTTAAACTGTTCAACCGAGGGTTAAACAATCGCAACGTTGAAAAAATGTAAGGTTGTGTATAGCAAAGCAAATCAAGGAGCAAAATAGAGTCCGCGAGAGAACGGCGACTTGTGCACAATTAAGGCCCAAAACGTCAGTATTAGCTATTGCTTACTGAGAATTACGACTTAGTTTGTCGCATTAAAAGCAGGCAGCCAGGATGAATTTGCTAAATATCGACCGTCATCACCTTCAAAGCCATAGCTAAAGATTTGTAAAATAACGATATAAACAGATTCTTTTTTCTTATTCTTAGAAGAAGAAAGTTGAGGGACAAACTTTATAATATCTGAAATCGCATATCTTTTGGGACAACCGCGGCTAGTCGGAATACGCTGATCTTTATGCAAAAGAGTTTCTTTTTTATCTTGCGCTTGCATAGATAAGGAGTAACCGGTTTGAGCTTCATCCCCGTAATCTTTACATCTTTTCGTAGGTAATTCGATGTCTGAAACTCTGAAAGTCAGTTTGAATTTTTGCCAATACGGGTCTCTGCCTGGAAAAACTGTAACTTTTTTAGGGTCTCGATCCACTTCAGAGAGCGGGTTATGAGCCAAAAGGTCACCAGGTTCACTGATCTTGTATTTTTTTAAAGTAGCGTCAGCTAGCAACAAAGCTTTATCCCGTGCGCGTTTCAATCTGAGCCGCTCTTCATTTAGATCAGCATCACTCTCATCTTTTAGCAAAACCCGATAAGGGGAGCCCTTTACCCAGCTATTGTTGCGCGTGTTTGTGATGTAAATATTAGAATAGGGAAAACCAGAACCATCCTGCACGCCAAATTCTTCAAAAGCAAAATAAGTCCCATCAGGAGAGAAACCCAAAATATGCCTCTTTGCTACATCTCCAGCCCGAGCTGTTCCTAAAAGAGCAGACACAAAAATCAAAGCCAAAATGATAATATTGATCGAACGCCGTGTTCTGGATTTAAACATAAGAGGATGCATAACAATTCTTCCACAAAACTTATAAGGATTAACTTAACCTAAATCAGAAAACATGAACAGAAGCTGACTTGTATTTCTCTCTGTAGATAATATAACTATAGCCAAAATGCGCCAATTAAATATTGTTCACAATTAAATTTCAAAATGGCCTTATAAAAGAGAAAATAACTTAGAGCATTCCGCCCAAAAGCGGGTATCAGTTTTAGGTTCGTGCGGTTGTTAGTGGGCAACCTGAAGCACATAAAAGAAGCCTTAAGGAGGCAAATTCATGACGCAAACCAAATTAAATCCACCAATTCGATCAATCCGGTGTGGTGATGCGTCATTGAAAGAAGGCGAAAATGTGGGGCAAGACTATATACTCACATTGGCGTGCTGTGATGCACCGGGCATTGTGGCAAGTATAGCCGGAACAATCGCAGAAATAGGTGGTAACATCATCGAAAGTTCTCAATTCGGAGATCCTCAAACAGGGCGCTTTTTTATGAGGGTAAAATTTTCGTCCAGCCAGGAAGTGAAGAAAAGCGAAATTGTAACAGCTCTGGAACAGCCCGGCGAAAAATTTACAATGGAATGGCGCCTCTATGAAGCAAACCGGCCAACAAAAACGGTCATCATGGCATCAAAAACAGATCATTGTTTAAACGATTTGGTCTATCGTTGGAGAATGGGGACATTACCAATAGATATCGTTCGCATTATTTCAAATCATAAAGATGTAGAAGACATTGCAAAATTAAATAACATCCCTTTCACCTATGCTCCGGTCACAAAAGAAACCAAAGAAAATCAAGAACAGCAACTGCGTGAATTGTTTGTAAATGATGGTACAGAGCTCATTGTTCTGGCGAGATACATGCAGATCTTATCTGACAAATTAAGTAAAGATTACTTTGGCTCGATCATCAATATTCATCACTCTTTCTTGCCAGGCTTCAAAGGGGCAAAGCCCTACCACAGAGCCCATGACAGAGGTGTAAAGCTCATCGGGGCAACAGCCCATTATGTCACCCCTGACTTAGATGAAGGCCCAATTATTGAGCAGGAAGTGGAGCGGGTTAATCATGCCATGAATGTGACTGACTTAATCGCCGCTGGTAGAGACATAGAACGCCGAGTATTAGCAAAAGCTGTAAGATATCACATTGAACATCGCGTTTTGATAAATGATGGCAAAACCGTTGTTTTTCTTTAGAATTTTTCTAAAAATAGCAAGAAAAACACTGTAACTGTGACATAAATTCATTAGCTGTGGAACGATAAGCCTATATCACTGCAAAATTCTCTCAAAAATTTGGAGTCTCGGCATATTTCATGCAGAATGTCCGGCACGGTTACATGCAGAATGCTCAATACAGCTTCATGCAGAATGTGCCGTAAGGGCTTGAGACCCCCCAATTATAATAAGGGTTCAACAAACGGGAGAGAAACTTATCATGAAACGAAAGATCAACGCGGCACTTGCCGCAGTGATGGCCACACTGACCATCACACTACTACCAGCCTTGGCTATGGCTCAAGAGGTAGCAGAGAAATCAATAGATGCACAAATAAATGACTTTGTGGCCCCCATTGCAAAAGCCGTCGTAGATGTCATTTTCTTCTCAGTCCCAATTTCGGGCGTTCCTATTCCCCTCATTGTTGTTTGGCTCATTATAGCAGCTCTTATCTTCACATTTTATTTTGGATTTATCCAACTTTTTGCATTCCGTCACGCGATTGATATTGTAAGAGGGAAATATACCAATCCAAACGATCCAGGACAAATCACTCACTTTCAGGCGCTCTCAACAGCTCTTTCAGGCACCGTTGGCTTGGGTAATATTGCTGGTGTAGCTGTTGCTGTCAGTATCGGTGGTGCAGGCGCTACCTTCTGGATGATCCTCGCGGGTCTTTTGGGAATGGCAACCAAATTCACTGAATGTACCCTGGGCGTGAAATACAGAAATGAACATGCCGATGGTTCAGTTTCTGGTGGCCCAATGTATTATTTGTCCAAAGGTTTAGCTGAAAAAGGTATGGGCGGATTAGGCCGTATATTAGCGGTATTATTTGCTTTTTGTTGTATATTTGGTGCTCTTGGCGGCGGTAACATGTTCCAGGCAAACCAATCATTCAGCCAAGTCTATAATGTAACAGGTGGCGACGCCGGACCTCTTGCAGGTTCTGGCTGGATCTTTGGCGCTGTGTTGGCTGTTATTGTAGGTGCCGTTATTATTGGCGGAATTCGAACAATTGCTAGCGTGACATCAAAAATCGTTCCATTCATGTTAATTATTTATGTGCTGGCAGCTTTGGCAATTATCATCATGAACTATGATAAAATTGGCTGGGCATTTGGCCAAATTATTGATGGGGCATTCACAGCAACAGGTGTTGCCGGCGGTGCAATTGGCGCAATTTTACAAGGTTTTAAACGGGCGTCATTCTCGAATGAATCTGGTATGGGTTCAGCAGCCATTGCTCACTCAGCAGTAAAAACAAAAGAGCCAATTTCAGAAGGCTTTGTAGCTCTACTAGAACCCTTTATTGATACAGTAGTTGTCTGTACTTTGACAGCGCTGGTAATTGTGATCTCTGGTGAACTCGTTGTTGGCCAAAAAATCGCTGGCGTAGCTCTGACCTCAAAAGCATTTGCAGTCAATATTTCCTGGTTCCCATATGTCTTGGCAGTAGCAGTAGTTCTGTTTGCCTTCTCAACTATGATCGCTTGGTCTTATTATGGGCTTAAAGCGTGGACGTATCTTTTCGGTGGAAGCTCCATTTCAGAATTAATTTATAAATTAATTTTCTGTCTTGCGATCATTCCTGGCTCAGCAATGAACTTAAGTGCGATTATTGACTTCACGGATGGTACTTTCTTTGCCATGGCCATTTTTAACATTATCGGCCTCTATCTCTTAGCACCAGTTGTGAAGAGAGAATTGCAAAGCTACATGACCCGCCTAAAATCTGGTGAGATTCAAAAATACAGATAAAACTTTTATCTAAAACAAACAACAAAAAGCCCCTGTACGAAACGTACAGGGGCTTTTTTATAACAGTGGACTAGCAATAAAACTCTCTTACAAAGTGCGGATGCTTAAGGGCCGGTTTCTGGTGGGAAATCTGAAGGCCCATCAAAAGTGTCATCTGAAGCACCACTAAAAGTGCGGTTGCTTGTGGGCAACTGAAGCACCACTAACAAAGACACTCGTGTCTCAGTAAAGTAGGTGAGAGCCGTCACACCAAGGGCCGTCATCTGTTTTCTTGCAGCCGCATAAAGTCACAGTCCCTGTTGTCTCAGCAACAAATGGAACTGGCTTAAAATCCGTCCCTTGATGAGAACCATCGCAAAAAGGTTGGGTTTTTGATTTGCCACATGAGCACCAAAAATAACGTTTACCTTCTTCCACTTCAGCCATATAGGGCGACATTTGTGGGCTTTCAGGCTCTTGATCAGACATAAAATAAATCCCTTATCTATAAAACAGTTTATCAGCAATGTTTGGCATAGGTGGTCTAGCTAAGTACAGCAATGATCCAAATCAAATACCTTTTATTATGCGGGCAGTTTATCAAGCTCTTCCTTAGAGTCAATTGAACCAGTAGCTGGTTTCGCAATGCCCTAAAATGCTCTAGAGGCCAGAAATAAACTGGGATTTTTGACCACTTTCATATCAAAGCCATATAACCGAGCCAAAGATATCTCACCAGAGTTCTATCAGTTAAAGGAAACTGATATACGCCTTAAAACGGGCTCAAATAGCTCAAATTATTGTCGCGAGAACGAAAAATTATAAAATAACAGCAATGAGATATTAAGAAGCAGACAAGAGCTAAGAAAAACAGGTAACTATTCTAGCTAATAGACTAAAAAATAAGGGAAAAATTAAAAACTGGCGCTTAAACTAAAAAATGCTGTGTTGTTCCTGCACAAGGTGAGTGAAAATGTCCACAGACCCTTGAGGAACATGAAAGACAGTCATATTTGAGAAGCAGTAGGGTGTAAGATCACATCAATTATGCAAAATTGTGATAAGTGTTTGAGTGTAAGCGATGAAAGTGTAGTCTATTAAAATAGAAACCAAAATGCTTATCGTTCAACTGCTTAGTTATAGAGCCTAGTGCGTGTCGCACAAAAGTGGGTAACGGTTTTGTGAAAAAAGACACGCCAAAACAAAAAGATAGAGCATGTCTTTGAATTCAAAACAAAGTGACATGCTCTAAAGTAAAAAACGGGGTGTTCCAATGGCAATAATCATTAGTTTTATTTTTCTTTTCCTAGGGGCTATGGTTTTATCCGTTCGTCATGCATCTCTCATTCTGTGGACTGCGCTTTTTCTCCTAGCAAGTTTAATCGTGCTCTTAAGCCCCGGCACAGGCTCTGGCTTTAGCATTCTGTTCTTCATCTTTGCAGCAATAACATCAGCTCTTGGATTATGCTCAATTGAGAGCATCCGTAAGTCATACATCGTAAAACCCATATTCAAGGCCATTTCAAAAATTATCCCCCCCGTGTCCGAGACTGAAAAAGAAGCGCTCGAGAGCGGAACCGTTGGCTGGGACGCCGAACTTTTTAGCGGTAAGCCAGACTATGAAAAATTACGAGCCATTTCTCCCATCCGCCTAACTGATGAAGAACAAGCCTTTTTAGAAGGACCAACGGAAACGCTATGTAAGATGATTGATGATTGGCAAATTAGGGCCTGCAATCGTGAAATTCCTGAAAATATCTGGGCCTTTATAAAAGAGCAGGGCTTTTTAGGCATGCTGATTTCCAAAGACCATGGTGGTTTAGGCTTTTCAGCACAAGCTCAATCCCTCATTTTGGGAAAAGTAGCCTCACGCTCACCAGATGTTTCCGTCATAATCATGGTGCCAAATTCTTTAGGACCTGGCGAATTAATTGAAAAATACGGCACGCCAGAACAAGTCGAGCAATATTTGCCGCGACTGGCAAAGGGACAAGAAGTCCCTTGTTTTGGCCTAACAGGCCCTACATCTGGCTCAGATGCCGCCACAATGCGCGATATAGGTACTGTTTGCGAGGAAGAATTTGAAGGACAAAAGACCCTCGGCATCAAACTAAGCTGGGACAAACGCTATATTACCCTTGGCCCTAAAGCCACGCTTTTGGGACTGGCTTTTTATCTCTTTGATCCAGACAAATTAATCGGAGATGAAGAAGAAATCGGGATTACTCTGGCCTTGATCCCTGCGGACCATAAGGGTGTGAATATTGGTAACCGTCATTTGCCAAATGGCTGCGCCTTTCCAAATGGACCAAATAGCGGTACAGATGTTTTCATTCCCTTATCATGGGTGATCGGCGGCCAGGAAAGAGTTGGTGAAGGCTGGAAAATGCTCATGAGTTGTTTGGCAGCCGGCCGGGCCATTTCACTGCCCGCAAGTTCGACAGCAGCCGCGAAAGCCATGCTGCGCTTTACAACAGCCTATGGCCGTATTCGTAATCAGTTCGGTATCCCAATTAACAACATGGAAGGTGTTGAAGAGCCACTCTCCAGGCTGGTTGAGACGGCTTATGTATTGGAAGCCGCAAGAGCTATGACAGCGTCTATGGTACAAGGCGGAGAAAAGCCAGCAGTTATATCAGCACTTCTAAAATATCAATCAACAGAATGGGCGAGGCGGGCTGTGAACGATGCCATGGACATCCATGGTGGGCGCGGCATTTGCGATGGGCCGTCCAATTATTTACAGGCAGCATATCAATCAATCCCAGTCGCAATTACCGTTGAAGGGGCTAATATACTGACCCGCACCCTGATCACCTTTGCTCAAGGGTCCCTGCGCAGTCATCCTTATTTATATAAAGAAATACAAGCTGTTCAGGTTGAAAATAAAGAGCAAGGGTTAGAAGAATTTGAACCTCTCTTGTGGGGCCATGTAAAATATTCTCTCGCCAATATTTTTGGCAGTCTTTTCCATAACCTCACACTGGGTGCGTTCGCTCACGCTCCCCATAGAGCGGGTAATAGCACAAAGTGGTATCGAGCTCTCTCTCGTGCATCAAGAAATTTTGCATTATTATCAGACATAACAGTTGCGCTCTTAGGGGGCAGCTTGAAAATGAAGCAAAAACTATCTGGCCGCATGGCAGATGCCCTAAGTGAGCTTTATTTCTTATCAGCCATTTTAAAACGCTATGAAGATGATGGGCAAATCACAGACGATCTCGTCTATCTGGAGTTTGCGGCTCAAAACACTCTCTATAGGTTCTATAAATCATTAGACAGCGTTTTGTTAAACTACCCGTCTCCGATGGCAGCAACTCTCTTGCGCCGAATAATCTTTCCTCTCGGCAATCATCACAAACAAGCAAAAGATCGTTTAGGCAAAGCCATTGTCAAAAAAACAATCAACGAACCAACAATGAGAGATCGCCTAACAAACCATATCTTTGTCAGCAATGATGAAAATGATCCAACTGGTATTCTTGAAGTCACATTGACGGAAGTGGTTGAGCTTGCTCCCTTGAGCAAAAAATTAGAAAAAGCCATCAAACAGGGTGAAATAAAACGTTACCACGGTATGGACTGGTTCGAAGCCGCTGTTAAAGCTGACATCATCACAGATAATGAAGCTGCAAGGTTAAGACGGTTAGAGGACTTAACAAATAAAGTGATTGCTGTAGATCAGTTTCACCCTGATGACATACAAGGGATAAAGTTCTCATCTATGCAGGGAGCTCACAGTGGAGACCTGAGTGGAGACCTGAGTGCAGATCAGAGTGAGAGACAATCACCTCTAAATCATTCTTCCGCGAATCCTGAAGCAAATGAGTATAAATAGACAGCGTCTAAACGAACTGAGCCGAAGCTAATTGAGCAAAGATAATGGAGTAAAGACTAATGGATATCAATATTGAGAATTTACAAAATTGGTCTTTTGAAACTGACATTGAAAAAATAGCCTGGGCTACCATTGATTGTCCTGGCCAATCAATGAACACATTGGGCGAGCGCTCATTTAAAGAATTAGAAGCCATTATTGATGAGGTCGAACGCGGCAAACTGAAAAATGAGATCGCTGGATTGGTCATCATCTCAGGTAAAAAAAATAATTTCATTGCTGGCGCAGACATCAAAGAGTTCGAGCAACTTGATACAGTCGAGAAAGTGGAAGAAGTCACAGACTATGGCACAAAGCTTTTTCAAAGAATGGAAGATCTAAATGTACCAGTTGTCGTAGCTATAAATGGTTTTTGCTTAGGTGGCGGCCTGGAAATGGCCATGGCATGTCATTATCGCATAGCAACAAGAAGTGAAGGCACAAGAGTAGGTTTGCCTGAGGTAAAGCTAGGTATCATTCCAGGCATTCATGGCACTGTGCGCATGCTTAGATTAGCAGGCCCCCTAAATGGTATGACAGCCATGCTCACTGGGCGCATGCTCAAAGCCCCGGTTGCTAAAGCTTACGGCCTGGTGGATCAACTGGTGCCAAGCCATCTTGAGCTGCGCTGGGCTGCTCGAAAAGCTGTGCTGCAAAAACGCAAGTCAAAAGCCGGTAACAGCCTTTTATTTAAAATTATGCGTCTAAGCCCGGTGAGAAAACTTCTAGCCAATCAAATGCGCAGTAAGACAAAAGCCAAAGTGCGCGAAGATCATTACCCAGCCCCCTTTAAACTCATTGAATTATTTGAGAACCATGGTGGCTCAGAAGCTGAGATGTTTAAAGCCGAGCAAAAAATATTTGCCCCCCTTATGGTCTCAGATACATCAAGAAATTTACGCCGCGTCTTTCATCTCTCTGAAGAGATGAAGGCACTAGCGCCAAAAAACAGTGACTATAAGCCACTAAGGGCGCACATTATCGGCGCCGGCACAATGGGTGCAGATATCGCCAGCTGGTGCGTTGTTTGCGGAATGGATGTAACCCTGCAAGACATGTCGGTCGAGCAAATTACCAAAGCTCAGAAAAGTGCTAAAAAACTATTTCGCAAAAGATTGAAAAAACCGGTGGCTGTTGAAGCCGCTATTGCCAGATTAACATCAGACCCAGAAGGCAAAGGCGTAAAGCGCGCTGATATTATCATCGAGGCTATTGTTGAAAATCTAGAGATCAAGCAAGAGCTTTTCAAAAATCTAGAAAAAGAAATCAAACCAGGAGCAGTTCTTGCCTCCAACACATCTTCGCTTTCACTGGAAGAAATCGCAAGCGGTATGCAAGATGAAGGGCGACTAATCGGCATTCATTTCTTTAACCCAGTCGCACAAATGCCATTAGTCGAAGTGGTCCAATCAACAAAGTCTCGCAAAGAAGAAGTTGAAAAGGGCTGTGCTTTCGTCACCAAAATCAACAAATTCCCGCTGATTGTGAAATCATGCAAAGGTTTCTTGGTCAACCGTGTGCTCGCACCATACATGATGGAATCTGTGCGTCAGTTAGATGAAGGCGTGCCACCAGAAAAAATTGACCAGGCCGCATTAGATTTCGGCATGCCAATGGGGCCCATTGAATTAATCGATGTAGTGGGACTTGATATCGCCAAACACGTTTCTCATTCACTTGAATTGGGAGACGCTGACAATAGTAAGCTTGGACGCCTGGTTGCCCAAGGCAAATTAGGAAAGAAAACCGGAGAAGGGTTTTATGTCTGGAATGAAGGCAAGCCAGAAAAGAATAAAGAAGACTATGAAGAGGCTGAACTCATAGCCCTGGCTGATGAACTCATCTCGCCGTTACTGACAGAATGTGAAAAATGCGATGAAGAAAATATTGCACCAAACAGAGGTTTGATAGACGCAGGGATAATCTTCGGAACCGGCTTCGCACCGTTCCGAGGTGGACCCCTTCACTATTTGGACCACAAAGAAAATTAATTGAAATCACTCATTTCACAAAATTTTGAAATGATAAGGAGTTAAAAATGGCAAACCAAACTGTAAGGCCAGTGGCAATCTTAGGTGGCATGAGAACTCCGTTTTGCCGCTCGAACACGGCATATCAAGACTTAACAAATTTAGACCTGTTAGGAACAGCTCTTGATGGTTTGGTTGATCAATATAACCTTAGCGGCGAACATATAGATGAAGTCGTTGGCGGTGCAGTTGTCACTCATGCAAAAGACTGGAACTTGGCAAGAGAAGCTGTGGTGGCTTCAAAACTAGCCCCTTCAACGCCAGCCACAACAATGATGCAAGCGTGTGGAACCAGCCTGCAAGCCTTAATGGGAAGTGCAGCCAAAATTGCTATCGGCCAATGTGACAGCGCAATCGCTATGGGATCAGACACAGTAAGTGATGCACCTGTTGTGTTTAAGCGCCGCTTTGCTCTAAGGTTAGTCAAATTAAGCAGAGCCAGATCCTTTAAAGACAAGTTGAAAATTTTTAAAGGCTTTTCATTCGGTGAATTGGCACCGCAACCACCAAGCACCAATGAACCTCGCACAGGCCTCTCAATGGGCGGCCACTGCGAGTTGATGGCACAAACTTGGCAAGTCCCAAGAAGTGAACAAGATGAACTTGCCTTCCAAAGCCATAAAAATGCAGTGAAAGCTTATGAAGAAGGCTACCACGATGATCTCCTCATCCCCTGCGCAGGAGTTTTTAAAGACAATAACATTCGCCCAGACATGGAATTATCAAAATTAGCAACTTTAAAAACAAGTTTTGAAAAATCTTCAAGGGGCACATTAACTGCAGCAAATTCCACACCGTTAACTGATGGCGCTTCAACAGTTCTTCTCTCATCTGATGAGTGGGCAAAAGAAAAAGGACATAAAGTTCAGGCCTACTTAGTGGATGCTGAAACCTCAGCGGTTGATTTTGTAAATGGGGACGGCTTGCTCATGGCACCAACCGTAGCGGTGGCAAACCTACTTAAACGAAACAACATGAAGCTCCAGGATTTTGATTTTTATGAAATCCACGAAGCCTTTGCAGCTCAAGTGCTATCAACCTTAAAAGCTTGGGAAAGTGATGAATATTGCAAAACCGCTCTGGGCATGGAGGGAGTGCTTGGCTCAATTGATCACAGTAAACTTAATGTGAAAGGTTCAAGCCTTGCTTATGGACACCCCTTTGCAGCAACAGGTGCTCGAATAGTTTCGCTTTTAGCAAAACAACTGAGTGAAACTAAAGGAAAAACAGGCCTTATTTCTATCTGTACAGCAGGCGGAATGGGGGTTGCCGCCATTTTAAAAAGCCCTGAAGACGCTCCGGAAGTTGAATAAACGCTATTTTTTAGCAAATATTATTTAGTAAACATTGTTGATTTTAAATCTATGTATAATTTAATTGCGTGAATTTCATCATATTGACAATTTTAGAATGGCATGTGCTATATTCTCTTGAGAATTTTTATGTCCGGAGTTTGTAATGAGCGTTCTTGTTAAATTTGGTCACACACTATCGTCACTAGTAGTATCATCACTAGTTTTCTCTTGTCTGGTAATGGTTGCTGGTTCTTCAACAGCTTTTGCCCAAGACACAGCTGGCAAAGACACAGCTGAAAAAGGGGCAGCAGAACTCGCTGCTATTGAAGGTGTTTGGCTGACCAAACAAGGCAGATCTCATTTAAAAGTCACACCATGCGGTGAAAGCTTGTGTAATGAGATCATTTGGCTAAAACAGCCGCTTGACCGTGCAGGAAAGCCGCAAACAGATAAACTCAATAAAAATGGAAAATTGAGAGGGCGCCCAATCATTGGCATTTCAATTATGCTTAAAATGCGCCGTGTGCAGGACAATATGTGGAAAGGTTGGCTTTACGACCCTGAAAAAGGAAAAGCCTTTCAAGGACATGCCCGCTTAATCACTGCAAACAAGCTTGAAGTTAAAGGCTGCAGTAGCATATTACCGATTTGCAAAACACATATTTGGAAAAAAGTAAGCGGTCTTGAAAATAACAAAAGTGCCGAAAAATAATTACTAAAAAATTTTTGCATTTTAGAGCTATAAATCAATTAGCGCTTAATCATCCCTGAGTTCTTTCTTTGACAGTTTACCAACCATCGTTTTGGGAAGCTCTTGTCTAAACTCAATAACTTCAGGTAATTCAATTTTAGTCAATTTGTCTTTTAAAAAGTCCAAAAGGTCATCGGCAGATAAAGAACGACCTTCTTTTAATTTCACAAAGGCTTTAGGTGCTTCCCCTCTATAGTCATCAGGCACTCCAATGACAGTCACTTCTTCAACAGCCTCATGTTTGTAAATCGCATCCTCAACATGTCGTGGATAAATATTGTAACCTGAAGAAATAATCAGGTCTTTTAGCCGGTCAACGATGAATGTGTAGCCATCGTCGTCAATGTAGCCAATGTCACCGGTTCTAAAAAAGTCTCCAACAAAGACATTGTCTGTTTCTTCCTTTGCATTCCAGTAGCCTGGCATGACTTGAGGGCCAGTCGCGCAAATTTCACCTTTTTCTCCAAGTGGCATCTCAATGGAAGGGTCTTCAAGCGAGCGAATAGAGATAATGGTATTTGGCAAAGGAATACCGATAGAGCCAGGCTTCATCACCCCAGTTGGTGGATTGCACGTCAAAACAGGAGACGTTTCAGAAAGGCCATAGCCCTCAACCAAAGTTGCCGGGCATATTTGTGCAAATTCATCAATTAAATCAGGCGGAAGAGGGGCTCCACCAGAAATACATAGCCTTAAATGTTTCAACTCCTCAATAGGAGCTTTGTCTAAATTACAAAGAGCATTAAAGAGCGTCGGCACACCTGGCATTAAAGTAGGGCGCTCTTTCAACATGAGCTTTAAAGCATCTTTCATTTCAAATTTAGGCATTAGGAGCAAACGCGCACCAATCCCAATTCCTAAATTAAGAACCACCGTCATGGCAAACACATGGAAAAATGGCAAAATACCCATCGTGACCTCTTCACCTCTACGTAATGTGAGGCAGGCCCGCATGATTTGTTCTGTTTGAATGGAAATATTCTTATGAGTGAGCATCGCACCTTTCGGGCGCCCCGTCGTACCACCCGTATATTGAAGAACAGCAATATCAGTTTCAGGAGTAATCTCAACAGGGGAAAAGGAAGCCTTGGTTTCAAGTAAATCCTCTTCGAAAATACACTTATCAGCCTGAGAAGATGCTGAAATTTTGGCCAGATCTTTTCCTTTAAAGAGCTTAAAAAGCAGAGATTTAACTGGAGGTAATAAAGAGGGAAAAGAAGCGACAATTGTACGGTTTAATACATTATTAACCATAAGTGCTTCGCATTTATCAAATAACAGTTCCAAATCTAGGGTGACCATAAGACTGGTTTCACTATTTTTGACCTGGAAAGATAGCTCCTCAACTGTATAAAGAGGATTATAGTTAACAACTGTTGCACCTGTCTTTAGGATGGCAAAATAAAAGCACACATAAGTAGGGCTGTTTGGGAGGAATAAACCGACCTTGTCTCCCTTGCCAATCCCAAGTTTCTGGAGACCAGCGGCCAATTTATCAACTCTTGTACCAATTTCCTGATAAGTAATGTCTTTCCCAAGAAATGATGTGCAGATTAAAGAGCTATAGGCCTTAACCGATTGATCTAACAGGTGAAAATGAGGTTTTCCAACAAATTCTCCAGCCCAATCCACTCCTTCAGGGTAACATTTTTGCCACGGAAATTCAGAATTTGTGTTGTTGATGCTTGATTTTTTTTCCATTTTATGCGCCTTTTGCCAGCCAAGTGGGAGATGTTGAACAATGATCAGGTAATTTAGGCCTGTTCAAAGAGGAAGCAACACACTATATGAAATTCATAATAGCATGAAATTTGTTCCCCTTAAATGTGTGAGTGGCGTGCGCGTTAATAGCACATTAAAGGATCATATATATTGCTATAAAACTTAAACCCAAAACCGACTATCAAAACGCATTTTAACGTTATTCTAAAAGTTTTCTTGCGCTTTTCGAGGGTCTAATTTAGCACTTACATTTAAGAGTAATATTTTTATTTGCTCAAATGATGCAAATGTTGCGGATGCAAATGTTGCGTAAGATGCAAATGTTGCGAATGAAGGAGAGCGGCATATGGAAGATGTGGCACAAAAAATTATTGATATTTTGAAAAAAAATATGAAAGAACCACCGGAAACAATTCCGATGGAAACACCATTAAGTGAACTTGATATCGAGTCACTTGACCTGGCTGTTATTGTTTTTGATATCGAAGATACATTCGGTATTGAAATTCCATACAACGCCAATGAAGAAGTTGAAGACTTTAAAACTGTGGGCTCCGTAGTTGATAAAGTTAAAGAACTCGTCGCTGCTAACGGCTAATAGTTCGGGCAAAGCAGGAAACTGCTGCAAACGAGGCTATAAACGAGTTTTATCTTTTTTCGAGTAGAAAGGTTTTAAGGGACTTAAATTTTTAAGTCCTTAAAAATTGAATGAGTAATCAACAAACAAGGCGTGTCGTTGTAACTGGGACTGGCGTTGTATCGTCTCTTGGCATAGGTACTGACAAATTCTGGTCTGGTATCAAAAACCATGAATGCGGTATTGAAGACGCTAAAACCTACAATACAGAAGACCTGCAAATCAAAATAGCTGGCGAAGTAAAAGATTTCGATCCAAAAGAAGAGGGGCTGACAAAGCAATTCCTCATGGCCGATCGATATTCTCAATTTGCTGGCATAGCAGCACGAGAAGCTGTTAAACAATCTGGTATGGAAATGCCACTATCCCCGGAAGACGGTATGCGTGCAGCTGCCATCATCGGATCTGGTGTTGGTGGTATCAATACCCTGGAAGACAGCTATCGTGGTCTTTTTGAGCTAAAAAAACGGGCAACCCATCCGCTAACACTGCTAAAAACCATTGGTTCATCAGGTCCAGCACATATCTCAATTGAATATGGCATCAAAGGTCCTTGTTTTGGTGTTGTAAGCGCATGCTCAACCGCAACTCACTCCATCGGTCTTGTTTACAACATGATTAAATCTGGAATGGTTGATTTTGGTCTGGGCGGTGCGGCTGAAGCTTCATTAGCTTGGGGCACAACAAGAGCGTGGCAAGGTATGCGTGTTCTTAGCCCTGTCGGTCTTTATCCTTTTTCTAAACACCGCAACGGTACAGTTTTAGCTGAAGGTGCAGGCATCCTGATGCTAGAAGAATATGAGCACGCTAAAGAGCGCGGCGCGAATATTTTAGCTGAAGTCAAAGGCTTTGGCATGACAGCTGATGCAGCTGACATGGTCAACCCAGATATTGATGGAACAGCTGGCGCAATGGATTTAGCATTGAAAGATGCAGACCTCTCTCCAAGTGATATTGATTATATCAACGCACATGGCACAGCGACGGTTGTTAACGACATCAATGAAACTCGTTCAATTAAACGCGTTTTTGGCAATAGTGCGAAAGATACGCCTATTTCATCAACCAAATCCATGCATGGTCATGCATTGGGCGCTGGCGGCGGTATTGAAGCGGTTGCGTGTCTGAAAGCTATGGAAGATAATTATTTACCAGCAACAGTAGGTTTTGATGAGCCTGGCGATGAATGTGATCTTGATTACATTCCAAATGAAGGCCGCTCATCAGAAGTAAATTACACTATGTCAAATAGCTTCGCTTTTGGCGGCTTGAATGCAGTGCTTGTCTTTGGACCATCACCTGCCTAATTCAAAGGTAATCAAAAATAGATAACAAAAAAGGGCCCGATTTTCGGGCCCTTTTTTGTTGGAACGTTTTAAAAATGAACCAATCACTCAAACAAACTTGAAACAGACTTTTCACCGGATGTTCTGGCTATCGCTTCGCCAATGAGTGTTGAAATTGATATGACACGAATATTGTGAGCCGCACGAACCGCTTCAGTTGGTTGAATACTATCAGTAATAACCAAATTCTTTAGTGAAGACGAAGTCACTCTGGCAACCGCCCCACCAGAAAGCACACCATGAGTGATATAGGCACTCACTTCGCTGGCACCGCGCTCTAAGAGCGCATCAGAGGCATTACATAATGTGCCACCACTATCAACAATGTCATCAACCATAATACACTCATAGCCTTCAACATCACCAATAACACTCATCACCTCAGATTCGCCGGCTCTTTCACGGCGCTTATCAACAATAGCAAGAGGTGCGTTGATGCGTTTGGCCAAATCTCTGGCGCGAACAACACCACCAACGTCAGGGGAAACAACCATAACTTTGCTAAGATCAAAGTTTTCCTTAATGTCTTTCACCATTGTAGGTGCTGCAAAAAGGTTATCAGTTGGAATATCAAAAAAGCCTTGAATTTGCAGGGCGTGCAAATCAACAGTAAGCACTCTATCTGCTCCAGCCTGTGTGATCATATTGGCAACTAGCTTGGCCGAAATTGGCGTACGTGGGCCAGGTTTTCTATCTTGCCTTGCATAACCATAATACGGAACAACAGCCGTTATCCGTTTAGCTGAAGAGCGCCTCAATGCATCAATAAGAATGAGGAGTTCCATTAAATGGTCATTGGTCGGAAAAGATGTTGATTGCAAAACAAAAACATCCTCCCCCCGTACATTTTCTTCAATCTCAACAAAGATTTCCATGTCAGCAAAACGTTTAACAACGCATTTGGTAAGAGGAAGGTTCAAATAGGTACCAACAGCTTCTGCTAGTAGGTGATTACTATTACCAGCAACCAATTTCATGAGAGATATCTCCGCAGCATGTGCCTAATTCCTATTTGTAAATTGATGAATTATGACACTTTTATAAACTTCCAGGGTTTTATGAGAAGCTTCATAACAAGAGAGCCCAGAGCTGTAAACAACTCTAGGCCCAATTATCCCAATTTACTGCAAATATTTTAAACTTAAAGCCCATATTTGCAGCAGATTTATTTCTTAGCAGGCAGGAGCTTAACGATGCCCTTAGCTGCAGCTGAAGCAGCAGCAACAGCAGTTGGCCCCCAAGCCCCATTGAGCGAGCCAGTTGGTATCACATTATTTTGAGAAACTGTCCCAACCCGATTACCTGTCGAATCGTAAACCTTCCAAACAATATTCACTTTTTCAGACTTACCTGAAACTTTGTTTAGTCTGACAGAACCTTGTACAGTATAAGAACCAGCAACTTTCCGGCTCGAAAGAGCAATACCATTTTTAGATAATTCGCGGCGTAGTGCATTGGTTAAAGATATACGTCCATCACCAGGCGCGCCTACAACTGGTTTCACTTGCGTTAGCAAACCTCGAGGCGCCTTACTGACAGCACCAGTAATAATAGGGTCACCAGGTGTTCCATCTCGCGTGCCTTGATCAAGTTTTGCAATCTGGTTGATACGTTTCGGAGAACCATTTTGAGGACTTTGTTTTTGAGCAGGTACTCGATTTCGAGCGCTAGAGAACCAGCCAGCTAATTTACCGCTAGAAGCATCCGCGACTTTGTTTATGACTTGATCATTTACAAGAGCCCAGCCATTTGAAGTTTTGCCGCCTTGTAAGATCTCATTACCAAGCACACGGTGAATACGAACACCCTTTTTGTCATTGATGTCCCAGATATAAGAAAGCTTCCCACCTTTGCTATGTGGAGAGGCAACCAAATAACCGCGAACCAAATATCCAGCAGTGGCTATTTCTTCAGTCACAGGAATATTCTTAGCTCTTGTCTTAGCTTTAAGTGCAGCAAGCATCTTAGTAGAAACATTAGCTGGCACACCAACAAGTGGGGCAAAGCCAACAGATTTCATTTTAGAGGGAAGTTGCGCCGTTTTGCTATCTTGCTCTGTCTTAAGTCCAAAATTGGAGGCTAAATTAGTTGAAGCCCCACAGCCAGAAAGCGCACCCATCAATAGACTTAGCAAAAGAAACTGCGTGCAAGACTTTAATCTAACAAGAGATCTTAATGATATGAAATTTATAGAGAAACGCGCCATTCTCAAGAAAAAATACGAAAATGAAGTGCACATATCTGTCACCTTTTAACCCCTCAATTCAGATTCTGCCTGTAAAAACAGAGTCCTGTAATGACCGGTGACAACAAAATACGCACTACAACAAGGACACACACCGGTACCCTAGTAGAATCATATCATTACCCATTGTGGAAATGGTCGTCCAGTGAAACTGGCAATTTAGGTGGGTGTTATGGACGAAAGCTGGTAAATAATCGAAAAAATGCGACAAAAATACACTAGTTTATGACAATTGCCGACATTTGCCGCCCATAATCTGCCACACTCTTATGTGTATTCCGGCGATAACTGAAGAATTGAGTCGTGTTTTCATAAGTGCAAAAGGGAAGTGAAATCGCCCGTTGAATGCCGATTTTTTCCAAACGGGTTACAGCAAAACCGCTCAAATTAAAATGTTGGTTTTGAGTTTCCTCATTACGCTTAAAAAAAACATCATACTGAGGGTCAACAGAGCAAAATTCTTCATGAAATTCTTGACCAACTTCATAATTATCTTGCCCGATACAAGGACCAACAACAGCGGTAATATGCCGTCTTTGTGCACCTAAGGAGCGCATGCTCTCAATTGTATTCTCTAAGATACCACCAACGGCACCGCGCCATCCAGCATGAGCAGCCGCGACAACTTTATTGACATTATCAAGAAACAATACAGGGGCGCAATCAGCCGTTAAAATACCGATAACAACATTCGGCGTATTGGTCACAACAGCATCAGCCTCAGGGGCATCTTTGTAACACCACCCCTCATCAGTAATCACCACGTCAGAACTATGCTTTTGATAAGGCGTGTTTATTCGAGCCCCAGGTAGGCCTAGAATGTCGGTAACAATAGATCTGTTTTGCGAGACATTCGTAGTCTCATCATTCGAACCAAACCCACAGTTTAACGAGGAATAAACATCTTCAGATACACCGCCAATTTTAGTAAAAAAACCGTGCGAGACACCTTGAACGCTGAGAGCATCAGCTTCTATTCTACGACGTGACATTTTGCGAGCTTACCTTCTGGTCAAATGGGGCGGGAATATCAAGTGAAGGACTGGTAACACAGAGCGCCTTAAAGAGAGCCCCCATATGTTCAGGAGCAACGAGACGAACAACATCACTAGCAAGTTTTTCTATTTGCTCTTCACTTGCGTTTTTAACTAAAATTTCCGCGCGCGCTCCAATCCCCAATTGAGAAAGAAACGCCCCTTGATCGCGCGGGCCATAACATTTCAAGCCATTTGCAACCGCTAATGCGGCTAAGGCTGTGAAATCAACATGTGCCGTTAAATCAACATCTCCTGGCATAAGAAAAGGAGTGACTGATTTATGTCTCTTGAGGGCCTGCAAAGTTTCACCTGTTTGCGGACCTTCAAAGCCATAATCGACAAACAAAGCTGCCATTGGATGCCGCTTGGCCATGCGGCAAACATCTTTCATAACAACTTCAAAATCAGGACAAAATTCAAAAACTGACCCCGGCGCCGCATCAAATAAACGCGAAGGAATAATGGCGCCGCGCGGAACTTCACTGCCAATAAGAAAAGCGAAGTTTTCTTGATCATCCAGACCAACAACACGTTCATGCCAGGCACGGTCAGTTTTTATAAATTGGCGAATAGGAAAACAATCAAGAAACTCATTCGCAATGATAATAGAAGGGCCTTCAGGCACTTCACTTAAAGAATTATACCAAAATACCGGACAAAGTGAGCCCTCTAAGGTTTTCTTTTGTGTTTCTTTCAAAGTAGCAGAGCGCTCGACAAGGTGAATACTTAGCATTTCAAAATTAGGATGTAATCGTTGAAGAGAGCGCAGCATGTCAGCCATAAGCGTACCCCGCCCAGGTCCTAATTCAATGATTTGAAGTGGAACAGGGTTGGCCATAGCCTGCCATGTAGTCACGCACCAAATCCCAAGCATCTCACCAAACATTTGGCTGATTTCAGGCGCAGTAATAAAATCACCCTCAGCGCCAAGCGGATTACCTTGCCGGTAGTACCCATGCATCGGGTCATAGAGGCACGCTTCCATAAAAGCCCTGACTGAAACAGGGCCTTTGGCTTTGATATAAGACTTCAGTTGCTGCTCGAGCAATGTTTGTTTGTTCTCTGACATTTCGCAAACTTATAACTGTTCAATTTAGCTTTGACTATAGGCATGCATAGAATTCATCTATTAATTTGCAAGTTTTTTAGTCTTTGAGCGATAAATCAAGTAAATACCAATGATTACCATGGGTATTGAATATAATAACCCCGCAGTAAGTGGCGTATAAATACTGATAGGGTGGTCTAAATCGGGTTGTCTAAAGAAATGCTCAACCAAGCTACGTGCTACCCCATAGCCCACTAAAAACAAACCTGTTATGAAACCAGGTTGTTGTAATTTATGGAAATAATGAGTAGCAATCCTCAAAATGATAAACAAAACAACGCCTTCTAAAGCTGCCTCATAAAGTTGAGATGGGTGACGAGGTTGACCATCAGAACCAGGGAAAATCATGGCCCAGGGCACATCAGTTACTCGTCCCCACAATTCACCGTTTATAAAATTAGCGATGCGACCAAATATCAGACCTAACGGAATAGAGGCCGCTACAGCGTCTGTAAGGGACAAAAAGCCAATATTTCTGCTGCGTGCAAAAAGATAAGCGACAAGAGCTCCCGCTAACATAGCCCCATGAAATGCCATACCACCCTTTGTCAGGTAAAAAATTTGCTCTGGGTTTTCATAATAAAAACTAGGTTGATAAAAAAGGACATAACCAATCCGCCCCCCTAAAACAACACCAAGCGTGGCCCACAAGAGAAAATCATCAATATGGTTGGCGTTAATCCCTGAAGATCCTCCCCATAAATGATTATTCACAACAAGCCGCCGAACATAAACCCAACCAAGCAGAAGGCCGACAGCATATGCCATACCATACCAACGTATGTCTATGGGGCCTATACTTAGGGCAATTTCACCAATATCAGGAAAGGGGAGTACGCCGTTCATGGAAAGAAATCCTCTATAACTAAATAAATCTAAGATGACTAAATTTTGGCGAGAGAGTGGGGGGAGGAAGGGGGAGTGTCAAGTCAAGATAATGTAATATAGATAAAACTTTAAAAATGAATAGATTTCAATGATTTATAATACAGTTTTTAGCAACTTGTTAAGTCTGACTATCATCTTCAAAAATAAGCAAATCTCCGGGCTGGCACTCAAGTTCTTCGCAAATTTTCTCAAGTGTATCAAATCGTACACCCTTTACTTTACCAGATTTAAGAAGGGATAAATTCTGCTCAGTAATGCCAACTTTCTGCGCAAGATCTTTCGACTTCATCTTTCGCTTAGCAAGCATAATATCTAGGGTCACAATAATAGGCATATCAATCCTGAAAATTTTGGGCCTTAAGAGGGAGGGTGTCTTGGTGTACTCATCACTCAAAACACCCTCGTACAATGTTCGTTAAATTATTAAAAAAATTATATAAATGATTTGTTCTCCTCGGCAATATGTGTGGCTTCAACATATACACGGCCAAAAATTACTATAAGAAGACCAAAAATAATAATCATCAAATCCCAAATTTCAAAACCAATACTCACACTGAGCTGCCCAGCTGCAGTTGCAGTGTTGTAATAAGAAAGAACAGCCTCAATGCCCATGGAGATGAGAATATCCATCGGGAAAATAGAAAAAAGTGTCCAGCCAATAAGAGAGAGACGCTGTCCAACTTCTTGAGAAAAGTAATGGTTTTTTCTAAAGGCTAAAAACAATGCCCGAGTTTGATACATCAAAAATCCTATGATGAGCAACATGATCGACCATAACATAAAGCCAAAAATTCTGGCGGTGTTGGAAGAAATTGATTTGATGTTGTCACCATTAATTTCATCAAGAAGCGCATTATCTAAATGTCCTATTAAATCGGCATGATTGGTCAAAAGGCCAAACAACATAATATCAAATAGCAGAAAACTACTGATCATAACTATGACAGTAATCCACTCTGCGATGAGACATAAACGATCAACTTTTAATGTGGTCATGGGCGCTGCCATATCCATTTCCTTTTGCTGTAGCTCCTGAACAAAACATTAATATATAAAAATAATAATTGCAATAATTATTGTTTTACGATAATTAATCATAAATATGCAGTATTTTTTGATCATTCGACGTTTAAATATTTAATCGAAGGAAAACTAATGTTTAACAAACAAAACGCTTATTTAAAGTCAGCTCGCCAGTTGGCAATTCTTATGGGCGGAATTCTCATAACTCCCATACTTTTTATGGGTTCATCAAATGCCATCGCAGCAGATTTGTTTAAAAAAGAGGACAAATTGGAATACCAATCTAATCTCGATCGGTGGCATAGGCCTTATGTAGGTGTCACTCTAGGACTAGGTGCCATTGGCTCAGAAATCGACGATGCGCGAGGAGACCTTGAAAACAACCAGGATTCGGTCAGTGCAAATGCTATTTTTGGCTATAATTTTGGTGTGATCTCTTTTGAGGGGAACGGTCATTGGGTATTGGGAGTTGAAGGTGAGATTGGCAATTTATCTGGCAAAACATCGGAAACATCTTCCAATTTAGGTACGGTCACACTTGATGCAAATTGGATCGCTTCGGCCCGCCTAAGAGCTGGTTATGCCTGGGAGAAATTATTTCTATATGGCACAGCCGGTATCGCTATTTCAGATATTGATTTGTCATATAACGGCAAAACCTCAAATGATGATGACTTAAGAGCAGGCCTGGCGCTAGGTTTAGGCGCTGAATGGGCCATGACAGATCAATGGACAGCCCGTTTAGAAGGGATCTCTTACGACTTTGGAGAAGATACAATCAACATCAACGGAGAAAGCCGGAAACGAAGGTTAGGGGCTGGGACAATTCGTTTAGGTCTAACGCATAATTTTTAAGAATGAAAATAATTTCAAAAATCTGCCAGTTCCCAATCTTTTTGTAAATTAAGTTACTCCAATAGCTTAGCGGTCAAAAAGTCAGGCAGGTAAGGTACGCATGGACAAATTACATTGTTCATGCGTACACAACAAATAGAGAATTAAAATGGTTTAGGTCAATAGCGTCTCTTGATCAATGGTATCCAGAGTGTCATAAATGAGAAAAAGCAATCAATAAACGTGTCCGACTAAACTCAATCAAATTTAAGGGCGCGATCTCACTTTAATTAGTCTGGAACAAACATCATGTCACAAATGAGAAATCAATTTTTCGATGAGCTAGCAAAAATAATGACCAACGCAGCCGGTGCTGCTCAAGGCGTGAGTCAAGAAGTTGAACAGTTATTCCGCTCTCAAGGTGAAAAAATGCTAAACGACATGGACCTTGTAAAGCGAGAAGAATTTGAAGCCGTAAAAGAAATGGCCGCAAAAGCAAGAGACGAAAATGACAAACTCCAAGACCGCATCAAAGCGTTAGAAGAGCAGTTGAAGTCGAAAGACTAGCGCGGTTGCTAGTGGGCAAACTAAAGCGCGACCAAAAATGCGGTTGCTAGTGGGCAAACTAAAGCGCGACCAAAAATGCTGTTGCTAGTGAGCAAACTAAAGCGCGACCAAAAATGCGGTTGCTAGTGGGCAACCTAAAACGCCACTAAAATGTCACCCCATCCGAGACCCAGGCGCTAGCACGGATGCTAGTGGGCATCTGAAGTGCAAGAAAAAAAACGCTTGGGATAGCCGTGAGAGATTACGTCACAATTCCCTGAATGCCCTTGACGACTTCAGTCGTATCTTCATTTTTGTCAAAAGCGGTTTCAAAAGGTACACGGCACCCCTTTTGTAGCTGAGGCCGTGCTTCAAGGGCAGTTAGCCACCTGGTCAAATGAGGTAAATCATCAATCGGAACACCCGCCCATTCATATTTACGAACCCAAGCCCAATTCGCAATATCAGCAATGGAATAGTCACCAGCCAAATACTCAACGTCCGCAAGACGATCGTTTAACACAGTGTAAAGTCGCTTCGTCTCCTTTTGATAACGCTCAATAGCAGCTGGTATTTTCTCAGGGAAATATCTGTAAAATACATGTGCTTGGCCCTGCATTGGACCAACACCGCCCATTTGAAACATAAGCCATTGCATCACTTCAAATCTGCCCCTAACGTCAGTTGGCATCAAGCGGCCAGTTTTCTCAGCTAAATAAACCAAAATAGCACCAGATTCAAAAATAGTGAGATTATCGGCATCGCGGTCAACAATCGCAGGAATACGGCCATTTGGATTAAGCTTCAAAAAATCAGGCTCTTTTTGTATGCCTGTATTAATATCAATTTCATGAACTGTGTAAGGCAGTTCAAGCTCTTCAAGTGCTGCCGAAACTTTCCAGCCATTGGGGGTGCTCCAGCTATATAAATCAATCATAAAATCCTCGTTTCATTCATTCAAGAAACATGTTTTTCTGTTGGTATCTAGATGTGGGTTGCAAACAAGAATTACAAGAAAAATCCTCACCTTCTTTGTCAGAAACCCTAAACTTTTTGTGAAGTCGGTGCCAATGATAAAAAAATAACAGATAAGAAATGGTCCAATTAAAATTCAAACTATGACAGAGAAAGAAGAGATGAATAGTCTTCTCTTTGATTTGTTTCAATAGGAGAGTGATGATGAACGAGATGTACGGCTAGGAACACAGGGTCTTACAAGATCAGTTTGAAACAAGAAAGTTAGCTGACAGGTTAGAAGAGACCATCGTTAAAACTGAATTTGATGAAAATGATAAAGCCTTCATTGAAAGCCAAAACATGTTCTTCCTCTCTACCATCAATCATGAGGGACATCCAACCGTTTCCTATAAAGGTGGGGCGAAAGGCTTTGTTCAACTCATTAATGAAACAACGTTGGCTTTCCCCTCTTACGACGGCAACGGCATGTTTTACTCAATGGGCAATATCACCAAAAAGCCTGAAGTCGGGTTGCTGTTTATTAATTTTGAAACGCCTGCAAGATTGCGTGTTCATGGAACAGCAACCATTGTTAAAGACGATCCTTTGCTGGATTATTTCAAAGAAGCCGAATTAATCGTCCGGGTGGAACTTTCTAAATTATGGGTGAACTGCCCTAGATACATTCACAAAATGCAGCAAGAAGAACAAAACCGTTATGTCCCAACAGAAGGTGAAAGCACGCCACTTGCCAGTTGGAAACATATTGACCTTGTGCAAGATGTTTTACCTCCAAAAGACCAAGGCCGACCAGAAAAAGAAGGTGGCATCATCACCATAGAAGAATGGATGGAAGAGGTTGGCAAAGGTACTGCTTAATAATACGGATGCTGGTGGGCATCTGAAGTATAAAGAAAAGGATGCTGGTGGGCATCTGAAGTATAAAGAAAAGGATGCTGGTGGGCATCTGAAGTTCAAAGAAGAGGATACTTGCGGCGGTTTCTGGTGGGAAGCTGAGGCCGCATTAAAGAAGTGGGCAACTGAAACACGAAGTAGAAACACGGTTGCCGGGCCGGTTGCTAGTCGTCATATAAACTAAATGTTCAGCAGCCTTTGACCCTGAACAGTCATTGAACCGCCGGAAGATTACGCTGCCACGACATGCCAAAACGATCGGTCAACCATCCAAAGCGCGGGCTGAAGCCGTAGTTGCCTAAAGGCATCTTGACTTCGCCTCCAACTACGAGCTCTTCGATCACACGATCCAAATCCACGGCTTCGTTAAAATTGACAAATAAAGATGCCGAGGGAGTGAAATCAAACTCATGGCGGATCGGACTGTCGATAACGATTAGCTGTTGGCCACCAAGTCGACCTCTGTAATCTTTATGAGGCCGGTGTGTCAACGTTAGGCCCATACTTCTAGGCTGTAATTACTTTGAACGCCGAAAAGATAGAAGTGTAAAGGTCGAGAGCTGCTTGAGCTTTGCCTTCTTGAAACATTAGGTGTGTATTTAAAGTTATCATGTGTAGATTTTATCATGCAATCACTCAGGCAACAATGGCCGTTTATGACACAAAGCCTAAATCTCAAATTTATCCATATGAAGAAGGCGCTCAGCTTTTTTGCTGTTCAGTTGCCAACAAGTAACCGGGGTATGTCTGAGGGCCTGTCGCTTTAGCGACAGACTAACAGTGAGAGAAAAAGTGCGGGTGTATAGTGGGCATCTGAAGCACCAGAAAAGTGCGGGTGCATAGTGGGCATCTGAAGCACCAGAAAAGTGCGGATGCATAGTGGGCATCTGAAGCACTAGAAAAGTACGGATGCATAGTGGGCATCTGAAACCCAAAAAGTAAGAGAGAAAACTAATAAGATCTGCAGAGTTTAAAAAGTCGCGTTAAGCGAGGGTGCTTGTAGAGTTGGTTTTGAGAACTCTGTTGATCAAGCTCTTGTATCACTGAGGATGGTAAGGATAAACTCACTTCCGCAAGGCGGGCTTTCATCTCTTTGGCATCAATTTTTAAATAGAGCGCCTGGCGAAACAACCCATAATTGATAAAGGGGTCAATCACAGAAAACTGCACATCATAAAATTTACCAAGATCTTTGTAGGCTTGCGGAAAAGAATGGCAAATGGCCAAAATCACCAAATCAGTAAAAGCTGTATGAAGTAAAATTTCTTCATCCAAAGGCATCTGAGACCTTGCCCAATCAATCGGTCGGTCAAGACCTTTCGGGTGAGAGCGATCTTCAATAAGTTTATTAAGCGCCTCTGAATTTTCTTTAAAGAAAATGCCAAGCCGAGGCTTAGGGGCAAAATGAGTAAAGCGGGTATCTGCGTTTTTAATTATCTTGGAAGTGGCTGATGAAAGAGGAGCGTAAGGAGCAATTCCTGCTTTTAATTTAGGAACTGCAAGTACGCGGCTCAAATGTTTAAGCGCCTGACAACGTCGATAACCAAGTGCATAAATTTCAAGCGCTGTTTGATCAACTTTATTGCGGTCTGCACCAACAGCAAACCGGTCAGAAAATTCAGGCCGTGAAAGAATAAGCCCCTCCTGTTCGATCGCTAAAACTTCCGAGCAATAACCATGGGCTTGAGCTGTTTCATAAAGTGTTTTTTTATCAGCTGGGACGGTTTCAAATGAAGGGTGTGCATTTAATGTGAACTTGTTTTCATCTCCCCCAACGCTAAAGGCAGGAGAAGAAAGGCAAATCAAAAAGCTAGCACAAATCAGCCGAGCAAGAACTAGTCTGGCAAAAGACACTAAGACAGAGCCTATAATTTTTAGCTTAAAGAAGCGCACCTGATAAATCTCCAAATCACATATATGAAATGAAATATAACATAATTTCTTAATAGAAGCAGAGAGGGGAAACCGCTTTATGCTTAATTTTTGCTCATAAACTCAACCATGCACTTAACCCTCTGTTTTTCATCTAGCATATTACTTTTGTGGCGGGATCGAATAGGTCAGGCTGGCATGAGCCACAATCCTGTCTGGCTCTAGTTCAGAGGCGATCGTTACATCCCCAACAGCTAACGAGCGACCAAGCTTTAACAAACGTGCCGTCCCAAGTAACCGACCAGCAGAGGGCTTTCTCATAAAGTTAATATTTAAATTTGTTGTCACAGCTAATGCTACAGGGCCAATATGAGCTAAAGTCACAACATACATCGCCAAATCGGCCAGTGTCATAAGCGCTGGACCAGAAACAGTGCCACCAGGGCGAAGGTGTGTTTCATTAGCTTGAAAGGCAAGAACGGCTTCATTCTGGTTAATAGAGACAACATCATAAGGACTGTGATCTTCCGGAAAAAGTTCAGGAAACACATCAAGTAAATAAGAATATAATTCCTGACGATTCATCAAAATCTCAGCCATATCATCTCCAGTAGGCGTTAAAAAAACAAGACCAAAGTCGAACTATAACGGGAGGAGTGTAGAATAAGCAAATGCCATCTAACAAGGTAAAAAAACAAAACTTATAACCGTCATTTCTCACCTAATCAGATCGGAGCCGCCGTCGTTGAATAATCACCATAAGAACAAACACCAGCGCCGCAACACCAACCGCTGCAGGAAAGAGTACAGTTGTCATGGAGTAATTCTGAAGTGCGGCGATCGAAATAAAATTTCGAACCGTCATTATAACAAAAAAGCCAAGTTGCTCATCAAAGGGACGTGAATAAGATTTCTTGAATGTGGGTATGAAACCAACCAGGTCAATAAAGGTCAAAACCACAACAGCCCATAACGGGTCCGATGTAAAATACCACAGTGGAAGAGACCATACCCCGATTGAAAAAAACATCCAGTCAGTTTTTGTAATCGAGATATCTGACTTTTTTACATAAGCCAATCCGGCGACATATAATGTAATGATACCAGAAACACCAATAGGCCAAGCACCAGCTCCCCCTTCATCCGAATATTGTGCGAGAAAAACAATAAACGTCGTCGCTCCCCAAAGGATCCAGGAAAACATATGCGGCTTTGTCTCGCCTTTGTGAATAGAGCGAATGTAAGGGAAAAAAGCATAAATTGTGAGAGCAATAGCAAGCAACCCGAGAGCTTCTTTGCTATAAGCAAATGAAAGATCATGCACTGTTAAAGGTCTCCTTGCAATTGAAATTCACGGGACGCAAATTGAAAAAGGTTTTTTAAGATTGGGTTATCTTCAGTTTCACGAATTGCTAACCCAGTTG
Organism: Hyphomicrobiales bacterium 4NK60-0047b; assembly: GCA_040367435.1. Taxonomy (NCBI): domain Bacteria; kingdom Pseudomonadati; phylum Pseudomonadota; class Alphaproteobacteria; order Hyphomicrobiales; species Hyphomicrobiales bacterium 4NK60-0047b. The sequence goes on along the minus strand of BAABWY010000003.1, from coordinate 49,347 downwards.
TAAGAGGAGCAAAGCCATTTTTCAATGGGCGAAAAACCAGCCCAGGGAATGTATAATCTTGCAGTGAAGAAATTACAAAGCCAACTCCATAACCTGCCGCGACTAATCCCAATACACCAATTGATGTCGCAACTTGTTGGCGAATTTTAGGGGTAAATTTATGACGACGGCAAGTGGCAATAATTTCTTGAAATAAATAGGGGCCAGTGCTTTCGCTCACTAAAATTAAATTCTCCTCAGATAATTTTTTAAAAGGAATTACATCTAACTGATTAAGAGGGTTGCTTTGTGGAATGGCCGCGAGAAACTCATCAGATTGTAATTGATAAAAGGCCAATCCAGCCTTGGTGATTGGGCCATGAACAAAACCAGCATCAATGTAGTCAAGAGATAGAGCCTCTTCAATATCTTCAGATAAGCGCTCTTCTAAAATGATTTCTACGTCAGGGTGAGACGAACTAAATTTTTGGATCAGTTCTGGTACGTGAGTGAAAAATGAAAGAGGCGTATAAGCAATGCGCAAACGCCCCACATCACCACGGCGAATTAGTTGAGCCTCCTCAACAAGATGATCCATCTGATTTTGACTATGCATCGCTTGCGGGAGAAAAAGCTTCCCTTCTTTGGTGAGGCTCACCCCCGTAGCAGAGCGATGAAACAGCAAGAAACCCAACTCATCTTCTAGCCGTTGAATACGCACGCTCAAAGCCGGTTGGCTCATATTTAATCGCGCAGAACTTTCTCGAAAATTAAGCGATAGAGCTAAATCACAAAAACATTTTAGGCTTTTATAGTCCATAAAACACCAATAATCAAAATCTATCAGGTAGGGATATCAATTAATTGGAGTTTATAGCTCAAGGCAAGCATAGTCCACGAAGAATTAGCGGAAAAATCCAATTCATTGAGGATAAAAATTTATGAAAATTTATAGAAATGCGTTTGTCTCTGTTGTGGCGCTCACATCAGTTGCAGCTACAAACACGTCACTTCAAGCATCAGAGTTTAATGGAAAAGCCATCCTGGCTATTTCAGATGGCGCTATGCTGGCAAGCGGCTATATTGATGGAAAACTAGGGACAAGAAAACCGGACCGTTTAACGATCGTTTCTCCAAAAGATAAGAAAGTTATAAGTTCACTCAGCGTTTCCAATTCTGTTGGAACTTGGCCAAATATTATGGCCATATCGCCAGATGGGAAATTCGCTGTTGTCACGGAGCCATGGGGCCAACCGACAAAAGAAGCCAAAGAGTTTAAAGAAATTCCAAAGGGAAAATCCTTAAGTCTGATTGATCTTTCAGATCTGACAAATCCAAAACTTATCCAAACTATAGAAAGCCCATTCGCTCCATCAGCTGTTGATTTTCACCCCGGTGGTAATCTAATCGCAGTGACATTCCCTTTTAAAAATCAAATAGGTTTATATCCTTTTGAAAATGGAAAATTAGGCAAACTCACTACTGTAGCTGTTGATGAAAACATTAGCGGGAAAAAACTTCCCCTTGAGTTTAAGTGGCATCCTTCAGGAAAATTTGCAGCGATCACCCTAGCGGCTTCAAACAGAGTTGTTTTTTACGCTTATGAAAATAAGAACCTCAAGCAATGGGGAGATCCAATGGTCACCGCACCATTGCCAGGCAAAGGACAATGGACCAAAGATGGCAAGCATTTCATGATTACAACCATCACAGCGACAGGAGATTTAAAACAAAACAACTATAGGCATAACACAAGCCTCTTTGCAGTTTTCCAGTTTGACCAAGACGACAAGCCAAACTCACCAAAGCGCCGCGCTAATGACAGAAAAACAACCTATAAGAGTTTGCCCATTCAACATTCAAGAGCGTCACAAGTGCCCAACGGAATGGGGTATGTCGAAAATTTTGCCATCTCACCAGATGGCAAATGGGTGGTGGGGCTCAACATGGTCGCCAGTTGGTTGCCCAAATCCTATACGGGGCGAACAACTTATAGTGAGCTAACTCTTTTTGCATTCGATCAAGAAAACGGCACATTAACTCCGCACTCAACAACCAAGTTAGATAGTATTTTTCTCCCCCAAGGTATCGTGTTTGATAAAGACGGTTCGCATATGGCAGTGACATCTTTTCAGCATGATAAAAAGCAAGGTGGAAGTTTGAATTTTTACAAATTCTCACCCACCAAAAAGCTGCCATTTGAAAAAGAGGGAGCAGCCATACCCTTGCCAAGAGGCGCACATTTCTTGGGTAAAATCAATTAAAGGAAAAGCGCATAAAAAAGCCCAGGTGAACATAAAAGCTCACCTGGGAGACAAATTTAAAAAATTCGAATGGTTCAAACTAAACGACTGAGCACGTTAGAGAACCACTAGATGATTTTATTGGCAAACCCAAACTGGACCAATTTTGATGCAGCCGTGATTTTTCTTATAGTAATTATGTTTCTTACCCCATTGGTAATGGCAATTTGGGCCAGCATGACGGTGCCAGTTTGAGCCATGACCTTTGTGCCAATGCTTCTTCCATTTTCTGTGGCAGTGACCCCATTTCTTCTTTTTCTTAACGTGCTTCGGCTGGCAGTTGTAACCATGACGGTGCCAGGCCTTTTTGCCCCACTTATAAACCATGTGCCATTTCTTATTAGAGTGACACCCTTTCACTTTCACAATATGCGGGTTCGCATCAAGGGCTTCAACTTGCGTATCAGTAGTAACACCTTGAGAAAGCGGCGCTGCAGTTGCTATTCCGAGCGATAAAATACTTGCTGCAATAAACGCGGCAAAACCGAACAATTTAGATTTCATGGGTAAACCCTTTCCTGAAAATTTAAGGTGGAAATAAACAGCCATTCATCCCCTCGCAAACTACTCATAGCTTAGCCGAGGAATTCAAATCTCTCAAATTAAATTCTGTTCATGTATATTAAGCAGTTAATAACAAAAAGATTTTTGCCCAAAAATAAGTCACCGAAAAAAACGCAATTCTCACTAAGAAGGGCTAAAAATCGTAAGCTCCCCTGCAACGCTTTTCGGCTAATAATTTATTGAGGTATTTATAATGAGGCGCCCCAGCGTAGATACCTTTGATAAAGTCTTGTAACGCTAGATTAAATTGTCGAACATCACCATCATTTTTAGTGACAACAACCTGACCATTTTTGCCGCGAAGCAGAGCGTTATAGACTTTGAAAAATTCTTTATCACGCCATACTGCATTTGAGGGTTTGCCTGTTTTTTTAGCATTATGGCTATAGGTAGCAATGGTTTTGCCATCAACAATAATTTTAGCAAAAGCTATGTTCTTCTTTTGCTTTCCATTGATGAGGAAATAACCCTTCTTGCTGTTGAAATATTCAACGCGAAGGTCAAATTCTTTTTTGCGAAACATTTGTAATAAAAGCTCAGCCTCAGAAAAAGAAGCCCCAACATGATATTCCCAAGGACCAATGCGGCCATTGAGAGATTTACAAAAAGGTGGTTTTGCAAGGGCGTTCGATGAAAGGGTAAAGGAAGAAAAGAACGTAAAACAAAAAGAGAGGGCAAGACTGAATAGAATAAATTTACGATAAGCCATTTAAGAAACTCCCGAAATCTAAAACACAATTTAAAAAACAGGGTTATTTTCTCTTCAAATTCACTCAATGTCTATAATTTATAAATTACAAATATTTAAGAGAGCGGCGCAGTGACTGCGTACACTCTCTTTTTCTAGATTACTAAGATAAGCAGCAGTTTAGTCTGACTGATCAGGCTGGTCGTGAATGCCAACAACAAAACAATCAACACCGCCATCTGGCTCAGTAGAGAGACCACCTTTGGCCTTGTCACAGTTAGCTTTCAGGTCTTTGATACAACCATGATCGCCGCCCGGACAAGTATCCTTCACCCCACCACGGCGGCCCTTAAATGAATTCGAACGAGAATAAGGTGACCGACCTTTGCGCCGCGCAAACCGCTTCGCGCGCTTATACTTCTTAGCGCCAACAAGCACGCGGTGCTCCTCAAAAGAATTCATCTCAACAGAAGGCGATATATTACTGGCCCCAGAAGGCAAAGCAAACGCCGCCACAGCACCAAAACCAATAAATAAAACTGTAAGTAAAATCTTCCTAATCATAACCATCTCCCAAATCAAAAATTAAAATTGCGTATACAGATAAGACGCAGGAAGTGGGGGGATGGTTCAAATAAAAACAAATACTATTTTGTAGGGTTTATAGAAGATATACTATTGGTCTTATCAATAATCCAATGAGCTAACAGTACGCAGTTGATACTGTCAAAAATGACTAATTTATCTAATTTTACACCATGCGAAATAATATTTCTATTTGGATGATACCTATGGCCAGAAAAATTTTTAGATGTTGTAGTAAAAGGCTTTGCAAGAAACATAAGTAGAGCCCAATCATAACGTCCTCCAATTCTACTTAAGGGGACGGGATTAAAAAAAGTATTTATTTTGTTTCCTACTTTGGAAGTATTATGTTCTGGGACAGCAAGTATCATCGTTCTTTCAACTATTTTCGCTAAAGCCCCATCCGATAGATTGTATAATTTATTTTCATGTCCATCTAAGAGGTCTTTATATGTAAAAAACAAACTGTCATCGTTGAAGCAAGCGTTCTTTTCCAGACATAGGTTTTCCCTAAGCTCAGACCATATGGTGTTTAGCCATTCATCATTATTGGTAGTAATATTTTCTAAGTCAAAACGTGTATCGTTTTCTAAAATCTTGATAAGCTTTGGGTGAGGAAAAATTCCAATTTTATCGAAGTGCTTTGTTGTATCATTAATTAAAGCTATTCTTAGTGCATTTTTAAAGTATGAACTTGGTATGTTAAATTTGGGTATTAATTTGGAATAGGCTGGCACTAAGTGAGAGTAGTCATTAGACCTGAGAAGCATCCCTTTTGATAAAGATTCGATGTTTTTAAATAATTTTGACTGGTATTGAATGCCTTTAAAATGCGGGCGACTTATAGATTCCAAATTTTTCATCATTTGTTTTTGTCGTTCTAAAATCTTTCTCATGCCTGTCATGTCATAATGTTTCAAATATTTTTTCCTCATTGAACTTAGATTTAATCGTTTATATAAAAAAAGAGCGCTTTCCGCTAGGAAAACGCTCTTTTTACAAAACAAAGGACTCGTCTAATCTTCGCAGGGCCGCCCCAAGAAGATTAGACTTCGGTGTTGAGCTTCACCCGAACGCGTTCGGGTGAAAGACTAGCATGTTACATCATGCCGCCCATGCCGCCCATTCCACCCATGCCGCCCATGCCGCCCATATCAGGCATAGCAGGTCCGGCACCAGCTTCTTGTGGAGCATCAGCAACACCAGCTTCAGTTGTGATCATAAGACCAGCAACAGACGCCGCATCCTGAATAGCAGTGATAACCACTTTAGCTGGGTCAATGATACCTTTTTCAACAAGGTTACCATATTCATCAGCTTGAGCATCGTAACCAAAGTTCTCAGTTTTCTTCTCAAGAACTTTACCAACTACGATAGAACCTTCAACACCAGCATTCTCTGAAATTTGGCGAATTGGAGATTGAAGCGCACGGCGAACAATGTTGATGCCAGCTTCCTGGTCGTCATTTTCACCAGTAACAGTGATTTTGTTAGCAGCACGTAGAAGAGCAGTACCACCACCTGGTACGATACCAGCTTCAACAGCAGCGCGTGTCGCGTTCAATGCATCATCAACGCGATCTTTGCGTTCTTTCACTTCGATTTCAGTAGCACCGCCAACAGAAATAACAGCAACACCACCAGCAAGTTTAGCTAGACGCTCTTGAAGTTTTTCGCGGTCATAATCAGAAGAAGTTTCTTCAACTTGTGCACGAATTTGATTTACACGAGCTTCAATTTCTTTTTTGTTGCCAATGCCATCAATCATTGTTGTGTCATCTTTAGTGATGTTAACGCGTTTCGCGCTACCAAGCATTTCAAGTGTCACAGCTTCAAGCTTGATGCCAAGATCGTCTGAGATCAGTTGAGCACCTGTAAGAACAGCGATGTCTTGCAACATTGCTTTACGGCGATCACCAAAACCAGGAGCTTTCACAGCAGAAACTTTCAGGCCACCACGTAGCTTGTTAACAACCAAAGTTGCAAGCGCTTCGCCTTCAATGTCTTCAGCAATGATAAGAAGAGGGCGAGATGTTTGAACAACAGCTTCAAGAACAGGAAGCATAGCTTGCAGGTTTGAAAGCTTGCTTTCGTGCACTAGGATTAGCGGGTCGTCAAGTTCGCAAACCATTTTCTCAGGGTTTGTGATGAAGTAAGGAGAAAGGTAACCACGGTCAAATTGCATGCCTTCAACAACATCCAATTCGCTCTCAAGTGATTTAGCTTCTTCAACAGTGATAACACCTTCATTACCAACACGTTGCATAGCATCAGCAATCATTGTGCCGATTTCAGCTTCACCGTTAGCTGAGATCGTGCCAACTTGAGCGATTTCTTCAGAAGAGTTTACTTTCTTCGAAGCTTTATCAAGGTAAGCAACAACATCAAGAACAGCTTTATCGATGCCGCGCTTAAGGTCCATTGGGTTCATGCCAGCAGCAACTGATTTCAAACCTTCGCGAACGATTGATTGAGCAAGAACAGTAGCTGTTGTTGTGCCGTCACCAGCAACATCATTAGTTTTCGAAGCTACTTCACGCACCATTTGTGCGCCCATATTTTCAAACTTATCTTCAAGTTCGATTTCTTTTGCAACGCTCACGCCGTCTTTTGTTGTGCGAGGAGCACCAAAAGAACGATCGATGATTACGTTACGCCCTTTTGGGCCGAGTGTTACTTTAACTGCATTAGCTAGTACATCTACACCGCGAAGCATTTTTTCGCGTACATCAGCACCAAAGCGTACATCTTTAGCAGACATGTGTCTCTCCTAAGTTTAGAGAATTAATGAGAAAAGCGCTAAAAAGCGCTAAAATTAAAAAGAGGGTAGTGACTTAAGCCAATACGCCCATGATGTCAGATTCTTTCATGATCAATAGGTCATCGCCATCGATCTTAACTTCTGTGCCTGACCATTTACCGAAAAGAACTGTGTCTCCAGCTTTAACGTCAAGCGGCGTAACGTCGCCATTTTCAGACTTAGTGCCGTTACCAACAGCCAAGACTTCACCTGTTTGAGGTTTTTCTTGTGCACTGTCAGGGATGATGATGCCGCCAGCGGTTTTTTGGTCTTCTTCAAGACGCTTAACCACCACACGGTCATGAAGCGGACGAAATTTCATTCTGCAATCTCCATAATAACTTCAACAATCGAAATGATTGTAAGTTGGTATTCCCAAATGTGGATAGATTATTAGCACTCACCAACTGCGAGTGCTAACGCGTGTGAGATAATTAAGACTTTTGTTGAATGAAGTCAAGACTTATAGGCTAGGGTTAACAAAAAAATAAGCCAAGAGAGGTACTATGGTTAACAAGCTCTTAATGACTGAGCGCATCGCCATATATCTATTAATCTTTGCTTTTTTTTGTGCTCCTTCGGTTGCGTAGTGTGCATCCGAAGTAAACCTCAAACGCACCAAAAAAGTAACGATACGAAGAAGGAGTGACGCCACTTCGGCGTCAGGACATGGCAGCAAGGCTGCCCGGCGCGAGCGCCGCCCCTCGGAGGCTCATGAGTTTCAACTCATGGAATAGCCGTGAGAGAAAGAGATGCAGTTGCGTAGTGGGCAACTGAAGGAGCACTAATACGGCGGTTGCTGGTGGGCAACTGAAGCCGCCTAAAAAAGTAAGTTTTGGAGCAAAAAACAAGCATGATGCACTGCCCGTAAATATCTTTGCTCCAAAACTTAACAGAGATATGCCCCCAACACTGTGGCATTCTTCAGGCAATACAGCTCATAGCCAATACTTTCATTTAACAAGAATGCCACATTAAATTTTGGTAAAAGTCTATGAGGTGTTTTTCTCCTCAGACTGATAACCAGACCAGTCAACATTGCGGGTCATATACATCACCCCTGAGAGCATTGCAAAGCCGGCAAGTGAGCCAATCAGCAAGGCATAATCCTCAACCCGCAATAAGAGGTATAACAATCCATAAATCATCAGGATCATTAATCCAAGCACTAGCCCCTTGGCTTTAGAGCGAAGCGTGCTGGAGGTATAAAGCCCAACAAGGAGCGCAGTTGCGCTAGCCGCCAAGCCATAAGCAAACTCAAACCCAATATGCTCGGCGAGGCCAAGAAGAACCAGATAAAAGATTAGAAGTGAAAAACCAACAAACACATATTGGATCCAGTGAATAGGGCGCCCAACATAAACCTCCATTATGTAGACCATCAGAAATACGGCAGAAATAAATGCAACAGCATATTTAAGCGCACGGCTGACCAGGTCATAAAAACCAACAGGCTGATAAAACTGCACACCAAACAAATTCTTAGACATCAATTTATTAATATGAGTTTGTGTATGGGCTTGCCCCATGCCCCTGGCCAGATGTGGTACTTGCCAGTTTGCTTCAAACCCGGTGGTGCTAATTTTTCTCTCATTGGGGAGAAAATTACCCATAAAACTTGGATGCGGCCAGTTCGATGTCATATCGAGTTTCGTCTCAGCGCCCGAAGGCTCAAATAATAAATGCTTAGTGCCATTAACAGGCAAGTTGAATTGAAAGGAAAAGCCATCATTCAACTGCGCTGAAGTTAGCTTAATATGAACTCCGCTACTCCGCTGACCTTTAACACCAACCCCAGCTTGAAACCGTGATGTCTCAGTGCCAATTTGCACATCTGTAGTTTTCTTAATTCCTCGAACATCCGAAACTAACACGCTAAAGACAGCATCGTTCACACGTAACTCAAATCGCTCACGTCGATATTGGTCAAGATCAGCCGGGTCAAATTTCCCATCATACGTAACCTTGGTATTGTAAACTGGCACATCATAAATGCCCCGTTGTAATTCCTTGGCAGAGACATTAGATTTGATATTCAGTGTCTTAGGTAGCAAGACAGCATATTTGACTTCGCGATATGAGCTTTTATTTCCCTGGCGATCAGTCTTCTCAACTAGTCGTTCCATCGGGATCACCATATAAGGGCCATGAAAGGCTTGTTCCCGCCCCCACTTGCGACCAACTTCACTCACCGCTTGGCGAGAATAGCTTTGCCGTTCATCAACAATTAAATAAACCAACAATAAAGGGATCATTAGCAAAAGCGTTAACACCCCAAGTACAATAAACTTAAAAGCCGGTGAAGCGACGAGTTTTGAAAACCCTCCCAGCCCTGATGTCGATGTAGACATAAAACACTCCCTCAAAAATATTTAAACACTGTTTAGTTAATTGAGTAATGTGACCAAAATTGGTTTGTAAAAAGATTTTAATGAGATAAAGAGGCCCTGATGCAATGGCACTTAGAATAGCTGTGAGAGAGAACTAAAAGCTATCTACCCGATGAAGGAGCATTGTCTTTTTCAGGCAATGGGACATGGTGAAGCGCGAGTGGAGCCCGGCGCTTAGTGCGGTTGTTGGTAGGCAACCTGAAGCACAAACAAAAATACCGCCCCTCGGAGGCTTAAGTGCGATAGCACTTAAAATAGCCGTGAGAGAAAAGAAGATTTTCCAGAAAAACGGCTTAATTGGAGCGGGTAAGCCCAGAGCCAAAGCATAAAGACACCAAAGGCCCACCAAAAGCCTAGCCAACCCCAAAATGAGAGAAACTGACTTCCAAAGAAGTCAAATTCTAAAAAAGCGTTCTGAAATGAAGTGCCTGGCCCTATGGCAAAGAAAAACCAAATAAATGTAACAGCCCAGGCAAGAGGTAACAGAAAGGGGCGAGGTGTTTGCTTCTTAAAATATGTTTCAAGAAAGTGATGAAATTCAGCTCGCTTCTCGAAACCATTTCGGTTTTGAGTGAAGGTTGAAACAAAAATGACAAACATCAAATTGACCAACGCTCCCCAAACAGCAGAATAGATACTGTAAGGATGAGGTCCAAATGGCAATTGGTTCCCTAGAATAGCAGAAATTGCTCCATTGGTTTGATCGGTTAGGAAAACAACAATTATTCCAGCAAACAACCCGATTAGAATACCACGCCCGGTAAACCACGGCACATAACAAACGCCAATAAGCACAGGAACCATTTGAAACGAAAAAGCAATCCCTAAAGTGGCCACAAGAGGAAAGGCGTTTGGAAAGTTAATTGCCAAAACTAAGGTGATGAGAGTTAAAAGAATACAAAACAGAGCAGACAAAAAATAAGCAGAACTCCTGTCTGTATCTTGACTAAAGCGAGTGAGGAATAAAGATCCATTACTAAAGTCTAGCGCGATCAAATTTGAAAGCAGTTTCAGCAGAAGAATTGCAGTCATATGCAGAACAGCAATCACACTTAGAGAAATGATACCAAAAAGGAAAGGGGACAGAGCTTGTATGTTTTTGATGAGATGAGGAACAAAGTTCAAATAACGCTCAACTATTTGAGAAGCCTCAAGTGATGAAGCAGGCGCAAGTTGCCCTATCTGTGTTCCCTGTCCAATGAAAATAGAAACAGCAATTAAAATCCCACCAAACAAGCAAGCAGACCACCAAACTTGCGCTGGTGCAAATGCGTTAGGGTCTCTAGTTTGTAGGGCAAGCATAGTAAAGAGCGGTGACATTTGTAGCCCCATCAAGCCAATCAAAAAAGTAAAGGTCAATAAATGGTTTGAAGGGAAAGACAAAGTTTCTAAATCCTGAGTGTGTTGAGAGACAAGTGAACCAGCTTGAAATAAGGGCACTTCTCTCAAAGGTAGATTTGTTAACTCGCCGACAAACCCATCAAAACCACCACTCAACATGAATAGGATCATAGACAGAGAAAACAACCCAACAATAAAAAGGATAAACTGGAAAGAAGCGATAGATAAAAACGTTCGGTATTGGCTAAAAAGACTATGTAATGTGATCAAAAAGCAGAACCCTGCCATTCCATAAATAAGGGAGACAGATCCTCCTGATATTTGAAGAATAAAAGTTCCGGCACTGAGGAGAAGAAGACCAAAACAACCAACAACTAAAACAAGTGTTATAGCTAAGATTAGCAGACGAAGCACTAAACTTTGAAAATAAAAACCATATAACTCTAAGGGATTTAAAAACCCAAAGTGAGCGCTCAGTAATTTTTGCCTTTTAAAAAACAATATGCCCGCAAATGGTATTGTAATACTAGCTAGTGCAAGAAAACCATAAACGCTCCCCCTATGATAAATGAGAGCGGGCTGGCCAAGTAAACTCCATGCTGAAAAAAAAAGAGCAGAGCTGGTAAAAATATAGCTCCAATATCCATTGCTATAATCTCTCCCAGTACTTCTTTCATTTTCAAAAAAAGTCATATTCTTTAAGAGAGTAAAAAAAATACAAAACCCAAAGTACAATCCCACTAATAAGATGAGCCAAAAATACTGAGGCTCGGCCAATAAGTAACGGGCATTCAAGGTCATATTGAAATTGTCCAGAAAAACAGAGTAAAAATAAAACAGTGATGAAAAAGTTAAAAGAAGTGAGGTTAGGGGCTAGCCTCTAGTTAGAACAATTGCAATGGTTCGTATGAGCTGTTCGTATACCTCTTAAGCTACCAAATAATTTTTGCTCTAAAATTTTATATTTATCATGTGTTTTTTGGATGTAATAAGTCGCTTCCAAAATTGTTGCCAGTCTTAGAAATTGGCCGTAAGTACTTGCATGGATATGAGGCTTTCTAGATTTGATAAGAGTACGGGTCAGTTTTAGAGAATCTAAGAATGTGTCTCGGCTCAAAATTTCAAGCCCCACATCTTCACCAAAAAGAGCGGCAACCGCCTGCCCATTCACTGTAAGAGGGTCGTAAGAACTAACTATAATCCGTTGATTCTGAGTAACAGAGTCTATTTCTGCACTAATGGTCTTCAGTGTAGTTTGCTTTTTTAAGGAAGCATTTAAACGTTCAACCTGATTAAGGATATGAGCCTTAGATTGTTCATTCAAAGTGGCAATGCTCATCATATGTTTTCTAAAACGGGTCAAATTTCCTTCAAAATAGTCAACCATTCCCAATGCCCCAGTACAAAGTGCCGGATGCTGTTTTTGGCTGGAATAACTATTTAAATTTTGAGCAACAATATTGATCACCCAGTGACTAGGAGATCGAGGCTTAACCATAGGATGTCTACCTCTGCCTGTGATTATTTTCTGGGCGGTAAGAATGTAATCTTTTTCTTCAGGAGTGTAGGCCGTGTTTTTTGGCAAGGACTTGGCCCACTTCACGCATTTTTTTCGCCCTGATCTATAGTATTTATATTTTTTACATACACTGCGTGTTTTAAATGCAGGTGGTGAAAATATCCATTTCCCGGGCAGACTTTTATCAACTCGAGAAATAGGCTGGGCAACGGTGCGTATGGCTGAAATTTTTGTAGAACGAAGATCTTGCAAAGCGGCATAAAATCGCAGGGAACAGGGCAAGTCAGATTTCCCCAAATGGGCACTTTTTCCTTGTCTAGATAACTCACCTGGAACTGCTAGGGAAAGTGTCGTTAGTTTCATTTCTCCAGCATTTACAACAGCCCGGTTAACTCCTTTGAGATTTTTTGAAGAGATTTCTTTGCCAAGAATTCCACCAATTGAAACGATTTTAAATTTCTTTAGTAGGGTCTGGCTTCCAATTGTAGTGATGCTTAATCCGTTTGAAGCAGAAGCGCTCATACCACCCAACTCAACACCTTGCTCAGATAAGAACATTTCTTGAATGAGAGAACCGTTTTCCCCACTGCGTTGAAGTCCTTTATATGAAGTGAGAAAATTTTGACCAATCTTTTCACTACGGTGAGCAATTAAAGGTCGGGCTGAACGGTCGTTTATGATCGAAAGTCCATGAATGAAGGCATTAGCGCTGTCACCAAGCCCTTCAGCACTTGCCATAACAGATATATAACCACTACGATAGGTGGATGTCTTTAAGCCAAAATGGGAGAGTGGTCCCCAATGACCAAGTTCTGATCCTGAATATTGCAAGCCAATCAATGAGGGGCTCAAAGTGGTTTGTCTAAAACCTGAAATAGCAAGCGGAGCATGTGCTCCAATCTGCGAGCTGTGAAGCGAAACAAGCTGTGGGATGGTGACGCGAACGATTTGTTCTTCACGTGTTTCTTTGGGCGGTATAACTTTCAGGCCATCGCCTTCATCAATATTTTTAGTTGTCTTCTTTTGAGAAACAGCAGGGCTTAAAGCTACTCTTGTATTGTTTTGAGGGTCAGTCAGTTGCTTCTTGTGAACTGGGGTATCTTGCAAGGAGGCCGGTTTCTCAACTTCACCCAACTCATCAATGAGCTTCTTATCCTCTAGCAAAGCATCTGCATTTGCGACCATCCTACTGGAACTTTGAGGAATGGATTTGTTGGTGCCATCTAATTGCAATTTGGCAAGCGGAATTTCACCATTCACATCCCCAACAGCGCGAACAAAAATCACCCCAATAATCAAACTAACGATACCGACAAAAAGCGGGCCCCAGTAAAAAGTTTTTTCGAGTAATTTTTCTGGCAAACTCATAAACACGCGCCTTGATGGTACTGCGCATCTCACAACACGCGAAAACAAAAATTTCAACAAAACTCTAGCAACCTTTAGAATGAAAATGAAGGGAGGATCTTAAAAAGATGTGGTGATACAGTATGGTTATGGAAGTTTTTTAATAGTACGTGATAAAAAGCAACACTCAAAGAAGTAAAAAGAATAAAAAAGCTGCCAGCATAAAATGCTGGCAGCTTACCCCGCTTTTTAAGAACGTTATTATAAATAACGTTCTTATTTCCAGATTGAGAGGATTAACTCTCAATCTGGAATCCACTCAATGTAATGTGAATCATATCGTAAATTCAGAACAATGAATGGCCCTCTTTGGTCCATTAAATCCACGGCGACTTGACAAGTCTGCCAAATGGAGATGACACATTAAAAATATTCTTTAAGGTTCGAAAGGGGAAAAATACGGATGGCTTCATTTTTTTTTCACATAAAAAAACAGAAGCAAAATTCTTGACAGAAAAAATGTAATTACAAATCAAATCCAGTTAAAGAGTGCAAAAAAAATCTAAAATAATTGAGTAAATCGCTTGATAAAAAAAGTGTTGTTTTTAAACGAATTAGATTTCAAAAAAACCACTAAACAAGGTTCATTAAAACTTATCAAAATTTATTCCACAACTAAATAAAAGATGAGAAAAATCAAAGTTCAATCTGCAGGGGCTAAAACTTTGTGACAATATTGTTACATCTGCAGATCTTAGGAGTTGATTTAATGCGGCACCAAAAATGAAGGTGGTTACAAAAGAAATAATAGCCAATTATTTGGCTTGTTTTTCTCCTTGCTCAGGCCAGGAAAGAGATCCGTCAAGCCATGCTTTAAAGCGGTCTTCCAATTCTTTTCCTTTAGAAGATTCCCAAAAGCCCTCATTGAATTTAATGGCTCTTTGGAAGTGAGCTTTAGTTGTCGGTAGATAGGGTGCCATGTGAATATTCGCAATATTATGTTTACCAATAAATTTAAGGGATGAAACACGCATTGGCCCATAAGGCATCCACTTGCTTTGTTCAGCAAGTTGTTTTGGAGCTGTTGCGAAGTTAATAAAGGCAAGAGCACCAGGTCTATTTTTTGCGTTACTTGGGATAGCCCAATAATCAAGGTCATAAAGCTGTCCTTGCCAAATTAATGTAACGTCAAGTCCATCACCAATAATCGAATTAAACAATCGACCATTAAAAGCTAGCCCCATAACTGTATCTGACATTTTTAGATTGTTGATGGCATCATTACTTGTCTCCCACCAAACAATATTATCTTTTAGAGAAGTCAGTTTTTTAAAGGCTCGTTTTTGGCCAGCAATAGTGCCCAGATTATAATAAAGGTCTTCAGCTTTAACACCACCAGCCAATAAAGCCGTCTCAAGGCTATAGCGGGCTGATTTTTTCATGCTGCGTTTACCTGGAAATCTTTTAAGATTAAAAAAGTCAGCCCAGCTACGAGGTTTCTTCTTTTTAAAGGCTCCATTCTTAACAACCATCAAAGCTGACCAGGCAACAGAAGGCACAGCACAATCTATCAAGCTGTTTGACATAAAGTCTTTTTCAATTCTCTCGCCGTTTGCACCCTTGGCAATTTCTTCTTCATTTAGTGAAAGAAGATAACCAGCATCGCAAGCTTGTTCGGCTTCAAATGATGAAAGGTCAATTAAGTCATGACTTTGACTTTCACTTTCTTTCCACTGCTTAAGAAGGTCTAAAGGCTTTTTATGGGTCGAGACAGCAATTTTTGTTCCTGTTTTTGTACTAAACGGTCCAAAAAAAGCTTTTTCTTGAGAAATTTTATACGCACCAGCCCATGTAGAAATTTTTAATTGGGGGGATGTCTCGGCATATGATTGAGAAGATCCCAAAAGAACAGCTAAAAAACAAATACCAAGGGATCTAGAAACTGGAAACATCCCCTGTAAAAAACGATTTAAGCCTGTGAACTTAATTTCGGCCCTAGCTATAGCTTTGCCTGTGGCTTTGTTCAACATGAGGGCAATCTCCTATTAAAAAAATTTGTCAGTCTTAGCCTGCAGTAATAGCAAGTCTTACCTTGCATTCTCTGAATGAACAATGGGGTGATCTTTTGTTTTCAACTGATCATAATGATAAAATGCCGGACAAGCTCTATTTAAGAGAGAAAGATGTAGCGCTGTGTATTTCTCAAAGCTCAATGCATCCCAAAACCCTTTTAAGTGACTACAAGTGAGCAAAAGTGGCACTTTGTTGAAATCATCAGTTAGTTCTCTTTTGCTGTCAGTTTTCATTTCATCCGATGAGCCTTGAAGAGTTGCTTTTCCATCGGGTGAGCTCTCAGTTAATTCTTTGTTTTCTAAAAGCTGTGTTGTTTCCCAACTGGCAACGTGCCAATTTAAAGCCCGAGATTTTAAATTTAAAAAACCATGACCTGTAAAATCATAATTTTTAGTGGAAACCATAAAGTGATCAAAAATCACAGAGCCTTTGGCAAAATGCGCAAAACTATTTAAAAATTGAAACGAGCTTGTTCCAGATTTTAAATTTTTTACAGTTTGTTCTGAATTATCCTCTTGCTCACCGATAAATTGTTTAAAATCGAGGCGCATCTCACCACCTTTTGGCATCTTAAAATTAAGCGAGCCAAACATATTCTCATAAATTTCCTCTCCCTTATCACCAAAACTAGTGAGCTTCAGTTTTAAATGACCGGTACCATTAATTACGGGTTGGGATGGGAGTATAGTGTTCAATTTAGATAAATCGATATTTTTAAATCCTGAATTAATATGCCATCGAGGTTTTGGAGAGTTGGTATCAATTTTAACAAGACCAGTGCCGGTACCACCTAATAAATTGAGACCTGCCATATCAATGAGTAGCTCTCCTTTTTTCTGGAACAGGCTAAAACCAGCTTCATCAACCAGCAAATCATTGAACTTTATACGATCCGCAGAAAGGCGAACATCAGCATCATAATTACGAATAAGTGGAATAATTAAATTTATTGTACGAACAAAAGATGTGTCTTCTAACTTAGTTTCTTCTGACTTAGTTTCATTTGAGGTAATCTTTTTCTTTCGTCGCTTTAAAGTGTGAAATTCAGAAAAATTAAGAGTTTCAAAAGCCAGGGTGCCGGTAACTTCCGGATTATCCTGGCTGAGTTTTAAACTAAGGCTACCATTCGCTTTGTTGCGGCCAAACTTAAATTGACCATCTGACAATGTCCCTTCATTCTCTGACCAAGTAAAATCTCCAGAGGTCATAAAACGAACGGCACCTTCATTGGCTGATTGATTAATAGATAAAGTGGAGCGACTGATATTGTCAATTTCTAGTGAAACTTTGCCCTTAAAGTGAAGCCCCGGCCTGCCTTCAAGCACTCCGTTTAAGTTCGTGATAAAATCATCATTTTTAAGAGAAAGATTGATCTCGTTAAGAACAACACCCTTTTTATTTTTAAGAGAAAAATCATGGCTCAATGAAAAGGTCGTCACTTTATCACTCAGTTTTAACTCGCCAGAACCTTCAATTTCATGGTCATCTAAGTCAACTTCAAATTGACAGGTCTTAAGGGTAATCTGGAGAGGTTTTGTAAAGTCTCTTAAAATCTTCAGAGATGAATTGGAAATTTTAAGCTGTTCCAATTCACTTTTTTCAAGAGTTGAACGCAGCAATCCACTCGTATCATCAGCATTTAGTTTTTCCCCAATAGGACCTTTAGCTCCTCTAAAATCGATGAGTATTTTTGCGTCGATTAGTTCAATGTGTGAAAGTTTTTTTGCCAGAAACAAGTCAGTCCAATTAAAGGGTAGTCCACCTAATAGATCTGCTTTGTTTTTTTTCAAGTTTCCATCAAAAAACCGAAGCCTCCCCTCAGTGATGGTAATTTTAGGCGTCGCACTAATCACAAGCGGTGAAGTTAAAGTATAAAAACCGTTAGTAGCACTGTCGGACTTATAAGCCGATGAAGGGTTGGAAAAAATAACAATTGATATGGATAAGCCTGTCATAGCAAGGCTAAAGAGAGAGAGACCTAGCAGAGGTTGAGTAGCCAGTCGTGAAAAAGGCTGCTGTAAAAGAAAAAGACGATGCAAAGAAAAATTAGTTGAACCAAAATCCAGCATGGACCTCAGTCTAACTTTGGCAGAATATAATTTAAAACTCATGCAAGTGTACTCATCGCTGAAAAGGCAGTCATAAATTAAAAATAATCTCATTTTCCCAATCAAGAGCATTTGAAGAAAATCGTAATGAACGATTTAAGAGAGTATAATTTATATGCTCTCAAAGTTCATAAGTTCCAGTTCACAAAAGAACCTAGCCTCAAATTCAGCAATATGATTTTAAAAATACACATAGAATAAATCTGTGACTAAAATAAATAACAGTTAAAAATTATTTCTATGTTGCTTAGCAGCATCTCTTATCATTGTGAAAGTTTCAAGGAAGATTTCAGAAAATTAAGTGTTTTTTGCCTAAAAAATGAGAGAAATTTGTGGGAAAATCAGTAAAAACTTAGAAAGAGTTTAATCATGCCGCAGCAAAGTCTATCACGCCACTTGGTTGTAAACTCATACTAATCTTAATTGGGTTTAGGCCCTAATCTTTACTTTGCTCAGAGCGACCAGTTGAAACAGTTTTATTTAACAATAATAACGGGATTAAACCAAACGCTACAATGGTAAGACCAGCAAGGCCTGCTTCTTCAAATTCTTCACGACTTGCAAATTCAAAAACCAGTGTCGCTAAGCTATCAAAATTAAAGGGCCGCAATAATAATGTTGCAGGTAGCTCTTTCATTGTATCAACAAAAACAAGTAGAGCAGCCGCGGCAACTGAAGGCCGCATGATTGGTAATAAAACCAAACGAAACCCACCCAGACTATTCTGCCCAAGGGTTCGGGCTGCCCCATCAAGATTAGGAGAAATCTTATGAAATCCGGCTTCAATCGTTCCAAGAGAAATAGCAAGAAACCGAACCAAATAGGCAAAGAGTAAAGCAAATAAACTGCCAGATAAAAGTAATCCGGTAGAAATGCCAAAAGTGCCGCGCATAAAACTATCAAACATATTATCAAATGCAGCTAGCGGAATAAGAATCCCTATTGCCAAAATAGCACCGGGAATAGCATAGCCAGTTCCAGCAAGGGCTCCAATTGGTTTCAAAATCGGGTGAGCAGTAACACGTTTTCCATATGTAATAATAAGAGCAACGCTAACAGCAATCACCGCGGTTAAACTTGCAAGCAAAACAGAATTCCCCGCTGCTCTCCAGAATTCCGTGGTCCAAACAAAATCAATAAAGCGGAAAGAGGCGCTTAAAAGAATATAAAAAGGAAGAGCAAAGCCAAGAATAAAGGGAAGCGCGCAGGCAATGAGCGCGAAAACTTCCTGCAAGCCATGTAAATGAACAACAGGTAGGTCACGATTATATCCCGTTGTTTGAAAATATTTTTGTTCAGATCTCGCGCGGCGCTCAACATAAAGAAGAACAATAATGATAAGTAACATAAGGGTCGCTATTTGCGCTGCACCGCCAAGGTTGGAGCGTTCTTGCCAGGTACTGTAAACACTTGCAGTCAAGGTCTCGATCCCAAAATAAGCAACAGCGCCATAATCGTTCAAACATTCCATCAAAGCTAGTACCAAACCAGCAATCAAAGCTGGCCGGGCTAAAGGAAGACCAACATTCCAAAAAGCCCCCATAGGCGTGCGACCAAGCGTCCGGGCAACTTCAAGAGCACAAACCGATTGTTGCATAAAACTAGCGCGAGCTGCCAGGTAAACATATGGGTAAAGCACCAGGGAGAGAACAATGATCGCACCTGGCATCGAAGCAATATTCGGGAACCAGTAATCTCTTGAATCTTGAAACCCAAATAGTGAGCGAAGGCCAGTTTGTACTGGCCCCGAATATTCGAGCAAATCCACGGCGCAATAAGCCATCATATAGGTCGGCATCGCTAGAGGTAGTAAAAGGGCCCACTCAAAAAAACGGCGCCCCCGAAATTGATACATCGTCACAAGCCAAGCAGTACCAGTTCCAATAACCAAGCTTAAAAGCCCAACGCCGCTCATTAATATAAACGTATCGCGTATAGAACGTGGTAGAATTGTCGAGATGAGATGCGGCCAGATATTTTCACTGGGGTTAAAACTCATAATGACAATAGATAACAGCGGCAACAGAACAAGTACAATGATAGGCAAGACCAATAAAACCCATCCCCAGCTAGAAGGACGTTTTGCAGGTTTAATATTAGTGTCCAGTGCAAAACTAGAAGTTTTAGTGTCCATTGCTGGCTTTGTATTATTGGTTGTCATGATATGCAAATCGTTCCTTGAGAACAATCAGACCGAAACGTCGCGAGGATCGGAAAAATTGTTCGCAAAACAGTTATTTAGAACTTGCAATATAGGGTGAGTTTTCAGTTTCTGCACTAAGAAATTGATAAAAATATTAATCTAGAACATGTCACATAGTATGGAATTCACTAAAAACGCTTATGAAATATCACAACGAAGAAGGGAGTGCTCTTCCAGAGTACGGATATGAGGTCAACGTGGATGCTGTGTGGGCATCTGAAGCAGAGTTTTGTGGATGCTGTGTGGGCATCTGTAGCAGCACTAAAAGTAATAGCCTGTGAGATGAATAAGCATATCTTTGAATTCAAAACAAAGAGACATGCTCTGGCCAATGTGCATGAAAGGTCTTAGCCAATAGGTAAGCCATAAATATAAATGGAATGGTTTCTATCTATGAAGAAGCAGAAACCTTGAATGTAAGAGAAACTTTGGTTCCTCTAGCTCTTTGGCTTTCAATTGAAAAATCAATATCATTGGCTTCAGCAAGCGCTTTTGAAATGGGTAAGCCCAAACCTGTTCCGGATTTTCCCGTCTTACTGCCAATATAAGCCGGGTTAACGGAGGTCATTGGGGCATTAATAACTTGATGAAACGGCTCCATAGCTTGCTGAATATCAGCCTCACTCATTCCTGGTCCTGTATCAGAGACAGATAAAATGAGAGTATTCTCATCCAAGCGTGATGTCTGAACCGTAATGAGACCACCTTCATGGTCATATTTTATGCCATTCGAAATTAAATTCAAAAGGATTTGCTGCAGAGAACGCTCATCCACTTGAACAAAAGGTAAGTTTTCTTCGAGGTCTGAACGAAGGCGAACGTCCCGCTGTGCCGCCAATTCTCTCATTAAGCGCACTTGATCACGAACAACACTATTGATTTCTACGTCTTTAGGTTCAACAACCCATTTACCAGCTTTTAATTTGGTTAAATCCAATAGGTCATTGATAAGGCTCAAGGCGTGCTGTGCACTATTATGAATATCTTGAATATAATCTTTATATTTCTCATGTCCCAATGGTCCAAATTGCTCCAAAGCCATCACTTCAGAAAATCCAAGAATAACATTCAAAGGAGTTCTGACTTCATGGCTCACAGCACTTAAAAGCGGAATAGACGTTGTATCAGACTTCGTATCAAACTTCGTATCAAACGTTTGTCCTAATTCATAATTTTGCTCTGGGCTTAAAGGTTGCTCTGGCTCAAAGTTAAACTCATTAGCCAATTGCATGAGAAGCAAAGTTCGATCAAATTTTGTCAATCGAACTGGCATTATTAAAACATCACGTGATAATTTGCGCCCAGACCTTAAGCGAACAGTCTCCAAACCAAGTGAAGAACCAGTTATAGAGGTACCAATTTCACCTGAAATGAGAGTAGTGAAGACGTCCCGGCTTTTCGGGAAAAGCCAATCAGCCCCATCATTAATAAGCGGCTCAATATCATCATATCCAAATTCACTAACAAACGAACCATTGGCATGAATGATTTTTTGCAAGCTTATAAGAGCATATGGCGCTTGTGCTGTTTCAAAGAGTTGTTCTAATTCTTCCTGTTCACCAACACCTGACAGCGAAGTTAAATCTATTTCAAGGGGAGACCATTTATCTTGCTTTGCATTCAGAGAAGTATTCAGAGATGCATTGGACGTGTCTTCTTCAACAAAACGTTCTTCTGTAACGCCTTGCTCGTTCTGTACAGATAGAGTGGAAGTTAGCTCAAAATTCTTAGTTTTTAAAAGGTCCTCTCCGTCACCACCAGCTTCTTGAATAAGGCGAGCTAGCTCTTCAAGCTGAGCTCTTGGAACTAGATCCTTAATATCAAGTTGCTTTGAACCAAGCTGGCTTACAAGTTCAGAAGAAAGTTCAATTGGAAAATCTGAACTAGCTGGTTCTTCATCCTCTGACGAAAGATTCACATCTGTGAAATCGCTCAATTCACCATTCTGCGGTATGGACGTTTTAGATAAATCCGGATCCTCAAAAGAAGTCCCAATAGTTGAAAGAGAGGTCTCTTGGACCTGTGTTTTATTGCCGGTAACAGCAACCACCTCAACAATAAGAGCCATGCGGTTTTTCAAATTCCCCCGACGACAAAGCGTTACAAAATGTCCCTCTTTGCTCTTGTGGTTTCCCTTTTTATCAATGGAAAGCGAAGTCGTTTGAGACATTGTATTTGAAGCTGATGCAGCAACAGACTTACTCTCACCATTGATTTGCCCTCCGCCATTCATATGAGGGAAATATAAATTCACCCCAATTGCTTGCTCAGATTGGAAGTTTGTAGGAGTTAAACCATCTAATATTTGGCAAACCTTAAGCCAGGCAGGGTGAGTTTTATCAAAAGGAGTGGCTTGCAAACTCTCCAAACTAGGGGCAGCCCAAAACTTAACCCCTTCACCATTTGCCCAAACAAAGCCAGCCGTATCTCGATCCCATATCCAGATCGGGCGTTCATGCCGGGAGTTGCCATTTATATGTGGTAAAGTGGTTTGCAAATCTAAAACACTCATAAAGATGCACGTAAAAACGGGCATGAATTAAAAAACAGAGATATGTGCGATAAAATAAAAAGCTAATAACAGGCAAAAAACCATGACTGTCAAAACCTTATTAGGCCACATTATAGCGTTTTTAAAGTGAGAGTTGCAAAATTTGAGTCTTGAAAAAAAGCAAAATCCCTAAAGAATCCCCAACATATGGCAAAATAGAAGAGATAATGACCTAAATTGCGGAATTTAAAGGCCGTTATCTCTCCATTAAGCTTGATTTTAAAATTAGGGGTGCCAGACAACTAGAAAGTCAAAGGACAGTATTTTGTTTCTGCAAGAGGTAGTATGTTACTTGGAAAGAATTTCCATTGCAGCATTCACACCGCCCTTGTTGAATTGAATACCAAACGCTTCCATTCCCATTTCAACGCCACTAAGTGCCCCCATAAGTGTAAGAGGGTTTTGATAGCCAAGATGACCAATACGGAAAACTTCTCCTGCAATTTTGCCAAGGCCCGCTGCGAGTGAAAGGTTATATTTATCAAAGATAAAGGCACGCATCTCATCGGCACTAATACCATCTGGCACACGAACAGCTGTCACAGCATTTGAATGTTGTCCTTCAACTTGGCATTGGGTCTCTAATCCCCAAACATTCACACATGCACGTGTTGCTTCACCGAGTTTAGCATGACGAGCATAAATCGCATCCAGCCCCTCATCCAAGATCATTTCAGTCGCTTTTTTCAAACCATAGATCAGAGATACAGGTGGTGTGTAAGGATAAAGACCCGTTTCAGTTGCACTGATTAAAGGATCAAATTCAAAATAACCAGGGTTCAGGTCAGATGACTTTTTCGCTTCTAATGCTTTCTCGCTCACAGCAGCAAATGCAAGACCCGGCGGCAACATCAAGCCTTTTTGGGAACCACAAATAGCAATATCAACGCCCCAACCATCATGGTCATAATCCATGGCAACAAGCGAAGAAACCGTGTCTACAAACAATAACGCATCATGATTAGCTGCATTCAGCGCTGCTCGAACAGCGGCTATGTCAGATGTCACACCAGTAGATGTTTCATTATGAGTAGCAAAAACGGCCTTAATCTCACCCGCACTATCGGCGCGAAGAGCGTCTTCTACTTTTTGCGCGTCAATACCAGAGCGCCAATCACCCGCAATTTCAATCACCTCAAGGCCGAGCTCTCTTGATACCTTTCCCCAAAGGGTAGAGAACATCCCAACTTCAGGAATAAGAACTTTATCTCCTTTAGAGAGACAATTTGCGATGCTGGCATGCCAAGCACCAGTGCCAGAAGCGGGAATGACCATAACGGGTTGTTTGGTTTTAAAAATAGGTTTTAAATTCTGAGCAGCTTCAGCAGCAAGCTTAGCAAAAATAGGCCCACGATGGTCCATCATAGGCTGAGACATAGCTGCCACCACTTCATCAGGCACAACAGTAGGTCCAGGCACTTGTAAAAAGTAATATCCTGCTTGTGAATTGGAATGTGAGTTGCTCATTATTATATTTCCTTTTCTTCTCAAAACCAGTGACTGACCCAGTGACTGAAATATATTTATTTCTAGTACTGAATATCAAAAAAGCACCTATCCCAACCTTAAATTTAATAAGGAGCAAGGAAGAGAGCTTTTGTCTTAGTGGCACCCAAAAGTTAGACGCTAAGAATAGATCACTTTTATTGAGTGTCATATGATTGTCTAACAAACAACCCCATATTCTTGACATGGACAATTTATCGCGCAAATGATCAACTGAGAAAAGAGAGGGATAACCCTTAGAGTTGTGATGAAATTTGATAAAAAACAAAGCTAAGCTTAGAGGCAAAAATGCGAGTACCTTTTGTACCTAACACACTAAAATTACTGGTAGTTTTAGTAGTCATCCTATTCTGTTCCATGGCCTATGCTGGCCATGTCAGAACGAGTTTCATGCCCTTCCCAACTTTGAACGTTGAAAAGAGTTGGTTGATGATCGGAACGAGGTTAGGTGGCTTGAAATATGATAGGGCAGCTTGTCAGGCGGCATTAAAAGCACCAAATGTTCAGAAAAGCTTTGTAAAGGACAGCCCTTTTAAAAATGGTTGTGGTTGGGTGAATTCCGTACGCCTGAAACAGTTTAGCGGTGCAAAAATTTCTCCCATTAAATTAAGTTGCCCTATGGGCGCTGGATTAGCGATGTGGATGGCACAAGTCGTTCAGCCAGCTGCGAAAAAATATTTTGGCACAACCGTGAGCCGTGTGAACCATTTAGGCGGCTATTCCTGCCGAAACATCAGGGGCAGTCTTCTCTCAAAATACATAAATGTGAAATCAGAACACGCCACAGCAAATGCCATAGACATCTCAGGGTTTGCATTGGCCAATGGCAGTAAAGTCTCAATCCTAAGAGATTGGACAAGAGGAGGCAAAAAAGCAAAGTTCCTGCGCGATATTCATTATGGTGCGTGCACTTATTTCCGCGTTGTACTGGGGCCAGAAGCCAACCGTCTTCACGCAAACCATTTCCATTTCGATCGGGGATTACTACTTAGATGCAAATAATATTGCAAGAAGACCAAATGAAAGGATAAGAGTGAGGAGCGTTTAAGCCGTCTCTAAAAGTCCTTCCGCGGTGGCGAGGTCAACACTCACCAATTGACTGACACCTTTTTCAGACATTGTGACGCCAAACAAGCGGTCCATGCGCTCCATCGTCATGGGGTGGTGGGTGATAACAAGAAACCTTGTATCCGTAGAGCGCGCCATTTCTTCCATCATTAAGCAAAACCGATCAACGTTCGTGTCGTCAAGCGGTGCATCAACTTCATCCAGCACACAAATCGGTGAAGGGTTTGTTAGAAATACAGCAAAAAGCAGCGACATTGCTGTCAGAGCTTTTTCGCCGCCAGAAAGAAGCGTGAGAACTTGCGGGCGCTTGCCAGGCGGTCGCGCAATAATTTCAAGACCAGCCTCAAGTGGGTCATCAGAGTCAATCAGTTTTAATTCAGCCTCACCACCAGCAAACAACGTCTGGAACAACCGTTTAAAATGAGCATTAACTTCATCAAAGGCAGTGAGCAAGCGTTGGCGGCCTTCTTGGTTTAACTGGTTCACAGCGGTGCGTAATTTAGTAACCGCACTTTCAAGGTCCTCCCGCTCAGAAATCATCGAGCCAAATTTATCTTCTAATTCCTTAATCTCATTTTCAGCACGTAGATTAACAGCGCCCAAACGTTCACGATCTTTCTTTAAGCGCGCAACATCATCCCTCACATCACGCATAGGTGGCAAAGTTATCGCAGATTCAAAACCAGAATGAGCTAAACAAGCATCCGCTTTGACATTGAGTTTTGTCTCAATTTCGTTTGCCTGTTGGATAAGCTGGGACCGCGCAGCTTCTAGCCGGGTTTCTTCACGCGCTTTTTCTTCACGCAAAGTCATAAGGTCAGTTTGTAAGGTGCGTAACTCTTTTTCAAAATCACTGGCGGTTTCTTCAGCAATAGCCAAAGCGTCACCTGCATCCTTGCGGTTGGTCTCTGCTAAGCTTAGTTCATTCAGCAAATTCTGGCGCTGGGTGTTAAAGCGAGCGGGAAGGTCTGCAAATTGAGTGAGCTCTTGCATAGTTTTTTCAATACGTAATTTGAGTTCGTCAATATGGCTCTGAGCATCTTTGGCGCGCATTGTCCAATCATCACGCTCTTTTTTCATTTCTTCAATGCGGCTGAGATGTAACTCTTCTTCCCGAGTAAAACCAGCCCATTGCAAATGCGCGTCAGAGTGAGCGCTTCTTAATTCTGAAACCAAATTCTTTTGTTCAGTGTGCTCTTTATCAATTTGATCAAGAGAAGGTAGTGCTTGAAACTCTTTATCTTGGGCCTCTATAGAGGTTTTTGTACCAAGAAGTTCTTGGCCTCGTGATGCAAGACTTTCTGAAATCGCAGCAAGGCGACCATCCACCTGCCTGTTTGTCTGCTCAAGAGTTCTTAAAAGTTGGTTGGCCTCTTTTAGCTTCTGTTGGCTTTGAAGCAAAGCATGTCGCTTATCGCGTAATTCAGTCTCCGTAGAGCTGAGCTTTTCTTCTTTTGTCTGTAGGTTTTCTTTATGAGTAGAAATCTTGGACCTAAGAGTTTCATAGTCCTCAATCAAAAGCGGTAAGCGGTTGCGCTCAGTTAACCTTTGAGGGGCAGAGGAGGGAGAGTTAGGTGATAAAATAAACCCATCCCATCGCCACAAACCACCGGATTTGCTCACCAAAGAATGCCCAGGCAAGAGTTGTTGTTGCAATGAAAGAGCTTGGGTCTCATCAATAACCCCAACAAAACCAAGACGTGTCATTAAAAGCTGAGGGCCATTGATAAACGAAGAGAGCGCTACAACTCCTTGCGGTAAAGAGGCCGCAGAGGTCTGATCAATATCGCGCCAATAGTTGGTTGTTTGAAGGTCAAGGGCTGTGGCTTCTGTGGGGAGATCCAAATCATCGCCAAGAGCTGCCCAAAGCGCCAATTCATAACCGTCCTGGGTTTGAATCTCATCCATAATAGGAGTTTCAGTTTCACTTGCTGGCTTTAATAGCTTTTCGAGTAACGCAATTTCAGTTTCATGCGCTTGTAAAGCAAGCGCCATCTCATTGCCAGAAATACGTAAAAACTGAACCTCTGATTTATGAGTTGAAAGTTTATTATCAAGCGTAGTGATCGCCTCTTCAGAAACGCTGATTTGTTGTTCTAAATCAGTGATCTCTTTTAAGAGTGTATCCTCAGATTTCGCGCCAGATTGTTCTGCCTTTTTTGTCAAGAGCTCGGTTTGCTCGGCTTCTAAACTTTGAATCTGACCTTTTAACTGTGAGCTTTGATTTTTTAATCTTTCAATATCAGACAAAAGGCTCGAGCGCCGAGCATGAGCATTTGCACGTGATTGAGACAGTTCATTATAAAGCGTCTCACTCTCTTGTAGAGAAAGAGAGGCCTCATCAAGTCTGCTTTTTGCAACGGTCTTTTTTGATTGAAGTTCAGAAATTTCAGTTTCTAAACCCGAAATCTCAGTTGATAAGCGAAGAGAAATTTCCTCCCCATCTTTAATCAAAACTTCATCACGCACTAAATCAGTTTTTGCGTCAGTTAAGCGAGACTTGAGTTCTGCTTCTCTAGACAAAGCTTGTTCCTCCTCGCGGTCTAACCCTTCATTAGCAAGGGTCAAGCGATGGAGTGCTGCAGCCGCTTTCGCTTCTGCATCTCTAAGAGGAGGCAATTCGGCCTGTAAGTCTTCTCGTTTAGTTAAAGCAGACGTTTCCTTAAGTGTACCCGCATCAACAAGTTCTAAAGTTTTAGTCAAATCTGTTTCAGCTTTGAGGACAGCGTCTGCCGCTGCTCGCCATTGGAGGTGGAGTAAAAGCGCTTCTTTCGCATAAAGCTTTTCACTTAAATCTTTATAGCGCAGCGCATGGCGTGCTTGCCGCTTGAGAGAATTAAGTTGAGCATCCATCTGCCCCATAATGTCAGCTAGGCGTTCAAGATTTGTCTCAGCCGCATTAAGCCTTAATTCGGCTTCATGACGCCGGCTATGTAACCCAGCAATGCCGGCCGCATCTTCTAAAATGCGCCGACGTGCTTGCGGCTTCGAATTTACAATCTCACCAATTTGCCCCTGGCGAACAAGCGCATGGGAGCGCGCCCCGGTGGCTGCATCTTCAAATAAGAGCTTTATGTCTTTAGCACGTACATCACGCCCATTCACCCGGTAAGAGGATCCATCTCCTCTTGCGATCGTACGAACAATCTCGAGCAAATCTTCGTTGTTAAATTCAGCTGGAGCCGTACGGGCTTTATTGTCAATCGTAATTGTAACTTCAGCGCTGTTGCGAGCAGGGCGCTGTTGCGTGCCGGAAAAAATAACATCATCCATGGCACCGCCGCGCATGGCTTTATAAGAGGTCTCCCCCATCACCCAGCGAAGAGCTTCAAGCAAATTCGATTTTCCACAGCCGTTTGGCCCCACCACACCAGTTAACCCTGGGCGAATGAGGAGTTCCGTTGGCTCAACAAAGCTTTTAAAGCCGAGCAATTTTAACTGTGTGATATGCACCTGAGTTTAACACCTGAAAGGATAATAGTTTGCTTGTTTGTTGATCTTGTTTATTTAAATCAAGATGATAATAGGGCTTAGCCCCAGAACAAACACCAATATCAGGCTTTTTGAAAAAAGAGAAGTAGGGCAAGAAAAACAAGTCAAATAAGCTTAAAATCAAATATTGCTAATATCAGAAGAATAACCAATAAGATTAAATGGAAATCCAAAAGCATAAGACTGCTAAGAGGCTAGTTAAGCTTCATGTGAGTGTCGATTAAAGCTTTAAGTTCTTCAATTGAGAGTGGTTTGCGGATCTTCTGCCCATTAATAAAGAATGTAGGCGTGCCAGAAACTCCAAGTTTGCGGCCTCTATTTTTAATCTCGTTCAAATTATCAATAAGTGTCTGATCTTTCATACATTGATCAAATTCAGCGCGTTTGAGGCCAGATTTCTTGGCGACAGCATAAATAGCATCCAGGCGAACTTCCTGAGACACCCATTTTGGTTGATTGTTTAAAAAGAGATCAACCAACTTAAAATATCTCTTAGGAGAGCCACATCTGGTCACTATCGCTGCATTACCAGCTGACCGACCAATTGGAAATTGGCGGACAATGTACCGTACTTTCCCCTTATTAATGTAATCACGTTTTAAAAGAGGAAAAGTCTTCAGGTGAAAGGCACGGCAATGCGGGCAGGTCAATGAAACATATTCTATTATAGTGACAGGCGCGTTTTCTTTTCCCAGATACATCTCTGGTAAAGGGCCAGCCTTCATCAGTTGTGCAATTGAAGGGAGACCCTTTTCATCAAGCACAATCTCATCTGGGTTTGCTTTTTTCTCACTCCCACCTAATGAGAGTTGATTGCCAGAACATGCGACAAGAAAGAAAAGCAAGGAGAGGGAGCCAATCAGCTTAATCAAACGCAAGCCATCACTAATGCAACTATTATTAATGCGAGCCTGATTAAACACTGATTTCCACTCCCTCTCTATGTTGTTGTTTATTCAATGAGGTTTATGAAAAACCTCATCGTATATTCTTACTTTTCTAAAAGAGGCTTGAACAATTTTTCAAACTCTTCCAAAGGTTGCGCTCCTTCAAGACGAGTGCCATTTACGAAAAATGTCGGTGTTGAGCGAATGCGAAATTCAGCTGAACCAGCATTTTTAACAGCCAAAACTTGCGCAAATAGCTTTTTATCATCAAGGCAAGTTTTGAAGGTTTCATCTGTAAAGCCGGCCTGCTTGGCAATGTTTTTCAATGCCCCAATCCGGTCTTCAACATAAGCCCAATCTTTTTGCTTTGCATAAAGAACATCAACAAAGTCAAAATATGCGTCCCGTTTAGGCAAGCAGCGTCCAAGCATGAAAGCGGCTGTTGCTAACTGATCAAGTGGAAACTCTCTGACGATATACTTTACCTTGCCGGTCTTGATGTATTTTTCTTTCAAGCCAGGCAATGTGTCATTATGAAAAGTAGCGCAGTGGCCACATGTCATAGAAGAATATTCAATAACTGTAATCGGAGCATCAGCACTACCCATCACATTTTCAGCAAGTTTCATTGTTTCATCGGTTTTTTCTGCTGATTTTTCCGTTCCTTGCTGCGAATAAAAGTAAAACCCACCCCCAGCAATGACAGCGGCAACCACCAAACCAAGAATTAATTTCATACCACCATTTGGTGAATTTTCAGACTGAGCCATAAACAAATGCCTTCATGTTTAAATAATTTACAATACGTTGTGTCTAAGCGTTGTTGTGTCTAAGCGTTAATGAGCGCTACAAATAAGCGCGCTCGACACGCCACAAAATAACCTGAACTTTTCTTTTAATACCTCAGTTGTGAAAACGAAAACAATTTTCCGTGTTTCATGGTAAAACCACTACTTTTTTCCTGTATCGTTGATTTTACGTGACTGTATTCCTCGCCAAAGTCGCTTCAAAGCGACTTCAAGCCTGTCATCAACATTCTTAACGTCAGGCTCATTCGGCAAGGGTTTATCCAGATCAATTTGGCTTTTAGGGCGTTTAATCGGTTTGGCCGTCATAGGTGCTTGCAAAATTCGAACTGAACCAATGGCCTTATAGCCAAAATATCCATTAATACGTTCAATGATTTGAGGCGCGGAATGCTGCACCTCAAGGGCAGCAGGGCCTTCAACTCTTATAATGAGTGTTGCACCCGTTTTCTGGCCATATTGTTCAATTTCAGCTGTTTCATTGCTGCCGCTCTGCCATTTAATCTGCTCAGGTGATGTGAAATGGCACAGAGGTTCACCGACAATCATGTCCCAGTCAGTTAAAAGAGCAGCCCGCTGAAAGCCGAATTTCTCAAACACAGGCCGTGTAATGGCAGGGAGAAATTGCCCAACAGTCTTGGCACCGCTCTTTTTAAAAGAGCTGTTTTTCTTGCCTGCCTGTCGAGTGCCTTGCTGTCTCTTGCCGGCTTGTTTTTTGTTGTTATCAAATGCCATTTTATTATGTGGTGTCATTCATCTATGTGATTACAGCCTAGTCAGAAATCATTCCCCGCCAATAAAGCGATTATATGTCTTTTAGCAGAGACATTTATTACTTACCATGAGATAAGTCGATTCGAGAGGAAACCGATGCCAAAAGGTGGAAAAGCTGTTCACTCTGATGTGGGCCTGAAAAGTAAGAAAAAAGCGGCCCCTTTGAAAAAGGGCAGTGCAAAAGCTGCTAATGACAAAATCATAACAGCACCCAAAAAGCCCTCAAAGAAAAAAAATACAACGAAAAAAACACTTAAAACCAAAACAACCACTTTAAAAACAAAAACCAAAAAATCAGCGGCTAAACCCAAGACGCATAAAAATAAAGCGAAGCTCGCCTCTAAATTATTGAAATGGTATGATAAAGAGCAAAGAGAGCTACCATGGCGAGCCAAACCTGGCGTTGTACCAAACCCATATCATGTCTGGCTGTCAGAAATCATGCTGCAACAGACAGTAGTTAAAACGGTTATTCCTTATTTCAACAAGTTCATATCACTTTGGCCTGCAATAACAGATTTAGCCATTGCGAGCGATGAGGATATAAGAAGAGCCTGGGCTGGCCTTGGCTATTACACACGCGCTGCAAATTTACACAAATGCGCTAAATTAATCTGCGAAGAATATGACGGCAATTTCCCCATTTTTGCCGAAGAACTTGAAACTTTACCCGGCATCGGGCCATATACAGCTGCTGCCATTGCAGCCATTGCCTTTGATGAAACCGCAACTCCCGTTGATGGGAATATCGAGCGGGTTGTCGCCCGCCAGTTCGCCGTTGAAGATCCACTGCCAGGCGTAAAAAATAAACTAAAGCAATTAGCCACAACACTGACGCCGCCGCGCCGTGCAGGAGATTTTGCTCAAGCTCAAATGGATTTAGGGGCTACCATATGCACGCCTAAAAACCCTTCTTGTCTTTTATGCCCAATATCGAGTTCATGTGAAGGGTATCATTTGGGCATTGAAAGCACCTTGCCAAAAAGAGCGAGCAAAAAACCAAAACCAACGCGCTATGGATCTGCCTTTTTTGCACTTCGGGAAGATGGGGCTGTCTTGCTGCATCAACGACCTCCGGGCGGTTTGCTCGGCAATATGCAAGAAATCCCAACGACTGATTGGACTGAGAATAAAGAGCAGGCTGAAAACATGTTGAAATCACCGCCTTTAAAAGGTGAATGGTGGCCAGTCCCGGGGATAGTCAAACATACATTCACACATTTTCACCTTGAGCTAAAAGTGTTTCGTATTATACCAGGCGAAGAAGCGGAATTTACTCTTTTTGCTGATGCTGAGCGATGTAAGTGGGTAAATAGGGATAAATTGGCAGAGGAAGCATTGCCTTCTGTTATGCGAAAAATCATCCAACACGCCCTAAATAGCTAAAAATTATGGATCCCTAAAAGTCTATTTACACCCTATTCACGAGTAATCATTGGTATTAGGGGCATAAAATTTATGTTTTTCTTGCCTTGCGCAGGTCAAAGTCAATCTCTCTAACCGATTTCACATATTAATGAGTTTTCACAAATTTGATTTGAAATTTGTCACTTATCTTGCATTATCAAGTTCTTATTGGCTATAGACACTAAAATTTGGGTGATTTTGACCCAAAATAAAACATGTAGATGAGTACCTTATGGAAGAAGAAATTCTAGGCACCCTTGGAAATGATACCCTTATTGGAACTGAAGCCGATGAGCGGATAACTGGTTTTGCAGGGGATGATTTAATTGATGGTGGCGGGGGAACCGACACCACAATGCATTATGGTACTCATGCTGATTATATCATTACGCAAAATGCAGATGGCAGCTGGACGTTAACAGACACAGAAGAAGCTGCTGATAATCAAGGCACAGATACACTCATCAACATTGAGCGTTTAACCTTCACAAGAACTGGCACATTCACTCCTGAAGAGTTGCTAGCTCTACAAACAACGGATGACCAAACGCTAACCGGTACCAATGCACCAGACATTATCTCAGGAAGCCTCGGTGATGACACAATAGATGGCAGTGACGGTGCCGACAGTCTTTATGGTGGCCCTGGCGATGATCGCATCACTGGTGGGCGCGGCGATGATTTCATCAATGGCGGCATTGGCATAGACACTATTTTTTACACAGGCACTTTCGCAGATTATACACTAACCGCCAATGCAGATACATCCGTGACCATCACTGACAATAGAACTGGCGCAGTGAGCCAAGGCACTGATACGGTTTTCAATGCAGATTTAGTCGAATTTGCATCAGGTGAGACAATCTCCATCGCTGATTGGATCGCAGGAGAAACAGCTGTAAATGAAATCGCAGACATTGCAGGCCAAACACAGTTTGTAACAGGTACAGCCTTTAGAGATGCCTTTGTCATTGATGGAAATTCAAACGACTATCTCTGGGCTGAAACTTTGGATGGTACAGGCGTACTTGTTTGGAATGGCGTTGATTTTGATATTTTAACTGATATCGAGCAAATCAATTTCAATGATGGCACAGTGACAAGAGACGAAGCAGGTGCCTTCATCTTTACACCCGAAGATACGGGGAATAATGGGGAAACAAACTTAATTGCAGATGTAGCTGGTGAAACTCAATTCATCAATGGAACGGCTGGAACAGATGCATTTGTAATCGATGGAGTATCAACTGCCTATGGATGGGGGGCATCCGCCGATGGACAAGGTACAGTCGTCTGGACAGGGGCTGACTTTGATGTACTAAACAATGTTGAAGAAATCCGCTTCAACAACGGAACAGTCACCAGAGCAGAAGACGGCACTTATAGCTTTGCGCCAACAGGCACACCAGAAACAGGCCAAAATGTGATTGCAGATGTTGCTGGGGAAAATCAAACAATAAACGGACTAGAGCGCCCTGATATTTTCTCCATAAATGGAGTTTCAACCGATTATGGCTGGGCTGAGACATTGGACGGCCAAGGCATAGTTGTTTGGAATGGAGCCGAATTTGATATTTTGAACAATGTCGAGCAACTTCAATTTACAAATGGTGTGGTCAGCCAACTTGCAGACGACACATTTGTTTTTGCAAGTAATGCTGAAATTCAAAACCTCACTGGAACTGCTGGGGCGAATACTCTGGCAGGGGGCAATGCAAATGATACCCTTAATGGAGCTGGCGGCGATGATCAGTTAACCGGCGGAGCTGGCCTCGATCTATTTATTGCATCTGCAGATAACGGTGATGATACCATTATGGACTTTGATGATGGCTCAGATCTTATTGATTTTTCTGCACTGACAGGAACTGTTGATAGTTTTGATGATCTGACAATCACCCAGGCAGGTGCCAACAGTGTTGTTTCATTTGATGGCGGCAGTTTCACGATAAATGGTGTTCAAACAGACACATTGACCTTTAATGATTTCATCTTCGCTTAAAAGTTTAAGTTTCGCAGTTTTGACAATTATCTATAACAGAACTGCGAAATTATATTTTTATAGCCATTGTTTTTGGGAAATACGTTTTTTGGGGGAATAAAAAAAGTGAAACAGAAAATAGTCAGTTTAAAAACATTTCAATCATTTATCATTCTCACAGCTTTCACGTTCAGTTTCATAATTGGCGGAATGACTAACAGCCATGCAGCATCTCCAGGCTGGAACAATGGCAAGATCAAATGGATGAGTTTTGCAAGGGGGCAAAAAGAGGCCAAGAGAACTGGAAAGCCTATGCTGGTGGTTTTTGAAGCCAAGTGGTGCAAGATGTGCAAGCAATATAGGCGGCAATTTTATAAAAAAAGCATCGTTGCTATGTCAAAAAACTTGGTCATGGTGATGGTCAACATTGAAAAAAACAGAGGCCTACAAAAGAAATACTCACCTGATGGCGGATACATCCCAAGAACCATGGCGTTTTCACCAAATGGATATTTAAACGAAGGCCTAACCGCCTCTCATCCAGACTTTAAATATTTCATCGAACCAAAAAGCGCCGCAGAACTCCTCAATTTCATGAAAAGAACCGCCGCGCAATAAAATCGTAGCAAATAAGAAAAAATACTATCAAATCTAAACTGACTGTACGAAGAAGGAGCATTGCCCTTTTCAGGCAATGGGACATGACGCCATGGGCGTCCGGCGCGCTGCGCCCGCACAGTGCGGTTGCTAGTGGGCAACTGAAGCACCAATAAAATAAAGGCCTATGAGCTTCAGCTCATAGAATAGCCGTGAGAGAAAATAAACATCCACTTTCACAAAGTTTGATATACGAAGAAGGAGCATTGTCCTTTTCGGGCAATGGGACATGACGCCGCGAGGCGTCCGGCGCAAGCGCCGCACCTCGTAGGCTCAAGTGCAATAGCACTTGAAATAGCCGTGAGAGAAATAAATGCGCGGTTGCTAGTGGGCAATCTGAAGCGCCAGTAAAGTCTTCTTAATTCAACCCAAGCTGGTTGCGCGCTTCATGTCTAAGCAAATCAATAGGCTTCAATTCGCCATCTGCTTTAAAGTGCCAGTAGGTCCAGCCATTACAAGCCTCTAACCCTTGCACGTATGCCCCCATTTTATGAATAGAGCCTTGTTGTTCCGCGCATTGAATGGTGCCATCCGCTCTCACTTCAGCACTCTTCTTAGCTCGTGGGCCATATAGAGTCGTTCCAGCCTCCAAAAGGCCAAGCTCTAACAACGTCCCAAAAGGAACACGCGGAGCTGCACGTTTTGGTTTTAACGCTTGCAGATCTTCAGGAGAAGCAGGGCGAACTTTTGAGAGGCGAATTTCAGCCGCTTCAATGTAGGATTTATCCTGCTCAATACCAATCCATTTGCGCCCCAAGGCTTTTGCAACAGCACCAGTAGTGCCCGTGCCAAAGAAAGGATCAACAACCACGTCACCAGGGTTCGTGCTGGCCATCAAGACACGGTAAAGCAAGCCTTCAGGCTTTTGGGTCGGGTGAACTTTCTTGCCTAAATTGTCTTTCAAGCGCTCGCCGCCATTACAAATTGGCAAAAGCCAGTCAGAGCGCATTTGTAAATCGTCATTAAAGGCTTTCATAGAGTCGTAATTAAAAGTAGGGCGAGATTTACCGGTTTTAGAGGCCCAGATTAAAGTTTCATGCGCATTACAGAAACGTGTGCCTTTAAAATTCGGCATCGGGTTGGATTTGCGCCAAATAATGTCGTTTAAAATCCAAAATCCAAGATCTTGTAAAGTCGCGCCTACGCGAAAGATGTTGTGATAAGAGCCTATGACCCACATCGCACCATCAGGTTTAAGAATGCGGCGTGCTTCAGCCATCCAGGCATTTGTAAACTCATCATAGGCCGCAAAACTGTCAAACTGATCCCATTCATCATTCACAGCATCAACTTTGCTGTTGTTGGGGCGGTGTAATTCACCTTCAAGCTGCAAATTGTAAGGAGGGTCTGCAAAAACAAGGTCAACTGAATTATCTGGCAGCTCTTTCAAGCGCTCAATGCAGTTGCCAACCAAAATTTTATTGCTGGGCAGCATCTTAGACGACACGGCCTTCATCTTTTTAGCTGTCTTCGTTTTCTTTGAAGAGGATGAAGTTTTGCCTGTTGGCTTTTGAGAAGAGGACGTTTTAGAAGAGGATACTTTACAAGACTGAACCATAAACACACACGCTTTACTAAACACAAAATAATAAACACTGTTCTCAATTATCAAAAAAACTGTGACTAATTGAGGGCTACAACCAAAATGCCATGGTGCCGTCATAATGGTTAACAAACCGTTTAATCGGTTGAAGCTTTAGAGGGTTACAACTGAATAAACAAAGGAGGGCTAAAGCCGAGACAAAAGGCCAAAATGAAAAGCTTGCGTAATTAAAGTGAAATAGGTAGCGTGGGCCAACGAATTAAAGAGGGCCCAATTAAAAGGGCATTAAAGACCATCCCGCTATCTAAGGAGACTATAAAGTGGCTTTTGAACTACCAGAATTACCTTATGCATATGACGCACTCGGACCGTATATGTCAGCTGAAACATTGGAATTTCACCATGACAAGCACCACCAGGCCTATGTGACAAACGGCAACAAGCTTCTTGAAGGCTCTGGCCTTGAAGGCGCGAGCCTTGAAGATGTTGTAACAAAGTCATTTGGTCAAAATGCAGGCCTTTTCAACAATGCTGGCCAGCATTACAACCACGTTCACTTTTGGAACTGGATGAAGCCAAATGGCGGTGGTGACAAACTGCCAGCTAGCATTGAAGCAAAAATCAATGAGGACCTTGGCGGGTTTGCAGCATTCCGTGATGCTTTCTGTCAAGCTGGCGCAACACAGTTCGGCTCAGGCTGGTGCTGGTTGGTATTAAAAGACGGCAAATTTGCTGTAACAAAAACACCAAATGGTGAAAACCCACTTGTAAATGGCGAAGTACCTTTGCTTGGTTGCGATGTTTGGGAACACAGCTACTACATCGACTATAGAAACGCTCGTCCTAAATATCTTGAAGCTTTCGTAGATAGCCTCATCAACTGGGAATATGTTGAAGGACTTTATGACGCTGCTAAATAAGCTTTAGCAAATAGAATTTACAAATAATACGAAT
The DNA here is from genome assembly GCA_040367435.1 of Hyphomicrobiales bacterium 4NK60-0047b. Lineage (NCBI taxonomy): Bacteria > Pseudomonadati > Pseudomonadota > Alphaproteobacteria > Hyphomicrobiales > Hyphomicrobiales bacterium 4NK60-0047b. The sequence goes on along the minus strand of BAABWY010000003.1, from coordinate 11,821 downwards.
AATACAAATAAAAAAGGGCCGCTCAAGAAGCGGCCCTTTTTTATGGTCTTCATAAAAAATGAAGCTAAATGAATTAAGTACGAAACGGTACTACCCTCTAACGACGACCAAGTAACAGCTTAATAATCGTCGGCAATAGGCGTCCCATACCAGTCCCTAAACTACGCATCATTGATTTAAAGAAAGCTTCACTTGCAGTCTGGCGATTGCTCCGGCGCTTCGTGGTGCGCTTGGAACTTGTGCGAGGAGAACGGCGACTATTCGCCGGTGGCACTCTAAATTCACCATGACGAACATATTCCGTATCACGGCGACCACCAACAGTCCCTCCTGCATCAGCCCGGCGCTCTTCAGCGTCTTTAGCCCGTTTCTTTAAAATCTCATAAGCGCTTTCACGATCAATTGTTTCACTATATTTGTTACCCATCTCACTGTCACGAATGATTGCCTGGCGCTCATCATCTGTTAAAGGCCCAAGCCGTGATGAAGGAGGGCGAACTAACGTCCGTTGCACAACAGAAGGCTGGCCTTTTTTCTCTAAAGTAGAAATCAAAGCCTCACCAACACCAAGTTCCATAATCACCCGTTCCGTATTAAGGTCAGGGTTCGGACGAAACGTTTCAGCCGCTGCTTTCACAGCCCGTTGTTCTCGCGGCGTGAAAGCGCGAAGTGCGTGTTGAACCCGGTTACCAAGCTGGCTTGAAACAGTGTCCGGAACATCAAGAGGGTTCTGTGTTACGAAGTAAACACCAACACCTTTTGAGCGAATGAGACGTACAACTTGCTCGACTTTTTGTAAAAGTGCTTTAGGTGCCTCATCAAAAAGCAGGTGAGCCTCATCAAAAAAGAAAACAAGCTTAGGTTTCTGTGGATCACCAACTTCGGGTAATTCTTCAAAAAGTTCAGATAACATCCACAACAAAAATGTTGCATATAATCGTGGGCTGCGCATTAAAGTTTCAGCGGCTAAAACATTAATAATGCCTTTGCCATCTGAGGTGGTTCTCATGAAGTCGCGAATGTCCAGCGCAGGTTCTCCAAAAAAGTTTTCAGCACCCTGTTCTTCAAGGACCAAAAGCCGTCTTTGAATAGCACCAACACTCGACTTTGATACGGACCCGTACTCACCAGTTAACTCACTCGCGCGTTCTGCAACATGGGCCATTAATTTACGAAGATCTTTCATATCGAGGACCGGCATGTTCTCGTCATCAGCCAGTCTGAAAGCAATATTCAAAACACCTTCTTGTGTTTCATTCAGGTCAAGTAAACGAGAAAGCAGAATAGGCCCCATCTCTTTCACTGTTGTGCGAATAGGGTGACCGTCTTTGCCGAATAAGTCCCAGAAAACACATGGAAATTTTTCATAGATATAGTCTGTGAAACCAATTGTTTCAGCTCTGTTCTCTAGAAAATCTTTGCTCACGCCTTTAGCCGCAAGGCCAGATAAATCACCCTTTACATCTGCGCAAAAAACAGGCACGCCGTGATTAGAGAACCCTTCAGCAAGGATTTGTAACGAGACTGTTTTACCAGTACCGGTTGCTCCAGCAATCAAGCCATGACGGTTCGCAAGTTTAAGATCAAGATGCTCAGGTTTGGTGCTCGTTCCAAGATAAACGGCATTCTCTTCAATCATGTTATTTCCTCCGCAAAGAACCTCATAAAAATCGGCTCAAACTCTAATAGATTATAGATCAACTGGGCCCATTCATGTGCGTGCTTACACAAGGACTAATTGATGTGTTTAGCATGAATTTTCAAAACAGTCATGACATGGCTTTAGGTGATTTGCAAATAGGGGATAAGTACCTTTTACACAGTGTCAAACAGTTGACATTAAGATGCTCGATAAAAAAACCATCACATTGGTGCTTGATTCTTTTTGAAGATGATGTGTATTAAAGAACAGTGAGTAGTACTCGAAGTGGTCGACCATTTCACTTCAGTCATTTTTCGCAAAAGTTTTTTCGGACCACTTGATCAAGTTGGTCAACTTTTGGACCCTCACAATTGACCATCTCTGATAGAGAAAATGGTCGCCAGTAAAGTGATCATGTTGGATCAATCTCGAGTGGGCACGAAGCACAAACGAGTGATGTAGAACAAAGATCAAAATGAAAATGGTTGATATGCTGATGCTGATTTTTAAAACTGAAAGTGAGCAACACATATGATTTACTGGTTCATCACAACTAAGGACAATATCTGATTAGCTCGAGTTCGAGTTTATGACGTATAAAAATTGTCGAGTTCGTTTGGTGAGAAACACTCACCCCGAATTTAACGCAGCGCAAAGCTGCAAAAATTTAAAATGGGTTTGCAATCAAAACCGCTTTTGAAAATGAACAAGTTCTAAAAAGTGGTGGAAGAATGAGAGAATTCACCTGCAGGCAACTTAGCCTTACTTGCAGTTAGCTGGGTCTCACATTTATCCTTTAAATTGATTGAAGCTCAAAAAATCAAATTGCTAGTTTATCAATCGAGATAAGCAAAACTATATAAAGCAGGGGAACCTAATATGAGCACATATAAAATCGAAGCTGTTGAAGGCATCGGCGTGAAACACGCTAAAACTTTACGTAAGCATGATATCGCTTCAACAAAAACATTGTTGACACGCGGCGCTACTAAAAAAGGTCGTAAAGAAATCGCTTCAACAACTGGGATTGATGATGGCCTAATTTTGAAATGGTGCAACATGTGCGATCTTATGCGCGTGAAAGGTATCGCTTCAGAATATTCAGAACTTCTAGAAGTTGCTGGTGTTGACACAGTAAAAGAACTTCGCAAGCGCAAGCCAGACAACCTACAAAAAGCGATGGCTGAAGCTAACGCAAAACGTAAGAAGAAACTTGTTCGTCAAGTTCCTGGCCTGAAACAAGTTGAAAATTGGGTAGCGCACGCAAAAGAGCTAGACCCAGTGATGAAGTACTAATTCTTCGCACTTTAGGCGAGTTTAACAAGGTTTACTAAAGGCAGTGCTCAAAAGCGCTGCCTTTTTTACGTGATTAATGATGATTTTGTAAAAAATCTATTGCGTTATTCAGCTTGCTTGGTCAATTATCACTCATAAAATTAGATCATTTATGTAGCGGACTATTAGAACTAATGGGGACACTAGTTTTAGGATTGAGTGATCCTCGTGCTGGTTGCTAGTAGGCAGCTAAAGGCACATCAAACGTGCTGGTTGCTAGTAGGCAGCTAAAGGCACATCAAACGTGCCGGTTGCTAGTGGGCAGCTAAAGGCACATCAAACGTGCCGGTTGCTAGTGGGCAACTGAAGGCACATCAAAAAGTATATATAGAGAAAATAATGACAGATAAATATGAATTGCCCGATAGCTTGAAATCAGCAACAAGAGATCAATGGCGTGGCCTAGTTGAAAAATCTCTCAATGGGAAAACAATCGACCAGGCTCTCACATATAAAACCTATGACGGTATTGAAATTAAACCACTCTATACACAAGATGATGTGACGAGCGAAGCTGGTTCTGCTTTTTTAAAGGCAGGAAACAAACAAGAAAGCCCAACTGCCACTGAAACTGAGCTTTCCAGTCATGTAAGACCTTGGCAAATTCTGCAATTAACAGATATTCCATCACTAAAGTCAGCCAATAAGCAAATCAAGATTGATTTGGATGGTGGAGCTAGCGGCTTGTTTTTAGCCATCAGTAATGACATCCCGTTTGCAAGTGCTGAACTGCCCATCTATTCCGGTAAAGATTATGAAATTCTATTCGATGGTGTCGACCTAACAGGTAAATCGATTTATTTCACAAATGGTAGTGAAGCAATCGTCAATGCAGCCAATTTTGTCTCCTACCTAAAAGGGCAAGAAAGTGACCTTTCAAAAATAGAAGGGTCTTTTGGTTTTGATCCCTTGAGTATCTTTGCCTGCATGGGTTCTTTTCCAGAACCTGAAGATGAAGCACTTGATAACTGGCTTGATGCAGCTATGGCCATTAAAGACAGCGGTTCGAAAATGTCGAGTTTTACAGCTTCTGGTCGCACCTGGCAGCAAGCCGGTGGCAGTGAGGCTATGGAACTGGGTTACACACTCGCAACAGCACTTACCTATTTACGTGGTCTTACAAAAGCAGGTTTGTCTATTGATGAAGCGTTGACGCAAGTAGACATCAGCTTGACTACAAATGGAGACATATTCCTCTCTACCGCAAAATTACGAGCCATGCGTTTATTGTGGTCAAAAATCTGCGAAGAAAGTGGTGCTAAAACCAAACCAACTAAGTTTATTGCTGAAATGTCGTACTTAGGCTTAACAAAAGCAGATCCTGAAGTGAATATGCTCCGAGCAACAGCTGCAACAGTAGCCGCTGGGCTTGGCAATGTTGACGCCCTTGTATTACTTCCATTCTCGGCAGCCCACGGTGTGGCTAACCAGGACGCACGTAGACTTGCCCTAAATACTCAGATTATTTCTCAAGAAGAGAGCCACATCGGACAAGTCGAAGATCCGGCAGCTGGCTCTTGGTATGTAGAAAGCCTAACAAACCAACTGGCAGAAAAAGCCTGGGATATTTTCCAACAAACGGAAAAGCTGGGCGGTATGGCAAAGTGCCTGAAATCTGGACACGTCAAGTCCACTATTGATCAAGTGCGTGAAGCTCAAATTAATGACATCGCAACAGGTAAAAAAGAAATAACAGGCGTTACCACATTCCCAAACATTAATGAAACAACACCAAATTTATTCGATGAGGAAGAAGAATGGGAAGAAGCAGGAGATAGCGCCAATATGAGTGTGCCTGTGTTGAATGCTCCAGTTGTAAGCGGTGACCAAAGAGGCGCTCGCTTTAACGACATTATCGAGCAAATCAAACAAGGAACGCCAACTTATATTCTTGATGAAGCCCTTGAAGGTCCCGCAACATTGGTCAACATGTTAGGTGATTTAGAAAATCGCATAATGGAAGATGTTGAGTTCCTGCGTAAATTATCTGACGAAGTGCTGGCATTAAATGGCAAACGCCCGAATGTGTTCTTGGCAAATATTGGAAGGCCTGCTGATTTCACAGCAAGAGCTACCTGGGCGAAGTCATATTTTGAAACAGGCGGAATTGAAGCGCTGGGTAATGATGGCTTTGCAAATAATGAAGAGCTAATCGAAGCTTATAAAACATCAGGCTCCACCATTGCTTGTCTATGTTCATCGGATAAACTCTATGAACAAGACGCAGTACAACTTGCAAAAGATTTATACAATGCTGGCGCAGAGGCAATCTACATCATCGCGCGGCCAAAGTTTTTGAAATCAATCGCTTTCGAAGACCGCAGCTTGTTCCAAACGTTACTATACCAAGGAACAGACATGGTCAGCACACTGGTTGAAATACATCAGATTATTGGGTTTGCAGATGAAACCGTTGCTGTTTAAGAGCAGTCACGAAGCAAGCCATCATTTACATAAGATTTAAGATACAGACTTTAAGCATAAGGGTCGAAAAATGAGTTCAATTCCAGATTTCTCAAATATGAAGTGGGAAGCCGCATCGAATAACAGCGCCTCACAAAATTCAGAAGAAACACGTTTAACAGCTACCAAACTTACGCCTGAAGGTATTGAGGTGAAAGGGCACTATAGCAGTGCTGATAGTAAAGACCTTGGCTTTTTAAATACATATCCAGGCATCGCCCCGTTCTTGCGGGGGCCGTATCCAACCATGTATGTACAAAAACCTTGGACAGTTCGCCAATATGCAGGCTTTTCAACGGCCGAAGATTCAAATGCTTTTTATCGCCGCAACCTGGCAGCTGGTCAAAAAGGGCTCTCCATCGCATTCGATCTGGCAACACATAGAGGCTATGACTCAGACCATCCCCGCGTGAAAGGTGATGTGGGTATGGCCGGTGTGGCCATTGATAGCATTTATGATATGCGCACCTTGTTTGATGGTATCCCGCTTGATCAAATGAGTGTGTCGATGACCATGAACGGCGCGGTGCTTCCGGTTCTCGCGCTTTACATTGTGGCCGCTGAAGAGCAGGGCGTCTCCGCCGAGAAGTTATCTGGCACTATTCAAAATGATATCTTAAAAGAATTCATGGTGCGAAATACCTATATTTACCCACCAAGCCCATCAATGCGGATCATCTCTGATATTTTCAGCTACACATCAGAGCATATGCCAAAATTTAACTCGATCTCAATTTCCGGTTATCATATGCAGGAAGCTGGCGCGACAGCAGACCTTGAATTGGCATACACACTGGCCGATGGCATTGAGTACGCAAGAGCTGGTGTGAAGAACGGTTTGCCGATTGATAAATTTGCCCCAAGGCTCTCTTTCTTCTGGGCCATTGGCATGAACTATTTCATGGAAATCGCTAAAATGCGCGCAGCCAGAATGATCTGGGCGACGTTGATTAAAGAAGAATTTGCACCAGAGAACCCAAAATCATTAAGCCTAAGAACACACAGTCAAACCTCAGGCTGGTCTCTAACGGCACAAGACGTCTTTAACAACGTTGTTCGTACATGCCTTGAAGCTATGGCAGCCACACAAGGCCATACACAAAGCCTGCATACAAATGCACTTGATGAAGCTTTAGCTCTGCCAACAGACTTCTCAGCACGTATTGCGCGTAACACTCAGCTGTTCTTAGCCCAAGAGTCAGATACATGCCGTGTGATAGACCCATGGGGCGGCTCGCACTATGTTGAGCGACTTACTCATGAGCTCGCTCAAAAAGCCTGGGCCCACATAAGGGAAGTTGAAGAACTTGGCGGCATGGCAAAAGCCATCGATAAAGGCGTGCCTAAATTGCGCATTGAAGAAGCAGCAGCCCGCACACAAGGCCGAATTGATAGCGGTAAACAAACCATTGTTGGTATCAACAAATATCGCACAAGCCAAGAAGACAAAATTGACATTCTTAAAGTTGATAATGCCTCTGTTCGCGGACAACAATTAGATAAACTCACAAGACTAAAAGCCGAGCGCGATGAAGCAGCGTGTCAAGCAGCACTAGAAGCTCTGACAAATGCAGCAGCTGGCAATGGCAATTTGCTGGAAATGTCAGTTGCAGCAGCTAGAACCAAAGCAACAGTTGGTGAAATTTCAGATGCAATGGAAAAAGTATTCGACAGACACAAGGCTGAAATTAAAGTGATCTCAGGTGTCTATAAATCGGAGATGAATGCAATGGGTGATGCCGTTAAAAAAGTTCAAGAAAAAGTTTCAGAGTTTGAGAAACAGGATGGCAGACGTCCAAGAATTCTGATTGCGAAAATGGGACAAGACGGTCACGACCGGGGTCAAAAAGTAATCGCATCAGCTTTTGCTGACGTTGGATTTGACGTTGATATCGGCGCATTGTTCCAAACACCAGAAGAAGCAGCACGCCAGGCCATTGAAAATGACGTACATATCGTGGGTGTGTCTTCACTGGCGGCTGGCCACCTAACATTGGTACCAGAATTAAAAAAAGCATTAGAAGCTGAAGGTCGCTCAGACATCATGATCGTGGTTGGCGGTGTTATCCCGCCTGAAGATTATGATACGCTTTTGGAAATGGGCGCAACAGCGGTATTTGGCCCCGGCACAGTGATCGCAGACGCAGCAAGCGACCTGTTGGATAAGTTAAGTACCCAACTAGGCTTCGCAGCCTAAAAAGCGTGAAAACTTTAAGCTTACAACACGAAGAAGGAGCCCTGTCTTTTCGGCAGGGTGAGATGGCAGCTTTGCTGCTCGGCGTTGGTCCGGATGTTTTGTGGGCATCTGAAGTGCTACTAAAAATACCGCCCCTCGGAGGCCTATGAGTTACAGCTGTGCGGTTGCTAGTGGGCAATCTCAAGCGCCACTAAAAAGCAATAGCCCTGAGAGAAAAAGCTACTTCAAAAATAAATTAGAGTAAAAACTGTCAATTGATAAGCTTTATCAATTGGCAGTTTTTTTTTGTTTAGTGGTAATCTATTACGTTAAGGACATAGAAATATGCGCATAAACGTACGAGTAAAAAAGATTTAGTGAGAAATAACAAAATAGTAAAAGCACATATCCTCACTAAACATTCAAGAAAAAGCCCCTGAAATTATCCATCAGGGAGGATTGAGGGAAGAGAATGAAACTCGCAAAAACAAACTTAGACTGGTTAAACCTGTCTAAAATACGCAAAACCGTCCAAAGGTTAGTTGCACAGACCATGAAAATGGTCACATCAACACTTCTCCTTGTAGCTTTAAGTATACTAACATTAAGCACAGCAGTTCATGCCAGCGATGTCTCAAGAGATGCATGGTCAGATTTAAAAGAAATGGTTTTTAAAAACCAAGCCATACTTCCAGCTTTAAATGAGGTAACTTTAAAAACTCCTTATCGCGCAAAGGATGACCGCAGAGTTCCAATTAATGTCAAAGCAAAATTTTCTGATGGCCGCACGGTAAAGAAAGTAACCGTCATCATTGATGAAAACCCCATGCCTGTTTCCGCTGTTTTTGACATGAAGAAACAAAGAAAAGAAGTTAATTTCGCAACTCACATGCGGTTCAACGGACCGTCGCCAATTCGGGTGATTGTAGAGGCCAGTGATGGCAAGCTTTACATGAAAGAGCAATATGTAAAAACAAGTGGGCTTGGCGCTTGTGCAGCCCCTCCAATCGGAGACCCTAAAGATTTACTTGCAGGTTTAGGCACAATGAAATTAGAGCCAGCTAAGTCTGGTGAAAAAGCGCTGCAAGCTTCAAGGTTAAAGAGAGCAGCTCATTTGCAAATTAAACACCCCAATTTAACAGGGCTACAAATGGATCAGATAACCCTGCAATATATTTTGGCAAGATTTGTAAAAACTGTTGAAGTATCTCATGGTGGTGAGGAGTTATTTAGCCTTACAGCCAGTATCTCTTTAAGCCAAAATCCAGATCTTACCTTTGATTATCTATTTAATGGAGGTGAAGATATTACGATCAAAGCTTTAGATACGGATGATACAAAATTTGAGAAAAGATTCCCCATTGGTCTTGATAGTTAATGGTCTTGATAACTAATAAAGTAGCTTATCAATTCTATAAATTTGAAATTCCAAAATAAAAGGATGCCCATAGCCCCCCGTTTATGGACATCCTTTTGTTATATAAAAACCGACAGATGTAAAAAAACACACAAATAAAAAAAGGCTCCTTAAAATTAAGGAGCCTTTTGAATTCAAACTAGCTAATAAGCTAAAAAGAAAATTTATGCACGGTCAAGTTCAGCTGGCATATAGCTGGTAACTTCCATACCTGTTTCTGTCTCAGATACTTGTGGTGCTGTCCATGTCATAGTGTAATCCCTCACTTATATGATCAAATTTATGCTAAGCCAACTTCGGTTATCCGATTATTAAGGTCAAAGCATATCAAAGGTTCCCTCCCAAATTACTTGGGCTAGCGTATCTTAGCAAAACATATCTCAAGTGCAACTGTTCATTATGCTTATCAGTTTATTAAAATTAATTATTATAAACGAAAAGTAAAATTGATACTGGATTCTATTTTAGAACTTGATTAAGCTCACTTGTTCTCAAATCTAAGTCATAATAATAACTGAGACCAACACTAAGCTAATAATAGTATTGAGTAATTTTAAGGTGTTAGTAAAAGCATCTTGAGTAAAGGGAGGGCGCCTTGGGGGGCGGCAGTTAGTATGGCGACAGATAATTTAGCACAAGATCCAGCCGGTTTAACAGATGAAGAATTAATCGAAATCTGTCTAGAAACACCTTCATCATCAACAGTTGGCTTAAGATTTCACCTGGAACAAAAGAAGCGTGAAAAGAGAAGCCAAAAACTACTGATCTGGTTGAGTTTTTGGGCAGCCTGCGCAGCTACAGGCGCACTCATGCTAACAATCGCCTTGATTATCAGTAAAGCCGTTAGCTAATTAAAAGTTTTATGGAAAAACAAAGCCTTATTAGGTTTGGTTGAGAAATAAGACATTTTACCACAATCTAACCAGATTAGATATTTACCATGATTTTATAAAATACAGCTCATATTTGTTTTAAGTAACAAATTGAGAGTGGCTCTTTTGCGGTAAATCACAACCCCATTGTGGTAATTGAGAGCTATAAAATTCCAGTCTTGTAAATGACGAGACGATAAAAGGGAAAAAAATGAGACTGACAAACGAAAAAAGCCAGCCCATTCCTGAAGATCAAAAACAATCTATGGATCAAGAACACCATGGTAATAAGTCAAGCAATCTCCCATTATCAGAGCGTTTAAAACAAGCGTCACAAAATGAGTCTCCCGAACAAACTCATGAAAATGATGGTAAAAGAGAGCAAAACAAAAAAGCAGAACTCGTTAAAAGTGAGCAGCTAGTTCCAATCTCAAAAGCCAAAAACCAAAAAATCATCATCAAGAAAACAGTAAAAAAATATGGGTTATCACATGCCATTTTTCGCCCCATAACCGTTGCTGTCCTATTGCTAGTTGGTACATTTCTTACCCTTTCAATGGGGATGAACTTTTATCATGGCTACAAGAGAGATCTGGAATATTCCAAATCACGACATATAGACCGAACAAACTTTGAAATATTCCAGACTTCTTCAATTGCTAAAGATAAAGTCGAATTAGTCATTCGTAATTTTAATGGCGAGCTGGAAAAAAGAACAGCCAGTCATAGTCAATTAGCAGCTTATATCAAGCAACACGCCAATGAGTTAGACAAAGCTCAAAAGGCTCAGGATGAAATCATCTCACTTAAATTGACGGCCCTTTTTGATAAGGCCTTTACAGACAAAGAAGAAGCGATTGCTAAATATGCAGACTGGTTCTTTGAATGGAAACGTCCCTACATCATTTTAAAAGAAGCCATTTCATCTACCACCAGCCGCTTGGTCAAACTTGGAGAATATGAAAGCCTGCGAACAGCAGTTGAGCGGGACATGAGCGATTATTTCATGAGCCACTATAAGGAACAAGTTCTCAAACCAGAGACAAGAGATGCCGTCATTGTAGGCGGGCTAGAGAAAATTGCACGAGACGCCCACAAGTCCTACCTAGCAACTATGGCCATTCAAGACGCAAAGATGAAGGCCTTCTTGAAACAAAACACCACCTTCCTGGAAACAATTCCAAAGAATGCCCAATTCACTCAGACCAATCTTGATTGGGACGCACAGCGCTGGAAAAACCCAACCTTTCTCATGGAAGACCGTGCTTTTGACGGCATTGTAGGCCTAGGTAGTGCAGCAGTTGGCGGAACAATAGGCGCTCTCACAATTGGCCCAGCTGTTAATCGAGGCCTGAGTGGAATTTTCATGCCCCTATCACGGCGTTTCGCAACATCGATGGGTGCACGTATAACATTAGCTGAAGGCGGTGCTGTTGCCGGAACTATGGTCGAACCAGTGGGTGGAACAATTGTAGGTGCAGCGATCGGCGTTGTGCTCGGGTTTGCTGCCGATTATGTGGTGAATAAAATCAACGAAAAATTCTCTCGAGATGATTTTATATCAGCAAATGAAAAAGCAGTGCAATCAACAATAGACCTTTGGAAGCAAAAGTTAGAAACAAATTTGTTGTCAAATACCGGTCAATGGTACGATGAAGCAAAAGCTGGATTAATCTTAGTGCGAGAGCCTTTAAAAACACCGGCTAAAACAAATGACAAATCCAAAGAAGTCCAAGCTCTTTTTTAAATCTTCTACGCATAGAATAGCCGTGAGAGAGAAAACAAAAAAACTCACGACATGAAGAAGGAGCTCAGCCCTTTTCGGGCTGAGGGACATGGCAGCTTAGCTGCCCGGTGCAAGCGCCGTCCCTCGGAGGCCTAAGCGCCATAAGCGCTTAGAATAGCCGTGAGAGAGA